>JAFXMP010000076.1 GCA_017530275.1 Clostridia bacterium | reverse complement strand
GTTAAGATTATCGGGCCATGTGCCGAATGATGTCGGCATTTCGTTTGGAAAATCACTGGTCATATGAAGCTGATGATCTTGTCAGAACAGATGGAACTGCCTCGTTGATTGATTCTTTCTTCTGATCCGCCAAGTTTTGTACCACTCTTTTTCGTGTAGGTAAAAGAAGATGTATTTCAGCTCTCGGGTCTCCTGCGCCAAGCGGATGTAATCATTCACATCGCAGCCTTTGATCTTAGGTGGCGAGGGAATCAGCTGATAAGCCCTTTCCGCGTCCTCGATTGTCAGCATTTGCCGCTGTGCCTGGGATGCCCGCGGCATATATCCATCCAGCGCCCAGGAAAACCCTTTCAGTATCTGTTCCAATGCTTCCTCCGATTATGTCAGTAGCCGTTGTGCTTCTTCCTTTAGTGCGTTCTGCTCCATTTCTTTCAGATAGGAGCCTTTTGCATAATCCAGATCGGCTAAGGCCCGCTGCTTTTTATCCTTGGCCAGCTTTTTCATGGTGTCAGCTAATTCTTCGCTCAATGTGCCGCGCCGTACATACTGGTCAATGGTATTCATACGGCGGTTATAGGGAACGATCAGCGGATGATCGGCTGCCAACTCTCTTTCAGCCCGTCCGTTCATATTCCCGATCACCCGGCATTTGCGTCCTTTGGGATCGGTGACACAGATTTCGCCACAATATTTCGTGCGCCGGGCGTCGGTGGTCAGGAACCACCGGCCGCAGATGGCGCAGCGCCTCGGAGCATGGCCTACGGATATGCCCTCGAAAAAGTCCGCCCGCAGCATCCCGCCGAAGGAAAGAAAGCGCATGTGCTTCTGCATTTGCATGTGACCGGTATCCGGTGCTGTGCCTGCTGTATACTGCACGGTCACGTTCGCCATGGACATCCAGGAATCTGAGCCATCCCCGATCAGGAAATTCCTGGGGAAGGATTGGCTGAATTGAGTCAGATAAGCTTCTTTCGTGCGGGGTTGATCCTCTGCGTCCAGCTTTTCGGCAAAAGGAGAAATATGCTCCTGGAGCATGGTGATCGCGTCATAATAGTTGGCCATCGTCGGGGCCAGCGCCAGTAAAACCTGGGTCGGAATATACTTCTTTTTTGCTTCCTCATTCATCTTTTCGTTCTGCACGATATTGCTGAACGCCCGGATCTTTTTGAAGGCGTCCACCGTAAATGCCTGATCCAGCCGTTGATCCAATTCCGGCATGTCGAGGAAAGTGAAGGGCTCATGCTTCGCAATCAGCTTTAGCAGCGGATGGGCAGCCAGCCCGGCGCTGCTCATAGCGGTTTTATCCACTACGCCGGTATGAAACATGGTGTTGACTGCGGCAACTCGTTTACACAACGGCAGCGCTTCTTCCAAGGATTCTTTGGGGATATTCAGCGCCATGCAGGCAATCGCTCCGGCAGGCAAAACCCGATCCCTGTATTGAACGGTATCGTCCGCATAAATCAAAGTGGTTATCTCGGCTTCTTTTTTCGTGTTCATGTCTTTTCTCCACAATACGAATATTTGTTCCCCTCCTGCATTATACAGCATCTTTTCCAAAAAGAAAAGCCCCGTCGTGTTTTTTCTTTTTGGCCTTGTCGGGCGATTTTCATGTTTTTGAGAAATTTCAACATAATTATAGTATGGGGATCGAAAACGTGAAGGAAAAAACTATGCTGGTGATCGTGTGATCTGACGGACTGTCATGTTTACCGATTTTCGGCTTGTCAGCCTTTTTTCATGGTTTTTGGATTTTTCAACATAATTATAGTGAGGGGTAACAACCTTTCGGAGAGGAGCGGATGCCTATTGATTGTATGATTCTTTTGTCTCGGTTTTCCGTACGCGGCAGGCGATATGGCCTGCCTATTTTATTACGCCGCGAAAGGCGGCAGAAAGAGGTACATATGACTGAACTCAAAAGAAAACCCATTCTCATCCCGATTGACCATGGCTACGGCAACGTCAAAACGCCCAACTTCATTTTCCCCACCGGCATCACGGAATACAAAGAGGAACCAGCCATGGCCACGGATACCCTTCGCTGGGCTGGCCGCTGGTATGCCATCGGCGACAATCACAAGGAATTCATTGCCGACAAAACGGCAGACGAGGACTATTTGAAGCTGACCATGGCAGCTATCGCCAAGGAACTGAACAGGCGCGGGCTGACCGAAGCGCCGGTTTATCTGGCCGTGGGTTTGCCCCTGACCTGGGTGGGCCACCAGAAGGACAGCTTCATCCAGTATCTGACCCAGGTGCGAAACCTGGAATACACCTTCAACGGAAAAGACTACGACGTTGAGATCGTAGGCGTGGAGATGTTCGCCCAGGGCTTTGCCGCTGTGGCGGATCGATTGAAGGAGTTCACCGGGGTGAACATGCTCTGCGATATCGGTAACGGCACCATGAATATCATGTATATCAACAACGGGCGGCCCATCAGCAGTCAGTGCTATACGGAAAAGTTCGGCACCCACCAGTGCATGCTGGCAGCCCGGGAAGCCCTGATGCGTACGCTGCATTTGAAGGTGGATGACAGCATCATCGAACAGGTGCTTCGTACCGGCGCTTCTGACGTAGACGAAAAGGTAGTGTCCATCATTCGGGATACTGCCACGGATTATGTGGCCGGGATCATGCGCAGCCTGCGGGAGCATGAGTACAATCCCATGCTAATGAAGCTGTGGTTCATGGGCGGCGGGGCTTGCCTGATCCGAAATTTCGGTTCCTTTGATCCTGATCGAATCATCATCGTGGACGACATCAAGGCTACGGCCAAGGGCTATCAGCGTCTGGCGGTCAAAGCGCTCCGTAAACGGGGTGTTCCCTTTGAAGAATGAGAACCGCGTGAGCTTCACCGTGCGGCTGAACCTGAACAATGCCCGTCACCGTTTGGCCTGGGAAAAACTCCGAAGCGGTCCCGGTTCCTATACGGCATCCATCGTGGACGCGCTGACAAAGGAAGCGGCTCCCGACCTCGGTCTCCCTGCCGCCGATGCGCTGAAAGCCATCATGCGGCAGGCAATCTCCGAAGCGATGCGAGAGCTGCCCCTTGCCGTACAGCCTGGCAGCGCTTCGGAAGAAAACGGAGGAAATGGAGAAATAGCCGATGAAGATTTCGACATTGCCGACGGTTTCATGAGCGCTTTGGGCTGCTGAAGGTGATACCAAAGCGGCATCAGAAGCGCGAATCCACAAAAATGCGGTATCAAAAACGATACCGTTTTTTTGTGGCCGGATGCGGGATGCAAGGGGAAGGCCCTTGCTCGGAATCCAAGGGCGAAGCGCCTTGGGCCAGGTGCAGGGCGGCAGCGCCTGCGCGGGATGCAAGGGAAAGACCCTTGCCGGGAATCCAAAGGGCAGCGCCCGTGGCCCAGTGAAGTGTTGAGCATCGACACTTCGTACTGGGTATTACCTGTCGAAAATCTCAGGTGCCGGGGAACGAAAGTTACTCTGCGCAAAAAGAAGACTGCCACGAAAACAAAAGAAACGGAGGTGACGCCATGCCCGAAACAAAACAGCGGGTGTCCCGTCACAATGGCCGTGCGGGGAAGCACGGCGTCTATAACCCCAAACACAATGACCGGCAGTTCGACGTTACCCATGCGGACAACATCGACAAAAGCCGGACGAGCCTGAACCTCTATTGGGATTGGCAGAACGGTCTTCGGGATCACGAGGCCAATCAGTCCGGCCAGTATCCGTCCTTCAACCAGGTGGAGCGGGATTTTTATGAGCAGCGCTACGGCGATTATCTGGCCGGACAGGCTGCCCGCAATATCAAAGCAGGGCACGCCGGGCGAAATCGCACCGTGGACGATCTCCTGGCAGATGTTCGTATCTGCCCCGAGGAAACGATTTATCAGATCGGGAAGGAGGGAGATTGCCCTTCTCCCGATGTTCTGCTGGAAGTAATGCAGGAATTCATGGACACCTTTCAGGAACGCTTCGGGAAGCATGTTCACATCCTGGATTGGGCGCTGCATTTGGACGAGACCAGCCCGCACATTCACGCCCGGCAGGTGTTCGATATTGAAAACCGCTATGGGGAGATCGAACCGAAGCAGGAAAAGGCTCTGGAGGCGCTGGGCATTCCCTTGCCCTTCCCGGAAAAAAAGGTTGGCAAGATGATCAACAGAAAAATCACGTTTGACGGCATTTGCCGGGAGCTTCTATTGAACATCTGCGAGGAACATGGTTTGGACGTGGAACGGGATGCCATCTATGGCGGCAAAGCCAATCGGGACAAGAACGATTACATCATCGAAGCCCAGCGGGAGAAGATCGCCGAGCTGGAAAGGCGCAATGCCGAGCTGACAGCGGACAACGAAGCCCAAAGCCGGATCATTGCTCAGAAAAATGCTGAATTGGAAGACAAGCTGGAAAAGCTCTCCAATGCCGACATGGCGCTGGATGCTGTGGCCGATGTCGCCTACAGGGAGGCGGTCAAGGTCGTGGCCGCCGAAGCCATCCAGGAAACGCAAAAGCAAGACCTGCTGGTTCTGGAAAAAGGAAAGCAAAAAGTCATGTCGCCAGAAATCAAGATGAAGCAAAAAGACCGGGAGCTTGTGGTGGCGTGGTTTGAAAAAGCTGCCACGACGCTGAAAAAGAAAGCCCAATCGATTTTTGAAAAGATCGTCGAAGCACTTCGTCTGCCCGCCACCCGGGAGGCGGCCAAAGCGAAGATCAAAGAACAGGCCAGGCCGTCGATTTATGAATTGCTGCGAACCTACAAACAGAAATCCCAGGAAACGAGGACACAGAAACCCAAGCAGCATAGCTGGGAGGAGAGATAAGGAATATATGAAATATTGGAGGAAAAAGGAAAAATCATGTAGAATATAAAAATTCGAGGTGACAAAAAATGCGTGAAGAATTGATTGAGTCCTTGTTCTGTGAGATTATCAATCAGCCAAATAATACTTCAATCTGGCATGAGTTCGCAAATCGGCTTCATGATAACGTAACTTTATCTTGGGGATCCGGTGTGATGGCAAGAGAAAAAGATCAGGTATTATCTGAATTGATGAATATAGCAAGAGCTTTTTCATCACCAGAAGGGTTTACAGCTGAATTGGTTTGTGTTTTGGGATGCGATCTTCCGGGCTTTGAGGCAGATAATAATCATAGATATCATGCTGTTGCATTTTATAGCAAGCTCGAACCCTATTCATCATGGACATTTGTTCTTGATGAGGATGACGCCAACCACGTTACGGCAATTCGGGGGGCAAAGTCAGATCAATTCTGCTTATTTAGAGTACCTGTTACTGAATAAAATTATGATTCCAACAGAATATTGACCTCTTTTGTCATTCGGGAGCTGTCAGCTTTGGCAGCTCCCTTTGATATTCGTTTGGAAAAGAATAGATACAGGATCAACATGAAATAATGAAGAAGGGAGGAAATCTATGAAAATCGAAGTTTTTGATGAAAACAAAATGGTTTGCGTCTGGTTGAATCATGCGGATCAGAAAAACCCCGCGATTCAGAATCAGCTAAAACCACTGTACCAGGAATACAAACAAAAGAAATATTTGGTCTCCGTATTTTATTCGGGTCATGAAGATTTGGAACAGTTATCCAGGGATTTGCTGCAATACAATCGGAAGAAGATCGAGGAAAACAGTATCGCCGCTGAAAAGAAGAAAAATAAATCTTACGAAATGGCACTTTGAGCTTGCATTTCCCAAATACTTATGATACAATATCGTCTGCAAATACAAAGGAAGGAGGAAACGAAATTGAAAGAGCGTTTTTCCATCGCCGGATACGCCCGCATTTCGGTGGATGAAGAGCTAGATCGGGAAAACACGTCCATCGAGAATCAAAAGGCGATTATTGCGGATTTTGTCAAGACCAGGTTTCCCGACAGTGAGCTCACGTTTTTTGAAGACCGGGATAAATCGGGCTATACCTTCGAGCAGCGGCCAGCGTATCAGCGCATGCGCCGGATGCTGATGGAGCACAAATTCGATATTCTGATCATCAAGGATTTTTCCCGTTTCTCCCGCCGGAACAGCCGCGGGTTGGTGGAGCTGGAGGATTTGAGGGACGCCGGAATGCGCATCATTTCCATCGGCGATAACGTGGACTATCCCAACGACGACGAGTGGCTGAAAATCCAGTTCCAGTTCCTGATCAACGAAATGCCGGTGACCGATGCCTCCAAGAAGGTGCGGGCGGTGGTCAAGCGCCGCCAGGAGGACGGCAAATGGATCTGCGCCGCGCCATATGGGTACATCGTCAACGCCCGGCAGGAATTTGAGCTGGTGCCCACCGAAGCGGATATCGTGCGGAAAATCTTTCAGCTGTATATCGACGGCTGGGGCTACAAGCGCATCGCCAATTACCTGACTGATGAACACATTCCCACGCCCCGGATGGAGGAGCGTTCCCGAGCGGAAGCCCAGGGGAAGGAATACCGCCGGGAGGTCAAGCCCGAATGGGCCATCGTAACGATCCAGGGCATTCTTTCCAACGATTTCTACATCGGTACCCTGCGGCAGGGGAAGTATTACCGCAAGAAAATCAACGGCAGGGACGTGAAGAAGGACGTTGACGAGCATATCGTGATCGAGAATCATCATCAGCCCATCCTCGACTACCGTACCTTCGCCACCGCCAAGGCGCTGATGGAGAAGCGCACGACCACCGATTACCGGGGCGTCAAGAAGTACGAAAACAACTACTCCGGCTTCCTGAAATGCGGAGACTGCGGATCGCCCATGTTTACCATGAGCAAGCCGGGCTCTCAGGAGGCCTACCGCTGCGGGCTGTACCACCGGCGGGGGCTCAAGGGCTGCACCAGCCATTTTGTGAAAACCGCCACCCTGGATCAGGTGCTGAAAACCTATCTGCGCAAGGTGCGGGACGGCTCCCAGGCCATGCTGGATAGACTCAACGCCGATATTCAGAAGCAGGATGACGATTTGCAGGAAACGGCGGTCAGCGTTACGCATCTGCGGGAAGCATTGGAAAACTTGCAGGAAGAATTAAAAGCCACCAAGCGTCAGCGGGTACGGGATCTGATGAAGCACCCGGAGCAGGAAGCGATCCTGGAGGAAACCTACGACGAGATGGAATCCGATCTGATCAACCGGATTGCAGGCTTGCAGGCCCAGATCACGCTGACGGAGGATAAACGCAACCTGATCATCCGGGTGAACCGCAAAGCGAAAACGGCCATGGAGGTTTTTGACGACATTCTGAACAAAGATCACCTGGATTCCAGGGATCTGAACTTGATCATCGACCAGATCATCATTTATGAGGATCATATCGACGTAAAGCTCAAGGCCGATATCGATACGCTGCTCAAAACCGGCGAACTGCCGGACGAGCCTGAGGAGGAAACCGGAAATTTTAATCGGGGCACGGAAGGCCAGGTCACCATTGTCCAGCGGGCGATTCACCAGCGGGACAAAGCCTTCCGTGTCAATACCATCAGTGACGGTGACCCGCTGGAAATTTACACGGACCGGGACGGGGAAGTGATTTTGAAGAAGTATTCCCCCATCGGGGAAATGAGTTCCTTTGCCAAGGATTACACGGAATCGCTGTTCCGGTCGCTGGGGCACATCGCATGCATCGTGGACCGGGATCAGGTGGTGGCTGCCAGCGGGGTCAGCAAAAAAGAGCTGTGGGACAAACCCATCAGCCCCGATCTGGAAAGCGCCATTCAGGCGCGGCAGACGGTGAGCAGCAACCGCACGGGCGGCGGCAAGATCGTGCCCGTGACCAACGAGGAGGACGTGTCCGGCTACACGGCCCAGGTGGTGTCGCCCATCATCACGGACGGGGAGGCTATCGGCGCTGTACTGCTGCCTTCCCGGGAACAGGGCGCCCGCATGGGCGATACGGAAATCAAGGTGGCGGAAACGGCGGCGGGCATCGTGGGCCGCCAAATGGAGCAGTAAACGAAAACCGCGCGGATGGGTTCGCTTTTCAGAACCTATCCGCGCGGTTTTTTCTGATGAATTTACTTTTTGAAAATCATTTTTTTCAGCGGCGAAAGCACCCGATGCGCCGCCCGGTAGGCCAGGGTTTTGCAGCGCAGCAGCAACATGCGCACGGGCCAACAATCGCACCAGAGGTGGACGTAGAGGCGATACCGGGGGTTATCCATGTAAATGTCTTTCCCGTTGCGGATCACCCGCGTCATCACGCCCAAAATGTTTTTGTCGGTGATATCCCGCTCTACAAAGGTATTGTGATCTCCGGCGATGATATAACCGAAAGGGAGCACGCGGAGGATGCGGTGAAGGATATATTTGTCTCCGCGCTTGTAAAGGACTACATCGTACTTTTGACAGCGCCCTGGCTCCTTTTTGCGGATTTCGATGATGTCCCGCCGCTGGCGGAGCAGGGGCATCATGCTGTTTCCCACATTGGTGTAGACGAGATAGCCGTCTTTTTCCAGCAGTTCTTCAAAGGAGACGTACTGAACCCGCGGTTCGGCTGATTGATTCATGACTGCCCCTTTACCAATGCGTTATAGGCCACATCAAAGCAATCGTCCTTGAAATTATTGCACTGGAAACGCCAAAAAGACACAGCCGGATTCAGCCGCTGCATCAGCTTCAAGGTTTTGCGCATTTTATCTTCATCGTCCGGGCGGTAGACCTGCTGAAGCAGGCGCGGGAACGCCTGGGCGAAGGAAATTTGCTCGATGTGGTTTTCCTCGGCCCGCTCCATCAGGATGATGGATTTCAGGGGCACCATGGTGTTGGTATACAGGTTTTCCTTGCCTGCCCAGGGGGAGCCACAGGCCAGGGGCGGCGTGCCGTTGTCGCTGAATTTGATAAAGGGTTTGTCGCCGTTGATTACATAGGCGTCTGGGCAACGATTCAGCCACTTCAAGATATGGGTAGTTTTCCCAACGCCACTTGATGCAGTGAATAAGTAGGCAAAATTATTTAATCCAATTGCTCCGCCATGAATTAATAATACATTAAAGTCAATCAAAGCAACTGCGATTTTTTCCAAAACAACGATTGTTTCAAGAAAGCCTTCAGTCTTTGTGCACTGCTTTCTATTTACTAATTCATAGCTAACTCTTGCTTGTTCTATATCCTTATGATTCGTTGCGATGGAAAACATTGACTTTTTTACAGTAATAAAATCACGGGCAATTGCTTTAGGGCGAGTATGAATTGTTGATACTTTCGCGATTTTTCCTGCTATTTCAACTTTGAATTGTATCAATTGTAATTCCCTTCAATTCATTCGTCGAGTAGACTGTTTGCTTTGAGTTCCTCAATAACACGATGGACATAAAATGAAATATTATCCACCGAATTATCATATTTTGCAGTTAATGCATTAACAATGCCTGTTTCAGAAATATCATTCTTCAGCATTTCCAATATTTCTTGTCCTTCACGATTAAGCTTTAGAACGCCTTGCACTTCCTTTGATTTTTCGCCAACAGGAACACATATTAATTCATCGCCCATATCAATCATTTCAAATCTGCATTTTAGTTTCATAAAACCCTCCATATCAATGATAGGGCATGCGTGGTTTCAATCCATGCATGCCCTCTTTACCCTTACGATTCAATCAATTAAATCAAATCCAACCCTTGCTCTGAAGAAGATTGACACAAGCCTGATCGTATTCGGCCTCGGTCTTATACTTGCCAATCAGCTCGTCCATGGCATCCATCGCTTCTGAAGGCTTGCATTTCAACTGAAAAACACCAGCAACATTCTGAAAGACAACGATTTTCTTGTCCTTGTTGATGAAATACCGACCGCCTGTAACCTGTTCCAGTTCTAAATCTTTGATTTCCTGACGCATGATGTTTCCTCCTTCACATCTCTTCATAAATTGTTTGTTGCTTTAGCAAAACGATGTACATGCCTGCGGCGCACTACCAGTATTATTACCGCAGTCACCAAGTGTGGTGATCCAGTAAGAGTTCGAGCACACCACACCGCCACCCGGCTCCGTTTCTGAACCCGAACAGTCAATTGAACCGCTCGTTACAATAGATGAACAGTCAATTGGAATAAACTCCACTTTCGGCTCCTGAAATACCATCACGATCGTCCTCCTTATTCATGAATTGTTTACACATATTGCGTATTGTGAAATCACACTGCTGAAAATGGTCAAGCTGGTAACATCGATCATTTGAGCTGCAATTTTTCATCTTCATGCACCACGGAAACATTGAACATACTCTACACTTATCATAGTCTGCAAGTTCTTTCCATGATTCATAAAGATCATCAATAGTAACTCCAACATCAATATCACCAACAGACTGATACTCATGAACACATTCCAAGCATCGGAACAACTTTCCACTCGGCCCGATAATGGTATATGTTTTATCAGCAGCGGAACATCCTGAAAACTCCAAGTGTGGAAGCTGTGAACCAAATCTCAATAGTCCGCAGTCTCGCGCCATATCATTAAGATCTACTATTTTTTCTTCCATCCACTTATCGTCTCCATGGAGAATTACGCCATCATTGTTTACGTATTCTCCCAGGACTGGAGTTGCAACAACCTGCAAAAGCTTCTTATCGCTGACCTTTTGAAGCAAATCCTTTAGTAGAATCTTGAAATCTTGGTAGTTATTAAGATCAAAGTTCATTCGTATTGATACCTTAATACCCAGTCTTATCAACATCTCAACATTGCGCAATACCTGTTGATAAGGATTGTCCTTTGCGCCTACAAAGGATTTTATTCTGTTAGTATTCGTCTCGCCTCCATCAACTGAAATCTGTGCGGTTTTAAGATTCCATAATGATTTTGCTCGAAGCGACATTTCATTACCTAACAGATATCCGTTTGTAATAATGTTAGATTGATATTCGATTCCATTGCTACGAAGGATTTCGCAAATCTGATCAATTCGATTTGCTGATACAGTAGGCTCACCGCCAAACCATGTAAGATAAACTTTTTCTCCCCCACAATGGTCAATGATGTATCCAGCAACTTTTTTTGCCATCTGCTCATCCATGCTAACAGCTTTTATCCCATGCTCAAAGCAATAATAACATCTGGCATTGCAGGCAGTTGTAGGTAGGATCGCGAATTTCGTGATAGCATCTGATTTGTGTGCATCATCCAAACTTCGCAAGATCTTTCGCAGATTTATCACCTGCTGATGCTCGTCGAAGGTTTCAGGAACCAGGTAGTGTTCGGTCACCAGTTGTTCCATCGTGGGATTGTACGCGGCGGGCAATGTTTCCAATGCCTCCGCTTCCTCCCGTTCCAGAACCACCAGGCGGCCAGTGACTACGTTGTGCAGCAGCACCTTATCTTCATGGTCCACCCGAAGCACGTATCGCATCAACCGGTAGGTGTCATCCTCGCGGATTTTTTGTTTCCCCCACAGCTTGTCAATGAGTTCCTTGGGTTCCGCAATGGTAATCACGCTATGGCGTCACCGCCCTTTGGGACTGCCTGATCTGGCAAATCGTCCCGCAGATACTTCCAACCCATCGGCAGTCCCTCCCTCGCGAATCGGTGATCCAAACAGCATCTTGCAATACTGTCTAAAACCCCATTTATCATTATAGTCTGGTCCGCGATTCTTGTCAATACCGATTTCTGGAAAATTGCTTCGGCATCATGAACTTTCGGTTTCGATGCTGCTCAGTACCTCCTTTCCGGTCAAAAATCGAATCATTGTTCCGTTCCATTTGTGAAGACCCTGCCGGGTTTGCTTCCCTTGCTTGGTTCTTTCACTTGTTGATACGGGGCTCTTGAGAAGATGGCAGCGGATTTGGAAAATTTTTTCTTTTTCATTCTCCTTTGCTCCTTTTCCGCCCGGCCCCGGCGCATTGCCTTGCGGCCTTGCACCAGTTGATACGGGGAAAATGGGGGGATGGCAGTGCAAGGTGAAATATTTTTCAGCCAAGGCGGAAAACCGTGCATTTTCCGCAATTTCCGCCGTTTGCGTCCTTGCGAAACGGGGCATGATATGGTATCATGAGGAAGTATTTTTTCATTATGGATTCTGGGAGGAATTGGTTTTTATGGATATGAGACAGCGCATCGGCGATTTGGCGGGCGAAATGCTGCATACGGCGTTTCCGGAGGCTCAGGGGCTGCCGGAGGATCTGGCGGCTTTATTGGAAGTCCCCCCGGAAAAAAGCATGGGGGATTACGCCTTTCCCTGCTTTAGGCTCTCCAAAGCCCTGCGCATGGGGCCGCCCATGATCGCAAAGAAGCTGGCGGAATCGGTGGATAAGCCGGAAATCGCCCGGGTGGAATGCGTGGGCGGCTACTTGAATTTCTTTTTCAACCGGGAAAACTTTGCCCGGGAACTGCTTTCCGCCATCATGGCCGCGCCGGAAAAGTGGGGAAGCAGCCAGGACGGCGAGGGCAAAACTGCCGTGGTGGAGTATTCCAGCATCAACATCGCCAAGCGCTTCCATTTGGGCCACCTGTCCACCACGGTGATCGGCAACAGCTTAAAGCGCATTTATGATTTCCAGGGATGGAAAACCGTGTCCATCAACTATTTGGGCGACTGGGGCACCCAGTTCGGCAAGATGATCGCCGCCTACAAGCGCTGGGGCGACAAGGCCACCGTAGAAGCGGGCGGCGTGGACGAAATGACCAAGCTGTACGTGCGCTTCAACGACGAAGCCAAAGAAAACCCCGCCTTAGAGGACGAGGGCCGGGCTTGGTTCAAGAAGATCGAGGACGGGGACGAGGAAGCTCTTGACATTTTCCGCTGGTTCAAGGACGTGACCCTGCGGGACGCCATGAAGGTGTACGATACCTTGGGCGTCCAGTTCGATAGCTACGACGGGGAAAGCGTCATGGCTAAGAAAACGGACCGGGTGGTGCGGGAGCTGGAAGAAAAGGGCCTGCTCAAGGATTCCGACGGGGCGAAGATCGTGGATTTGGAGCCCTATAACCTGCCGCCTTATCTGATCATCAAATCCGACGGCGCCACGCTCTACGCTACAAGGGACATCGCCGCCGCCATCTACCGTAAGGAAACCTATCATTTCGACCGGAGCCTGTACATCGTGGCGTATCAGCAGGACCTGCACTTTAAGCAGCTTTTCAAGGTGCTGGAGCTGATGGGCTATGATTGGGCGGATCAGTGCCAGCACGTGGCTTTCGGCATGGTATCTTATGAAGGCCAGGCCATGGCGACCCGCACGGGCCACGTGGTGCTGCTGGACGAACTGCTTACCCGCGCCCAGGAACGGGCTTTGGACATCATCAACGAAAAATCCCCCAATTTGGAAAACAAGGAAGAAGTGGCCCGGCAGGTGGGCGTAGGCGCGGTGGTGTACGCTACCCTGCAAAACAACCGCATCAAGGACATCGATTTCTGGTGGGACCGGGCCCTGAACTTCGACGGCGAAACGGGCCCCTACGTGCAGTACACCTTCGCCCGGTGCTGCTCCGTGCTGCGCAAGGCCTCGGAAATCACGGCGGTCCCCGATTACGCGGCGCTGACCGACGACGAAGCCCAGGCTCTGCTGCGGCTGTTAAGCCGGTTCCCGGAGGCGGTGGCGGAAGCCTGCCTGCGCAACGAGCCCTCTATCGTCACCCGCGCCACCACGGAAATCGCCAAGGCGTACAATAAATACTATTACGAGCACCGCATCTTGGACGACGATCCCGCCGCCACGGCTGCTCGGCTGCAACTGACCGACGCCTGCCGCCAGACCATCAAAACCGGATTGTATCTGATCGGCCTGGACGCGCCGGAGAGGATGTAACCCAAGGGGATTGCGCGGCATACACAATATAATGAGATTTGGGAGTTGAGAGTTAAGAGTTGAGATTGATTTTGTTCGATTACACATTGTATTCCGTCCTTAATCTCAACTCTCAACTCTCCACTCTCCGCTCTGCCTAAAGGGGGGCCTGCTGCATGAAGTTCACCAAAATGCAAGGTATCGGCAACGATTATCTGTTCGTCAACTGTTTTGAGGAAGTGATCGAGAACCCGGAACGGCTGGCCATCGTCATGTCCAAACCCCATTTCGGCGCGGGGGCGGACGGCCTGGTGCTGATCGAACCGGCGGACGGGGCAGATTTCGGCATGCGTATTTTCAATGCCGACGGCAGCGAGGCTGAAATGTGCGGCAACGCCCTGCGCTGCATCGGCAAATATGTGTACGAACGGGGCATGACCGACAAAACCGAGCTGACCATTGAAACCGGCGGCGGTGTGAAGCAGCTGTGGATGACGGTGGAAAACGGCAAGGTGGCAAGGGTGAAGGCCGATATGGGCACGCCGGAGCTGAATCCCCGCCTGATCCCAGTTGACCTGCCCGGGGAATTGGTGATCCGCCACCGGCTGCAAATTTTGGGCCAGACCTGGTTCATCACCTGCGTGAATATGGGCAACCCCCATGCCGTGGTGTTCGTGCGCGACCCGGAGGTGATCGACCTGCCCACCATCGGCCCCATGATCGAGCATCATCCCCTCTTCCCCCGCCGCACCAACGTGGAATTCGTGCGGGTGATCGACCGCAACATTCTGCAAATGCGCGTGTGGGAGCGGGGCGCGGGGGAAACCTTGGCCTGCGGCACCGGCGCGTGCGCGTCCCTGGTGGCCGCCGTGCTGGGCGGGCTTTCCAACCGCACCGTGCAGATGAAGCTCTCTGGCGGCAACCTGCAGCTGCATTGGAGCGCCGAGGATAACCACGTGTACCAGACCGGCCCCGCCGCCTTCGTATACGACGGGGAATGGCTGGGAGATTAAACGGGGAAGAATATTACTGGGGGAAACCTCTCTTTGGAGGCCAAAGAGAGGTTTCCCCCAGACCCCCATCCGAGAAAGCCATAAAGAAAAAACACTGTTGTTTTATCAGCATTTGTCTTTTAAGAAACAATTTATTGCCTTTCCCGGAGGGGGATTGGGGGAACCCCAAAATCCAGTACCAAAAAAGAACCGTTTGGCAGATGACTTTTCAGCGGATTGTGGTATATACTGAATCCGGTCTGACCGAAACCGGAAAAAGCATGGGTTTCGGCTTTCCAAAATGAATTGAGGGAGGCTGCCCATGAAAATCAACCAGAACTTAGCCGCGCTGCCCGCCGGATACTTATTTGCCGAGATCGCCAAGCGCGTGAAGGATTATTCCGCCGCCCATCCCGAGGCGGATATTTTGCGCCTGGGCATCGGCGATGTGACCCTGCCCCTGGTGCCCGCTGTGGTGGACGCCATGAAAACTGCCGCCGATGAAATGGGCACCCTTTCCGGCTTCCATGGCTACGGCCCGGACTTCGGCTACGATTGGCTTATCGACGCGATCATCGCCGGGGATTATACCAGCCGGGGCGTTGAAATCAGCCGGGACGAGGTGTTCGTTTCCGACGGAGCCAAGTCCGATGTGGGCAATTTGCAGGAGCTGTTCGGCCCGGACGCCAAAATCGCCGTGACCGATCCGGTCTATCCCGTATATGTGGATTCCAACGCCATGGCGGGCCGCTTAGGCGCGTATGAAAACGGGAAGTGGACGAACCTCAACTATCTGCCCTGCACGGCGGAAAACGGCTTCGTGCCCCCGCTGCCCAAGGATGATATCGACGTGGTATATCTCTGCTACCCCAACAACCCCACCGGCACGGTGCTGACCAAGGAACAGTTAAAGGTGTTCGTGGACTGGGCCCTTGCCCACAACGCCCTGATCGTGTACGATGCGGCTTATAAGGCGTTTATTTCCGGCCCGGACATTCCCCGGAGCATTTATGAAATTCCCGGCGCGAAAAAATGCGCCATGGAGTGCTGCTCCTTCTCCAAAACGGCGGGCTTCACCGGCACCCGCTGCGCCTACACCGTGGTGCCGAAAGAATTGATTTTCGACGGCGTTTCTCTGAACCGGATCTGGGGCCGCCGCCAGGCCACCAAGTTCAACGGCGTATCCTACGTGACACAGAAAGCCGCCGCCGCTGTGTACACGGAAGCGGGCCAAAAGCAGATCATGGAAAACATCGCCTATTACCAGGAAAACGCCAGGGTGATCCGGGAGGGCCTCACCAACGCGGGCATGCGGGTGTTCGGCGGCGAGCACGCCCCGTATATCTGGCTCAAGACCCCCGGCACGCTCTCCGGCTGGGATTTCTTCGATCTGCTGCTTCATAAAGCCCACGTGGTGGGCACCCCCGGCGAGGGCTTCGGCCCCAGCGGCGCGGGGTACTTCCGCTTGACGGCGTTCAATACGCTGGAAAAGACCAGGGAAGCCGTGAAACGGATCGTTGGGACACTGTGATACCCCTAAGATCATACAAGAAAACAGGAGGGAAAACCAATGAAAAAACTGGGATTGCTGGTACTGTCCATGATGCTGCTGTTGACCTGGGCCTGCGGAATGGCGGAAACCGAAGCTGGCGTCAGCGTCTGGTTCTGCCCTGGCTGCAAGGGTATTGTGGAAGAGGCGGAGGTCTGCCCGGTCTGCGGGGAAGCAAAGCCCACGGAAGAACTGACGAAGGACGAACAGATGCAGCTTTACGAGCAGGCCAATGAAGCGTATGATCAGGAGGATTATGACACCGCCTGGATGTGCAATCTGCGCGCCGCCAACTGCGGTTTGGCGGAAGCCCAGAATTTCCTTGGCGTCATGTACTTATATGGCCACGGCGTGGAACAATCCTACGAAAACGCCTTTTTTTGCTACCAGCTGGCAGCGGAACAAGGCTTTGTCAAGGCACAGAGTAATTTAGCCGGCCTTTTCAGAAACGGCCTTGGCGTAGAACAATCCGACGAGCAGGCTGCGTACTATTATCAGCTGGCGGCAGACCAAGGCTTTACAGCGGCTCAAGACCAATTGGGGTATATGTACGCAAGCGGCCTGGGCGTGGAACAATCCTACGAGAAAGCCGTGTACTATCATCAGCTGGCGGCGGATCAGGGAAGCGCTTACGCGGAAAGCTGTTTGGGGTACTATTACGAATGCGGCCTGGGCGTGGAACAATCCTATGAAAAGGCCCTGTACTACTATGGCCTGGGGGCGGAGCATGGCCACCCTGAAGGACAATGGCGGCTGGGATATCTGTACGCGAATGGTTTGGGCGTGGAACAATCCTACGAGAAAGCCGCACCCTATTATCAGTTAGCGGCGGATCAGGGCAATGCTTACGCGGAATATCAGATGGGGTATCTGTACGAGCACGGCTTGGGCGTGGAACAATCCAACGAACAAGCCCTGTATTATTACCAACTGGCTGCGGAGCAGGGCTATGAATACGCGCAGCAGAAAGTGGAAGAACTGAAAAACAGCGCGAAATAAGCGTGGAAAAGCGCATCACAGCGTGAATTGAAGACTGAAAGCGAGGATTCCCAAATGGTACGGGCAATCGTGGGCGCCAATTGGGGCGACGAGGGAAAAGGCAAAATCACCGATATGCTGGCGGAGAACAGCGACATCGTGATCCGGTTTCAGGGCGGGGCCAACGCGGGCCACACCATCATCAACAATTACGGCAAGTTCGCCCTGCATCTGCTGCCCTCCGGGGCGTGCCACCAGCATGTGCTGAACGTGATCGGCCCTGGCGTGGCGCTGGATATAGAGGCGCTGCTGGCGGAAATCAAGACCCTGACGGACCGGGGCGTACCCGCGCCCAAGCTGTTGATTTCCGACCGGGCCCAGGTGCTGATGGAATACCACGTGGCTTTCGACTGCTACGAGGAAGAACGGCTGGGCAAGGCTTCCTTCGGCAGCACCAAGAGCGGTATCGCGCCCTTCTACGGGGACAAGTACATGAAGATCGGCGTACAGGTTTGCCAGATGCTGGACAAGGAGATCCTGCGCCAGCGCCTGACCAACGCGGCGAAGCTGAAAAACGCCATGTTGGACAGCCTGTACCACAAGCCCCTGTTGGACGTGAACGCTTTGACCGAAAAGTATTACGCCTTAGCCAAACAGATCGAGCCCATGGTGGGCGACGTGGCCCAGTACCTGCATAAGGCAGTCAAAGAGGGCAAGCGCATCCTGCTGGAAGGCCAGCTGGGCATCCTGCGGGACCCCGACCACGGCATTTTCCCCTTCACCACGTCCTCCTCGCCCCTGGCGGGTTTCGGTGCGGTAGGCGCGGGCCTGCCGGTAACGGCCTTTGAACAGGTGATTGCTGTGACGAAGGCCTATTCCTCCTGCGTAGGCGCTGGGCCCTTTACCACCGAGCTGTTCGGCGACGAAGCGGAAGAACTGAGACGGCGCGGCGGCGATGCGGGCGAGTACGGCGCGAAAACGGGCCGTCCCCGGCGGGTGGGCTGGTTCGACGCGGTGGCCACCCGCTACGGCTGCATGGTGCAGGGCGCCACGGACTGCGTGATGACCAATCTGGACGTGCTGGGCTACTTAGACGAAATCAAGGTGTGCGTGGCCTACGAGATCGACGGAAAACAAGTGCGGGACTTCCCCGTCACCCCCTTGCTGGATAAGGCCAAGCCTGTTTACGTCACCCTGCCCGGCTGGAAACAGGATATCCGGGGCCTGACGAACTACGAAGACCTGCCCGAAAAATGCCGCCAGTACGTGGAATTTATCGAAAAAGAAATCGAATGTCCCCTCACCATGCTCTCCAACGGCCCCAAGCGAGAAGAAATCATCTATCGGAAGTAACGCGAAGAAGCGTTTGACCGCAAACTCTTTCCTTGCAAAACCGAAAAAAGCTGTTATAATAATGGATGAAGCAACTGTCGGCTGAATTGCCGGTCATTTTCAGAGGGAAAGAAGGAATAACAAATGAGTCAGTTCATCGTGGAAACCTCCGCCCGGCACGTACACGTGACCCAGGAAACGCTGGAGATTCTCTTCGGCGCGGGCCACACCCTCACCCCCATCAAGGACCTGAGCCAGCCCGGCCAGTTCGCCAGCGAAGAGCAGGTGGACGTGGTGGGACCCAAAAACACCTTAAAGCGCGTTCGCATCCTGGGCCCGGTGCGGCCTGAAAATCAGGTGGAGCTGGCCCTGACCGACGCCCGCACCATTGGCGTGACCGCGCCTGTCCGCGAATCCGGCGACGTGGCCGGTTCCGGCGCGTGCAAGCTGGTGGGCCCCTGCGGCGAAGTGGAATTGACCCAGGGCGTCATCGCCGCCAAGCGCCACATCCACATGACCCCCGCCGACGCCGAAGCCTTCGGCGTGAAGGATAAGGACGTCGTCTCCGTCAAGGTCATCCCCCCGGTCAAGGGCCGTGAACTGATCTTCGGCGAAGTGGTGGTCCGCGTCAGCCCCAAGTTCTCCCTGGCCATGCACATCGATACCGACGAATCCAACGCCGCCTGCGCCGTCAACGGCACCATGGGCGAAATCGTCAAATAATCGCATCTGTTCCTTCCCTGCCGCCCGTTTCCCCGGGCGGCTGTTTTTCAAAGGAAGGGAACCGCTGGGGTTTCACCCCAGACCCCACCAGGGGCGTGACGCCCCTGGACCCGCAATAGCGGAAAGAACTTGAACCGACGAAAAAACAAGGCTGCCGCCGTTGCTTAGTGGAGTCCAGGGGCCGAAGGTCCTTGGTTCAGGGGTTTAGGGGGCCGAAGAAGCCCCCTGCCTCGTATTGATTAGCTCCTTCGTCCCAAATGAAACCGAGGTATAAAGACGTGGAAAACACCAAAAAGGCTCAGCCCGGCTACGGCATCGTGGAGGGCGTGATCTGGCAGCAGCTGCTGATCTTTTTCTTTCCCATTCTGCTGGGCACCTTCTTCCAGCAGCTTTACAACACCGCCGACGCCATGATCGTGGGCAAATACGTGGGCAAGCAGGCGCTGGCGGCGGTGGGCGGCTCCACGGGCAACCTGATCAACCTGATCGTGGGCTTTTTCGTGGGCCTTTCTTCCGGCGCGACGGTGATCATTTCCCAGTTTTTCGGCGCGCGTCAGGAAAAGGAGGTCTCCCGCACGGTGCACACCGCCATTGCCCTGGCTGTGTGCATCGGTTTAGGTCTGACGCTGATCGGGTATTCCCTGTCGCCTACCTTTCTCCAATGGATGAACACGCCGGAGGACGTGATGGGGCCCGCCGTCAGCTACATCCGCGTGTATTTCCTGGGCATGGTGCCCTCCCTGATCTACAATATCGGCTCCGGCATCCTGCGGGCGGTGGGCGATTCCCGGAGGCCCCTGTATTTCCTGGTCGCCGCCTGCATGACCAATATCGTGCTGGATCTTTTGCTGGTAATCGGCGCGGACATGGGCGTGACCGGGGCGGCGCTGGCCACCATCCTTTCCCAGACGGTGAGCGCCGCGCTGGTGCTGGTGGTGCTGATGCGCTCCCACACGGCCTACCATTTATCTCCGACCAAGGTGCGTTTCCATGGGGACCTGCTGCGCCGCATCGTGCAGATCGGTCTGCCCGCGGGCTTGCAGTCGGTGATGTATTCTATTTCCAACGTGCTGATCCAGAGCTTCGTCAACAATTTCGGCACCGACGTGTCCGCCGCCTGGAGCGCCTGGGGGCGGCTGGACGGCCTGCAATGGATGATCCTGAACGCCTTCGGCATTTCCATCACCACCTTCGTGGGCCAGAATTTCGGGGCCATGAAGTACGACCGGGTGAAGAAGGGCGTGAAGCAATGCCTGCTCATGGCTTTCGCCGCCGCCGCGTGCTGCTCCGGCATGCTGATGCTGTTTGGCCGGAACCTTTACCACCTGTTCGCCAACGATGAAACCGTTATCGAAAAGGGCATGGAAATCCTGTGGCTCATCGCGCCCTATTATGTCACGTATACCTGCATCGAGATCCTGTCCGGCGCCATGCGCGGCGCGGGCGAGGCCGTGGCCCCCACCCTGCTCACCCTGTTCGGCGTGTGCGCCCTGCGCCTAATTTGGCTGCTGGTCTTCGTGGCCCGCGACCCCAGCATCCCCGGCACCATGTTCAGCTACCCCATGACCTGGGTGGTCACTTCCTGCCTGTTCATCCTGTATTACTGGAAGGGCGGCTGGATGAAGCGGTGCCAGGAAAGGCTGATCACAAGAAGGGGGGAGTAAAACAGAGAATTATCCCCTTTGTTCTACAAAAATATATTCCTCAAGTATCCGTTTCGTTCAATTGATAAAGAAGATGCTTTTAATCCGATCACGAATATATCGATCAATTTGTGTCGGATATCCCACTCGGTCGCCTTGGGTCTTCCAAATGCTCATTGCATAGTTCAAACAATCTCTCCGCTGATAAATACTCCCTGCGATCCATCTCTATCATCCTCCTACTTCCATATTTCGAGATGGATCCTCTAATTTCCTTTTGGTAATAAAATTGTAATAATTTTAACCCTTTTGCAATGCTTAAATGAGATCGCCCTGATCTGCCCCACCTGTGCCATTGCATTTCTCTTTTATCTGTGCTATACTTTCATGCAACCGTTTTTAGTTGCGGAAAGAAGGCTCTCCTATGAGCAGCATCATGGATTATAAGGGCTATACCGGCAGCGTGGAGTTTTCCCCGGAGGATCGGCTGTTTTTCGGCAAAGTCCTGGGAATCAAAGCCCTCATTTCCTATGAAGGGGCGTCCGCCGATGATCTGGTGGAAGATTTTCAGGGCGCGGTGGACGATTATTTGGCTCTCTGCGCGGCCCAGGGCGTCCCGCCGGAAAAGCCCTACAAGGGTTCCTTCAACGTCCGCATCCCGCCGGAGCTGCACCGTCAGGCCGCCGTGTTTGCCGACGCCCACCACATTTCCCTGAACGAAACGGTGAAAAACGCCCTGACCGCCTACGTGTATTCGCATTGAGAAAACCGGCTTCCATACGCTTGTTTCGGGAGGTATGGAAATTGAGTGCCTAACAGGATTTTAAAAACACAGGGGGGCGGTTCTCCGCGTTCCCAAAACGATGAGGGGGATTTCAGCACAGAGAACCGTTTCCCTGCAATTTCAGCTAAAAACCCGTCCCATAGGGCGGGAAAAAATACAAGAGGAGGAACCAAAAATGAAGGAATTCATCAAGCGTCTGAAAAGTGACAAGGAGTTCGCGGCGGAGTTCAAGGAGTTTCTGACCAAGAAAAATGAAAAAGTCAAGGAAGGCACCCGACAGGTCGGCGAACAGCTGAACAAGCTGGTCATGGGCTCCATCAAGGAGTTCGCGGCTTCCAAGGGCATGACCCTGACGGACGACGAGCAGACCGCAAAATCCCTTGCCGGCCTCAGTAAGCAGATCTGCCTCCAGATGGACGACATGATCGTGAAGAACTTCTCCGCCCTGGAGGAATCCATGAAGAAGCCCCTGGACATACCCCCGGAGATGATCAAGGTGATCCGGGAGAACAAGGAGCTGTATTCGCAATGCATGTTCAAGGCGCACGAGGCCGCTGTAGAGGCAGCCAAGAGGTACGGTCATGAGCTGGACGTCGCCGTCATGGCCGCCAACAAGGAATTCGCCGAAAAAACCGGGTATAATGGCCCCTGGCCCTCCACGGAGATCAACAAGCTCGTCGCCAAGCAGTTCAACGAGGTCATCCATAATCAGATCAAAGGTCTGATGGAGATTTCCAAGACGGTGGTCTAAAAAACACAGGGGGACGGTTTTCAGCGCGCTGAAGACCGTCCCTGCGCGTACTGTGCAAATGTATTCGTAGACGTAGTAGCTGTTCTTGGGGGCGGCTGGACGGCTTTCAGTGGATGATCCTGAACGCCTTCGGCATTTCCATTACCACCTTCGTGGGCCAGAATTTCGGGGCCATGAAGTACGACCGGGTGAAAAAGGGCGTGAAACAGTGCCTGCTCATGGCCTTTGCCGGGGCCGCCACCTGCTCCGCCATCATGATGCTCTTTGGCCGCGGCCTGTATCATTTGTTTGCCAACGATGAAACCGTCATCGAAAAGGGCATGGAAATCCTGTGGCTCATCGCGCCGTATTACGTCACCTATACCTGCGTGGAAATCCTCTCCGGCGCCATGCGCGGTGCGGGCGAGGCCCTGGTGCCCACCCTGTTCACCCTCTTCGGAGTGTGCGTGCTGCGGCTGGTGTGGCTGCTGGTGTTCGTGGCCCAAGACCCCACCATCCCCCGCACCATGTTCAGCTATCCCATGACCTGGACCGTTGCTTCCTGCCTGTTTATTGCCTACTACTGGAAGGGCGGCTGGATGAAACGGTGCCAGGAAAGGCTGATTACGAGAAGGGGGGAGTGAGGACGCAAAACATAGATGCGATCGATGGGAAGGCACAGACATAGGCATGAAAGTAAAGCACGGGGGAGACTACTGAAAAAGTCCAGTTCTTTTCAGGAGCACGCATTGATTGCCGGATGAATATGCAAAAGCTTCCCTAAAAGGCAAATAACTATACGGCATTTTCATAAAAGCCGCTCTTTCAATGTGTACAGAATGAACTTGGAGACTTTTTCAATGGTCTCGAACCGTCCCTTGTGCTCTTCCTGCATTGCTAAATCGGTTCATTGAATCCAATGATTGATGATGATACGGAAAGGAGCGGCCATGCTTGACCTGAACAACTATCTGCATGATTTGATTTCGGAATGTCGGACGGCTTTTGGGGATCGCCTGTTGTATGTCGGCTTGCAGGGCAGCTATCTGCGCGGAGAAGCCCATGAGGAAAGCGATATCGACGTGATGGTGATTCTGGACCGGTTTGATCTGGTGGATATGGATACATATCGGGGGATTTTGAAAAAGATCGGCTTCTATGAGAAATCCTGCGGCTTTATCTGCGGAAAAGAGGAAATGAAGCGCTGGAATCCCCTGGAGGTTTGCCAACTGCGCCATACGACGAAGGATTTGTTCGGCGTATTGACTGATTTTCTTCCCTTCGCGACACGGGAAGACGAAATCAATTACGTCAAAATCAGCTTGGGGAATCTGTATCACGAAATCTGCCATCGTTATATTCATGCGGACAGGGATAAAAATGTCAGAAAGTTTCGGGATACCTGCAAAAGCGTATTTTTCCTCATTCAGAATCTGCATTATTTGGAGAGCGGCCGTTTTGTTCTCGCCAAGCGGGAATTGAAGGAGGCGGTTTCGCCGGAGGATCGCCGGGTCCTGGAATTAGCGGAGCTGCCGGAAGGCTTTGATTTCGATCAAGCTTTTGCAGCTTTGTTTGCCTGGTGTCAGGCGGCTTTCACGCGGATCGACGAAAACACAGGGGACGGTTCTATGTGCACTTGAAAAAGATGTTTTTCAAAAAAGAGCGAATGAATCAATGACAGAAGATGTTATAGGAAAAGAAAAGCAAAAAGTAAAAGAACACAGAGAACCGACCTCTGTGTTCCCCTCACTCCAGTCTGTATTTATTGAGAAGCTGCGACGCAAACGACGCTTATTCTCTGCCCAAAGATACCTGATGATAGCAAAAGATTTATACCTGCGACAACTGATCGATTACATGGGGGACAGACAGATTGCAGAAGCTGCGGTCGTAAATTAACTTTTGCAAAGGATATGTTCTGATCATTTTCCCCCAAAAACATGCACTGCGGGTGCCACCGGGAGATCAGCCGCGTATAAACTGATGAGACGAAATAAGAAAGAGCCGAAGGCGATTCAGAAATATAAAGGAGAGAGAAACATGGAGAAAAAAGAACTGAACCTTGAACAAACGGAAAAGGTGACGGGCGGAATAGAAAAAAGGAAGTACGCCGCAAACCAGCTGTTCAACGAACCGGAAGGGAAGAAGGTGGTAGAGGTTCTACATGTCCCGGATCTTGCCCCGGTTCCTGTCCCGGTTCCCGTCCCGGTACCCGTACCGGACCCAAATCCCGAAGAGTCCAGCAGGCTAACATGACGGTAAAAACGTGATACCCGCGCTTAGGCGTCCGGAGAAGGATGACACCCGATCCGGATGCCTTTCTTTACAGCAGTAAGAGCACAGGGGACGGTTCTTTGTGCACTTGAAAAAAGGTGTTTTTCAAAGAAAGAGCGAATGAATCAACGTCAGAAGATGTTATAGGAAAAGAAAAGAAAAAAGTAAAAAGAACACAGAGAACCGTCCCCTGTGTTCACACAGACGCTTGTGTTTTTCTGTCGAACGTGTTACCATAGGCGGGAAAACAAGAACGAAGGGAGATCATCACAATGGATAGGCGGAACGCTTGGAATCAGTATGATGAAGCGGCGCTGGCGCGGGTGGAAGCGGCGGCGGCGGAATACAAAAAGTATTTGGACGCGGGCAAAACGGAACGGGAATGCGCGGTGGAAGCCGTGCGCATGGCGGAAGCGGCGGGCTATAAGAGCCTTGCGGAGGCCGTGCGCGAAGGCAGAGCGGTAAAACCCGGCGATAAACTGTATGCGGTGCAGATGGGCAAAGCCGTGATGCTGTTTCACATGGGCAAAGCGCCTCTCACGGAGGGCATCAATATCGTAGGCGCGCACATCGATTCCCCCCGCATCGACATCAAGCAGAACCCCTTCTATGAGGACGGGGATTTCGCCTATGCCGATACCCACTATTACGGCGGCATCAAGAAATATCAGTGGGTGGCCCGGGCGCTGGCGCTCCACGGCGTGGTGGCGAAAAAGGACGGGACCCTGGTGAACATCGTCATTGGCGAAGATGAAAACGACCCCGTTGTAGGCGTTACCGACCTGCTGATCCACTTGAGCCAGGAACAGATGGGCAAAAAGGCGTCTGAATTCATCACTGGCGAGGGCCTGGATATCACCCTGGCGGGCCGTCCCCTCAAGGGCGAGGAAAAAGAGCCTGTCAAGGCCGCACTGCTGAAGATCCTGAAAGAAAAATACGATCTGGAAGAGGAAGACATGCTTTCTGCGGAGATTGAGGCGGTGCCCGCGGGCAAGGCCCGGGATTTCGGCCTGGATCGCAGCATGATCTTGGGCTACGGCCATGACGACCGGGTGTGCGCTTACGCGGAAATCGCAGCCATGCTGCAACTGCCTGCTGTGCCGGAATCCACCTGCTGCTGCCTGCTGGCGGACAAGGAAGAAATCGGTTCTGTGGGCGCCACCGGCATGCGGGCCATGTATTTTGAAAACGCCGTGGCGGAGCTGCTGGCCCTGTCCACTGGCAAGGAAAGTGATCTTGCTCTGCGCAGGGCCCTGGCCAACAGCCGCATGCTTTCCTGCGACGTGAGCGCGGGCTTCGATCCCCTGTACGCCGCCGCCTTTGAAAAGAAAAACGCCGCTTTCTTAGGCCGGGGCGTGTGCTACAACAAGTTCACCGGTTCCCGGGGCAAGAGCGGCAGCAACGACGCCAACGCCGAGTACATCGGACGCCTGCGGAAGATCATGGACGATCACGACATTTCCTGGCAGACCGCCGAGCTGGGCAAGGTGGACGTGGGCTGCGGCGGCACCATCGCCTATATCTGCGCCTTGTACGGCATGGAAGTGATCGACAGCGGCGTGGCGGTGCTTTCTATGCACGCCCCTGAAGAAGTCATCAGCAAAGCGGACTTATACGAGGCCATCCGGGCCTATGGCGCTTTCCTGACTGATATGAAATAACCCTGGTTCCCTCCTTGGAGAAATGACCGCAGCGGCAGATCCGCCTGCGGTTTTTTGCTGTCGCGCTGACAGTTGCTGCGTCGATTGCGCTCTGACTGAAAATGCAGTTTTTCACCTTTTCCTAAATATTGGTAATCATTGCATGGGTTTTTCCAAAACCTTGCATTATTTGGTTGGTTGTGATAAAATGTCGTATAGGAAAGAATGCGATTTTATCTCCATTTTTGGCCGCTGTGTATTTGTCCATGGCAGTCAGATCGTTTCTCCGCCTGTGAGGGAATTTCCAAATCGAAAGAAGGTAGGAAATTGTCTACTGCGATTCATGTCGAATTGAATGTGCTGTTTCTTCTGATCCTGGTCAGGATCGTTTCCCAGAGCGCCAAGAACGAAAATCAGCAGATGCGGCGGGTGCTGTTCCGGTACACGGCTTACGGCATCATGTCCAACCTGGTGCTGGATGCGATTTGGATGCTGGTGGACGGCAAATCATTTCCCGGCGGTGTGGCGGTCAATCTGGTGGTGAACGCGCTGTTCCTGGCTTCCGGGATCGTGATCGGGTGCGTATGGTATCTGTATGTGCTGGAAACACTGGGCTATGATATCACCAGGAGTATTGTTTTGGCGGTTATGTCACCGGGCATCGTGTTTACCGCGATGAACCTGATTTCCATAAAGACCGGGTGGATCTTCTACGTCACAGAAGAGAACGTGTATGTACGCGGGCCGCTGTTCTGGCTGCAGACGGCGGCGGCGCTGGTCGTTCTGCTGGTATCGCTGTTTCACTGCCTGATCCGGCTGCTGAACGGCAATCAGACCGTACCCCGCGCAGTGGTGCTGAAACTGATCAGTTTTTATATCATCCCTGTGGTGGGTACCTTGGTGTCCATGCCGGTGACGGGCATGCCGGGCACGTGGACCTGCGCCGCCGTGTCCATCATCCTCATGTATATCGAAGCCCAGGACAGGGAAATCGTTCGGGACACGCTGACGGGCCTGAACAACCGGAAAACGCTCCCCTCCGTGTTTGAGGAGTATACCCGGCAGGCAGGACCCGACGCGCCGCTGTACCTGTATATGATGGATATAGACAATTTCAAGGCGATCAATGATACGTATGGGCATCTGTCCGGGGATGAAGCGCTGAAAACAGTGTCCCGGCTGTTCGCCCGGGCGGTGGACGGCAGGCGGGCCATGGTGGCCCGGGTGGGCGGCGATGAATTCTTGATCATGACCATGCTGTCCGGCGAGAATGAAGCGGCGGAATTCAAACAGTCAATGAATGATGCGATGGAGTGCGTCAACGAGGAACATACCCTGCCCTACCGGCTTGGCATCAGCGTGGGTTATTGCGCCTATGAGCGCGGGGAAAGCCTGGAGGCCATGATGAACAGGGCTGACGAAGCGCTGTACGCGGAAAAGAGAAGCAAAAAGGTTGGACGGTGAGCCGGCGAAACAAGCAATCTCCGAAGGAGCTGCGCCGATTGAGCGGAGGGGTCGTAACGCCCGTACAACAAAAAGCGGTTTCCACCAGCACACCCCATACAAAAAATCACCCGCTGCGAGGGGAGCAGCGGGCTTTCTCAAGTGAAGCAAAATAAAAAAGCAGCGGGCTAATACGCTTCAGCCGAGGGGGCAACTGAAGCTGACCGCGTTGCCGCCTTCCTTGAGGATTTTATGGTACAGAAGAAATATGGCAAAAATATGTCATGTTTTCGTCAAAAATGGTTATATTCATGTTGATTTGTGAATAATCATAAAAAATATAAGGACTGTAGTTTCATGCGCTTTTTCCAAATACAATGGAATACAAGAAGGTATCTTCGATCCGGAATGGCGTTTTTTGCATAAAAAACGGAGGACACAGCCTCCGTGCGTAATTTATCGTATTCGCGTTATGAAGAAGAATGGTTCTATACCGCATGCTTCACGCGGTCATGTTCCTCGGCACGCTTCGCGTTGTTGAAGCGGTCCAGGGTGCCTACCAGGTAACCGGTGATGCGGCGGATGCGCTGGAAGGGCATATTGCCGAAGTCATAGGAAAGTTCCACAAATTCTCCGTCCACTTTGATATCGATGCCATGAGGCTTGGAGCCAAACTTCTTTTCAGCCCGGTCGATATAAGCCTGAATTTCTTCCTGGGGCAGTTCGCCGCCCGTTACGCGCACATCGCAATTGGTCATAATGATCCTCCGTCCTTTCCCGAGAAGCGGCGTTCGCCGCGGTTGTTGTTTCCTTACACTTTTATTATACACCCATTTGGGCGGCTTGAAACAGCCTGAAAAAAATAATTTGAAAAAAGGGAAAGGGAAAATCCATTGCCGGAATTATGCGCATCGTGTATAATAGGAGGGTACTTTCCGACATCGCATGCCGGATTTTTCCAATAATTTTATAAAGAAAGGATCGCTTCAAATGCCAAATGTCGCCATCCTGATCGATGCGGAAAATGTTTTGCCCATCTTTGCCGATCAGATTTTTACCCACGCTTCTTCCCTGGGAACCATCTTCCGCAAGGAGATTTATGGCGCCGCCGCGGCGCTGAACGCCTGGGTGGAGCCGGTACTGAAATACGCCATGCACCCCAATTTGACCATCCGGCCCAGCAAATACAAAAACACCTCCGATATCGCCCTGGTGATCGGGGCTATGGACCTGCTTTCCGATCAATCTGTGGGCGGTACAGACGTGGTCATCATCGCCTCCAGCGACAGCGATTTTTCCGCTCTTTCCGTGCGGCTTCGTACAGCCGGCGTGGATGTGGTAGGCATGGGCACAGACAAATCCAATGAATTATGGCGCACTGCCTGTTCTTCCTTTGTGGTTTTGCAGCAACAGCCGGCCCGGTCCGCATCCCTGTCCCGCAAGGCTGAACCCGCCCGTTCAGTCCCGGAAAAAACGCCGGAAAAAACGCTGAAAAAAGAATCGGAAAAGACCGTGAAAGTCACGCCTACCCACACCGGACGCATCGCCAACATCCGCACCTTTATTCTCAATCAGCTTTCTGCCCGTGAGGGACGCATGCCCAGCCATACGCTGTTTTCCCTGTTGAACGAGCTGCCTGATTACCGGTACGACCAGCAGCGCTCCAAGCGCAAGCCCCTGGATTATCTGGCCCGGCAGATGGGCGGCGCACTGAAAATTGAAGAATCGTCAGAGGGCGGCACCTGGGTATCCGTCTCGGAAGCGGAGAAATCGCCGGAACCTGTTAAGGATGCGCCTATGCCTGAAAAAGATGAAACGCTTGATCATCAGGAACCGGAAACAGAACCTGAAGACACGCCGAAAGCACAGACCGCGCCGGAATCCCACGCTCAGGAACCCGACCCCATTGCTTTGTTGACCGCTGCCGGCGTACCAGAGGACGCAGCCCGGCAGATCGCGGTCATCTGCGGAGAAAGCAAAGACCGCCGGGCCGTATACAACAAGCTGCGCAAAGCTTTCGGTACCGCCGACGCCCGGAAATACCTGCAAATCCTCAAGGATGCCGCAGGGGAAGCGTGATGGAGGAGATGTTTTCTGGGGGAAACCATTCTCTTTTTTGTTCGTTGTTGCGGGCCATACGGAAATTCAAGTAACAGTTTTGTTGCTTTTTACCCACTTTACGTGTATAATATAATCAAAAAGAGGGCTGATCAATATCACAGTATGCCGGGGCTACCGTAGATTCACGGAAAATTTCTAAATGGCTGACGCCTTATGTATTCCTTTCTGAATGTTAAAACTTAAATCGCAGTGTCCAAGTGGAGAAAGAAGCCGGGGCAGCAGCACAGTTTTTTGAAGAAGGCGATGAGTTGTGTACAAAAGGGCTTTTCATGGATGGATGAAGCACGTCGACTTTATCCTGCTGGATGAATTGAGTCTATTTCTCGTATTGGTTGCGGCATATGCAGGCCCCTTTGCATTGGCTTTCCCCAGTGAATCCAATCCGATGGGGCTTATTGCGCTTATCCTGGAAATCAACCTGTTGCTGATCATCGCATCTGATTTTCTGGAAACTGTTGTTCATAACAGCGATTGGACGGAATTCAAGCTTACCGTCCGGCATTGTTTCTATTTGCTTTCTTTCACATTCCTTGCTATGCTCATTCGGGATGGAGAATTCATATACCCTCCGGTAACCGTTTTTATTTGTTTCTTCCTGTACCTGCTGTTATCTTTCGTTTCGCGCATCCTTTGGCGGCGCTTTCTGTTTAAGCATGTACGCAACAAGGATACGCAGAAGGCGCTGCTGATCGTGACCTATGAGAAATATGCGCTGGATATCCTTCGTCCCTTAAAGGAATACGCCTTCGGAAGTTACACGGCCAACGGAATCGTGCTCGTCGACCGGGACGCCGAAGGAGAGTGGATCGAGGGCGTTCCTGTAGTAGCGAATGTGTCTAACGCGGCCAATTACATCTGCAAAGCTTGGACGGATGAAATCCTCTTCTTTCGTTCGTCCCATGACGAAAAGACGCAGAGCTTGATCGAGCGATGCCGGGAGATGGCGCTGACGCTGCATTTCTACTCGCCTGTTCAGGGGATTGGCGAGAACAAACAGATTATTGAACGAATTGCGGGCTATGAGGTTCTTACGGCGAATCTGAACCTGATGAATCCCTATGATGCCTTTATCAAGCGTGGGTTCGATCTGCTTATTGGATTGATTGGCAGCCTAATCGCCTTGCTCGTCATGGTTATTGTTGGCCCGATGATTAAAAAAGCTTCTCCAGGGCCGCTTCTATTCAAACAGGAGAGGATTGGACAGAACGGGAAAAAATTCAAGATGTACAAAATACGCTCTATGTACATGGATGCTGACGAGAAAAAAAAGGAGCTGGAGCAGCTCAACACCCATGCGGACGGCATGCTGTTCAAAATGGATTTCGACCCTCGGGTCATCGGGAACTGCATCCTCCCAGACGGTACGAAGAAAACCGGCATCGGCGATTTCATCCGCCGCACCGATTTGGACGAACTGCCCCAGTTCTTCAACGTCCTGCGCGGTGACATGAGCGTTGTCGGTACACGGCCGCCAACGGTGGACGAATGGGAAAAATACCAGTATCATCATAGGGCACGGATGTCTATCCGTCCCGGAGTGACGGGGCTCTGGCAGGTCAATAAAAGCAAGGACAAAATGCCTTTTGATGAAGTCGTGAAGCTCGATACGGAATACATTACGACTTGGAGTATTAGAGAGGATGTTAAGCTCATTTTTCTGACAATTGCTTCTATTTTTCGGGGCATGAAGAAATAGAAACGTCCATCATTGGGAGAGCGTGTGCCATGCTGTTGCATAGTTAAACATAACGCCCCAAATTCGAGCGTAAAAAAAATGACGATCTTGCTTTCTTTTTCACAGTCAATGTGCTATACTATATTGTGAATACACAGGGCACCTATCCTGTATTGAGAGGGAGACCAGGATGCGCAGGCTAATTTACTCGCTGATTATCTTCATCCTGATTGGCGGCATTATCCTTACGGCGTATGCGCCGGATGAGATTTCAACTGTATTTATCGTCCTCATGGAAGCAATCGTATTCCTGGGGGTTGTTTTTGGTATCTTTCCCGTCATCCGATTCTATCTCGGATTTGAAAAAGGACTGGAAAGTATTGAGCGCGCTTTGGAGGTGCAGACCAGTTCAACCTGGTCCGCTATGGAGCAGATTGAAGATTTCTTCAATCAGCGTATCTTGGACGGACTTTTCCAGGAATATCAGGATAAGGTGAAGGGACAGCGGGAATCCGGCCAGGTGCTGGCGGATATCGAGGATTATTTCAACGACGACATTTTGGGCAGGAGAAGCTGGCAGTCTGTTATTACACAGATACCGGGTACGTTAACGGGTCTTGGTATACTTGGTACCTTCATCGGATTGATCATTGGTATCCAAGGAATTGGCTTTTCAAGCGTCAACGCCGCGCTTTCCAGCGTGAACACGATGCTTTCCGGTATCCAGGTGGCTTTCTATACGTCCATCGCCGGCGTGATCCTGTCATTGGTTTTCAATATCATTTACCGCATCGCCTGGAACGCGATGATGCATAATCTGGGCGTGTTCGTTGATGCGTTCCATAAAAATGTGATCCCCCCTGTTGAAGAGCAGATGCGCTATCGGGAACGCAAGGAAGTCAAACAAATTACAGACTTGTTGGAGCGCCTGCCCAAGGGAAATGCGTATTCCGTTTCTAACGGCGGCGCTGCCGTGACTGGCCAAAGCAACGGCAACGAGCAGATACTGATGCCACAGATTCTGCAAGGCCTCAAGGACGGCGAATTCGTCTTCTATCTTCAGCCGCGCTATGATCTGAATACTCGGAATATCACAGGCGCCGAGGCTCTGGTGCGCTGGAATCACGGGAAGCTGGGCATGGTGTCGCCGGCCGTCTTCATACCTGTTCTGGAGAGCAACGGATATATTACCAAACTGGACCAGTATATCTGGGAGCAGGTGTGCGTTACGATTCGCCACTGGATCGACGGCGGCATTCGGCCCGTGCCGATCACGATTAATGTGACTAAAACCGACATCATGGCCATGGATATAGTTGAGTTTTTCGACGGGATGCTGAAGAAATACCGCATTCCGCCCCGGCAACTGGAAATCGATATTGCAGAAAACGCCTATATGCAGGCTGGCCAGACTGCTATAGATACGGAGACAAAATTACGGCAAAGCGGCTTTAAGGTGGCTATAGACGGCTTTGATGGCAACTTCATCGCTTTGAGTACCATTGACGGACTGCAAGCAGACATTCTGAAACTGGATCTTCGCCATTTCGCCGGTAACAGCAACCAAGGCGCGCTCAACAGCTTGTTCGACCAGGCCAGAAAACTGCAATTCACCGTGGCTGTAGAAGGCATCGAGAGCATGGAGCAGCTGAGCATGCTGCGCAAGTGCGGTTGCAGCGAAGGACAAGGTTTCTATCTGTCCAAGCCAATATCTGTGGAAGATTTTGAAAATAAGCTGAACAGTGATAAGAATACGGATCAGGGCGTAACGGCCCGCGCCCACGCCCGCATCAATCAGGCTGCTGAATTGAACGCTAACAAATCCAATGCGGCGCAGGCAAAGCCCGAGGCACAGGCGGAAACGACGCCCGCTGCGCCCGCGGTTCGCGTCGAGGCTGCTGTGGCTCCTGCTGAACCCGAGGCTCCTGACAAGCCCGAGGCTCCTATCGAGCCCGAGGCTCCTGTTAAGTCTGGGCGTTCTGTCAAAGCTGGGCGTTCTGTCAAGTCCGCAGGTCCTGTCGAGCCCGAGGCTTCTGTTAAGTCTGCGCGTTCTGTCAAATTTGGGCGTTCTGTCAAGTCCGCAGGTCCTGTCGAGCCCGAGACCCCTGTGAAGCCTGTTGTTCCCGCCAAGCCCGAGGCTTCTGCTAAGTCTGCGGCTCCTATCGAGCCCGAGGCTTCTGTTAAGTCTGCGCGTTCTGTCAAATTTGGGCGTTCTGTCAAGTCCGCAGGTCCTGTCGAGCC
>JAFXMP010000075.1 GCA_017530275.1 Clostridia bacterium | reverse complement strand
ACGCTCATAATAAAGCCAGCGAATTGAGTGAACGGGATAATATCAAAATTACAAAGCTAAAGTTCACAAATGAACTGTATGAGAATCAGGAGGGGCAGAAGCGCAATCAGCTTCGCGTGATTATCTTTGAATTTGAGATCATGAATAATGAGCAGCAATCTTCCAGCCAGCAGAAGAAGAAGTCTGCATCGAAGAAAGCTCCTGTCGCCTCTGAAGAAGATGAAGAAGAAATGCCTTTCTAATGGGGCTATCCCATAAATGATTGAAAATACATTTTCAAAGGGCGGCGTAAAAGCCGCCCTATCTACGAATGAATTTCTGCTGGATTCATTTGAATGGTCTTTCTCGCGGGTAAACGCCTATGTCCAGTGTCCAAGGATGTTTTATCTGCAATATATGGAGGATAAAGACAAAAGGCAGAATGCGTTCGCTGAATGGGGTACGCTCTGCCATGGGATATTGGAAAGCTATTTTCGCGGTGAATTGTCATTGCTTGAAATATGTAAAGCGTATAAAGAAAAGTACGCTGAATATATGCAGCATGATTTTCCGCCAAATAAGTATAAAGATTTAAATGAAAGCTATTATCAAGCGGGTATAGACTATTTTTCTTCGTTTGAAGGTCTGCCGTCCAATTATGAAGTAATCGGTGTAGAGCAGGAAATACATCTCATGTTTGGGAAATACCATTTTGTTGGTTATATAGATTTAATTTTGAAAGATAAAAAAGACGGGCGTTATATTATTGTTGATCATAAATCAAAATCCGGCTTTAAAAACAATGAGGAACTAAGTCATTATCTTTTGCAATTGTATCTGTATTCTCAGTATATATATGAGATTTATCACGAATATCCGAAAGAACTGGTTTTCAATATGTTTCGGGCAAACAGTTTTGTTTGGAACACATTTGATGAAAAAGAATTTCATGAAGCTGTGCGTTGGTTTATTTCCACTATCGAATCAATTTATCAGGAAATATTTTTTCGGGATAAGATAGCAATTGAATATTCCGAAAAGAAAAAAGACATTGACACCTATAAAGAAGACGACTTTTTTTGTAATTATCTTTGTTCTGTTGGTAATGATTGCTGCCGCTGCGGGAGGAAGGTGTAATATGCTTATTGATCACAACCTGATTTCCAAAGCAAAAGAGAAAATCGGTGATAAGAATGCAGAATTGATTGCCGAATTGCTGCACATAGAACAATATGATGCAGATAAACAGCGGGGTTTATGCCCATTTCATGCCGAGGATACTCCGTCGTTTATCTATAACCCAAAAACCTATTCATTCCATTGCTTCGGATGCGGTATAAACGCTGATCTGATTGACGCTTATGTAAAATCCGGCTTCACATACATAGGCGCTGTTCAAAAATTGTTTGAACACGCAAAAATCAAATATGCGTTTGGTCAGCTTGGGGTAAAAACACAGCAGGAATACCGTTATCCGCATGACGAGGAGGATGATGATAAATCAAAGGTTTATGAATACTTAAAGAAACGAAAAATCTCTCCTGCCACTGTTGATTATGCCGGTATTCGTCAGGATGAACATGGAAATATCGTTTTTCGCTTTTTTGATACAAACGATGTATTAACAATGGTCAAATATCGTCCTGCCCGTAAAGTAGAGCATGGTGAAAACAAGATGTGGTGCCAAAAGAACGCGGATACAGCGCCGCTCTTGTTTAATATGAACCGTGTCAACACGGACTCCCCCCTCATGATTTGTGAAGGGGAAATTGATTGTCTGTCTGCTATTGAGGCAGGATGGACAAACGCTGTTTCTGTTCCGCTTGGCGCGAAAAACACACAATGGATTCAGCATAATTGGGATTGGCTTCAGCAGTTTTCCACAATCATTCTTTGCGGTGATAATGATGAGCCTGGGCGACAAATGATAAAGGATGTATCTTATCGTTTGGGTTCCTGGCGCACGAAAATTGCTGATGTTCCTGAAACTTTTACAAAGCTGGACGGTTCTACGGTAGCTGTAAAAGATTTGAACGAAGTATTGTACTATTATGGGAAAGAAAAGGTATTGGATATTCTGGTTCACGCAAAGGATTCACCCGTCGAATCTGTTATAGATTTTGCAGATATAAAAGATATTGACCTGGATGAAATTGATGGTATCTATACAGGAATCAAACAATTTGACGTTGAAATGCTTCGTTTGTTTTATGGAACGTTCAATATCCTGACGGGTGTGAATGGCTGTGTTGATTGTGATACTGAATATTTTAATGGTGAACAATGGAAAAAGATTTCTGATTATTCATCAGGAGAAAAAGTGCTTCAGTATAACCATGATGGTACGGCAAAACTGGTCATCCCTGAAGTGTATCATAAATATCCAGCGGATTGGTTTTATCATCTTCATTCAGATTATGGAGTGGAACAATGCGTTTCGCCAGAACATAATCTTGTTTACCTAACCAGTAAAGGTCATCTGCAAAAGAAAAATGTTCAAGAATGGATTGCCGTGCATGAAAATACGGCACATGGCTTTTCCGGTAAATTTATTACTACGTTTAACTACTCTGGAAACGGTATTGGCTTAACTGATGACGAAATTCGATTAATGTGCGCTGTAATCTGTGATGGTCATTTTCCAAGAGATAACAACAGATGCAGAATCAACATTAAAAAACGTCAAAAACAATTGCGGTTGCGTACACTTCTTGAAAAGGCCGGTGTTGCGTATACGGTACACCATTACAATCAAAATGACTTGGCGTTTGAAACATTCATATTTGATGCTCCAATCAGAACAAAAGTGTTTGGTGCAGACTGGTATCAGTGTTCTAAACAGCAATTGGCGATCATATCAGATGAAATTCTGCATTGGGATGGACATATTTCTGAAAAACGGTCTTCATTTTCTACTTGCGAAAAAGAAAATGCCGATTTTGTTCAGTTTGTTTTTTCCGCTTGCGGTTTTCGTTCTGTTGTTTCTTCCAATAATCGTATAGGAAAACGCCACAGTAATGAAAGATACGCTTATAAATCTATTGAATACACAGTTTCAAAAACTACTTCTATACACCCGTCGCTTGTAAATACAAAAGAAAAAATAAATATTCCTTTAGTAAAAGCAAAGGATGGATATAAGTATTGTTTTACTGTGCCAAGCGGTATGCTTGTTTTGCGAAGAAACGGGCGCATCAATATCACTGGAAACAGTGGTAAAAGCTCATTTCTTTCCCAGCTTGTTTGCCAGTGTTTGGAGCAAGGCCGCGACGCTTGGATGTATTCAAAAGAGCTGCCTAACTACATGGCAAAAAACTGGATCAATTATATCCTTGCGGGGGCAAGGAACGTAAATGCTTTTGTTTCAGAACGCGGTGCTGTATATTATAAAGTAAAAAATGAAGCAAAGCAGAGAATAGATGCCTTTTATAAAGGCCGTTTATATATTTACAAGGATGGCTGGCCTAACACGATTGAGGATATAGAGCAATCTATGGAGGACAGCGCCAGAAAGTTTGGCAGTCGCCTTTTTATCATAGATAACCTAACGGCAATTAATCTCCATGCCAGTGATGATAGCAAATGGGAAAAGCAAGTGGACTTTATTAATTATCTAATTGACTTTGCTCAGAAGTATAACGTAGTTGTCATACTGGTCATTCATCCCAAAAAGATTGAAACCATGCGTAGGCTTACCAAGTTTGATGTAGCCGGTCTTGGGTCAATCGTCGATCTCGCCCATCGAACGTTTTCCCTCTATCGCGTCACACCCCAGGATAAAGAAGGAATCAAAAAGAAGAATGGCACGGGTTACTATAAGGAGCCGATTCAGTATGATGTGCTGTTGGACGTTTTGAAAGATCGTCTGCGCGGTAGAGAAAACCTGTCGATTGGTTTGTTTTATGATAAGGCTTCCCGCCGTTTTTATACCAATCCAGAAGAATACGATATTCAATATTCTTGGGATAAAAATAAATATAAAGACGCGCTGCCTTATCCTCATGAAGATGATACCAAAGAAGTATTTGGGGAGGTGAAGAATAAAGCGTGAGTGAAAACTATGTTGTTTATCATCTCCATTCTGATTTAAGCAATGGCGTTACCAATGTGGATAGTGTCACAAAGTTCCCTTCCTATATTGAATTGGCAAAGCAATATGGAATGAAAGCCATGGGCTTTTCGGAACACGGCAATATCTTTGAATGGTATTTCAAAAAGAAAGCCATCGAAGAAGCGGGCATGAAGTATATCCATGCTATTGAGCTTTACGTCACGATGCATGAGGAAGATAAAGTCCGTGATAACTACCATTGTATTGCGATTGCCAGAAATTATGATGGTTTTCTTGAACTGAACCGTCTTTCCTCGCAGGCGTTTAATCGAAATGACAATCATTTCTATTATGCGCCGAGAGTGTACATGAGTGAATTGGAATCCACTTCAGATAATATTCTCATCACTTCCGCCTGTGTTGGCGGTGCAATGTCTCCCCGCGCAGCAGCGGAAGATCGTGAGCGTTTTTTTCAGTTCATCCTTCGCAATAAGCATCGCTGTTTCCTGGAAGTTCAGCATCATCAGGATTTTACGCAGGTCGAGCATAATCAATCGCTGTATAAGCTGTCTAAGCAATATGGTATTCCTTTGATCGCCGGTACAGACACCCATGCTCTGAACTCTCGCCATGTAAAAGGCCGTTCTATGCTTCAGGTCAGTAAAAATGTTCGTTTCAGCGGAGAAGAACGCTGGGATTTAACATTTAAATCCTACGAGGAATTGTGCGAAGCCTATAAGCGTCAAGATTCTCTGCCGGAAGAAGTCTGGCTTGAAGCGATTGCGAATACCAATGTAATGGCTGATATGGTACAGCCGTTTGAAATTGATTTGAGCAATAAATACCCAAATATCTATGAAAATCCATCTGAAGCGTTTCGTCAGACGGTCTACGCTGCGGCAGAAGCCCATCCTTACGCGCTCAAGCGCCATGGCCGGGAAAAGCTGTTTGCGCGTATTGAAGAAGAATTGGCTGTCTATGATAAGGTGGGGGCTACCCCCTACATGTTGCTGAAAAACTATCTCACTTCCTGGGAGCGTGACCACGGCATTTTTTCAGGCCCAGGGCGTGGCAGCGTTTCCGGCAGCATGATCGCTTATTTGCTGCATATCACAGAAATGGACTCTATGCGGTTTGATTTGAACTTTTTCCGTTTCCTCAATCCTTCTCGCGTAAGTCTGGCTGACATTGATACAGATTATGGCGCGGAAGATCGTGACAAAGTAAAATCCTTTATGTTGGATGATCATTTGAATCTCCCAAATATTCAAACAGCAGAAATTATTACTTTCAACACGATTGCCACAAAGGGTTCGATTCGTGATATTGCGAGGGCTTTTAACACAAATTATAATGAAGGCCGTGGTTCCATCCATTATTCAGAAATGGAAGTACGGGCTTTGTGCGACGCGGTGGATAAAGATGGTAATGTGGATGAACGTATCCGCGAAAAGAATAAGGAGCTATTTGAGTATGTGGATATTGTCACAGGCACTATCGTATCCATCGGTTCCCATCCCTGCGGTGTGTTGATTTCGGATCATGATTTGGCTGCGGAGGTTGGATTATGCACCACCAAAGAAAGTAAATATCCTATTTCCTGTCTTTATATGTCCGAGCTTGATGCAATCAACTTTGTTAAGTGGGATTTGCTTGGCTTGGATAATGTTGCCTTGATTAACCAAACGTGTGAAATGGCAGGCATTGAGCGTCTTACCCCTGACAATGTGGATTTGAGCGACCAAAAAGCCTGGGAAGAAATCAGAAATGATACCACCTGCATTTTCCAATGGGAATCCGGGCAGGCGGCTAACTTCCTTCGCCGTTTTATGTCGGATGAGGTCATAAAAAAAGCAAAGGCAAGAAATCCAAATTTCTCCATGATCAAATGGATGTCATTTGGCAATGGGCTTTTGCGTCCTGCCTGCGCGTCTTACCGTGATGATGTGGCGGAAGGAAATACATATGATAATGGTTTACCTGAATTGAATGATTTTCTTGCTCAGGAAGCAGGCCATGTCTGTATGCAGGAAACAATCATGAAATGGTTGGTTCAGTTCTGCGGTTATTCGCAGGCTGAGTCCGATACGGTGCGCCGTGCCATTGCCAAGAAAAAAGGCACGGATAAACTGCTGCCGGAAATCGAAAAAGAGTTTATTAAATACGCGCCTAAACACTATAATATTTCTATTGAACAAGCGAAAGAAGTTATTAAACCGTTCATTCAAACAATTATGGACGCTTCTTCTTATGCTTTTTCATGGAATCATTCAGACGCATATTCCTGTATCGGTTATATTTGCGGCTATCTGCGCACTTATTATCCCTTGCAGTTTATCGCGTCTGCACTGAATGTGTTTGCGGAAAATCAAGAGAAAACAGGCCGTATCGTCGAATATGCGCAAAAGCGGAATATTAAGCTCCTTCCGCCGCGCTATGGCTATTCCCGGTCAACCTATACGATTGATACAGAGCAAAATGTAATCTATAAAGGCATTGCATCTATCAAGTATATGAACACCCAAATGGCTGAAGAAGTGTATACGGTGTCCCATAACGCAAAGCGCGAATACTTTGTCGATGTTCTGATGGATTTAGCAAAAACATCCATAGACGCACGCCAGCTTGATATTTTAATTAAACTGGATTTCTTTGCGGATTATGGAAACGCTAATTATCTGAGTATAGTCAAGGATTATTTTGATTTCCTAAAACAAGGAAACGCGAAACAGGTTGCGAAAGACAAAATTGAAAACCTGCCAATCAAAAATATGATCCAGGACTATGGAACAGATATTGGTAAAGATAACCATATCAGAAAATCATGGGTGATTCATGATATTCATGGGCTTTTGGTGGCCTGTGAGTTGTTTACCCGCTCTCTGCATATCGCTGATTATGATTTCCGCACGAAATGCAGTTGGCAAATGGAAAACCTTGGCTATGTTGATCTAACGACCAATAAAGAAGAAGATCGCCGGAAATTGCTCATCACGGATATGCGTCCCATGCGAAGCAAAGATGGGAGCGGCGTTTGGGGGTATGCTTTGTTCACCCGTTCGATTGGTTCTGGAAAATCATCCCGCATGACGCTTCGTGCGCGGGATTATGAATATGAACCTGTACAAAAGAATGATATTGTATACGCGAAGCATGTGTTTAAAAACAAAACTGGCTATTGGTATCTTGATGATTATGAAGTAATGGTTAATTAAAGGAAAAGAAAAATGAAACACGAAACTTGGGAGGAATACGAAATGAAAGTAAAGTCAATAAAGAAATGGGTAACAATCGGTGTTATCGTTCTTGTCCTGATTATTCTTGCCTCAAATTCTATCGGCACGGTTCCCGTCAATCACACGGGTGTTTGGAAGCGCCTGGGCGTTGTCCAAGAACAGTCTGTGCCCGAAGGTGTCCATCTGAAGATCCCCTTTGTAGACCAAATTGAAACAATCTCCAATCTGGTGCAAACTTCCACCATCCTCGCCTCTCAAACGGATAAGAATGCCACTACGTCTGAAACCGCTGAAACCAAGGATCAGCAGTTGATTATGTCTTATCAATTTGAGATTCAATATCAGTTGAATCCCAACCAGTCTTTTGTGATTTATAAGAATTACGGCAAGAATTACGAAAAACTTCTTATCATTTCTAATGTCCTGCCTATTATCAAGCAGGCGTTTGCGCGTTATAATTCTGAGGAAATCACTGTAAATAAAGATTCTATCGCCCAGTTTGTCAAGACGGAATTAGCCGCCTACACAGAAACCTTCGGTATTAGTATCCTGCGTGTGAATTTTGTGTCTTATGACTTTACCGCCGAATATAACGCCATTCTGGAAGAACGCGCTGCTCTGAAAGCCCGTGTTGTTAATGAAGAGCTTCGCCAAAACCAGGAGCGTGTCGCCGCGCAGACAGCATACGATGTGGCGGTCAAGAAAGCAGAACAGGAAGCCGAAACCGCCCGCATCGCCGCAGATAACGCCAAAGAAGTTGCTATGGTTAAAGCTGAACAGGATAAGGAAGTCGCCCTGGTAAAAGCAGAACAAGATAAGCAAACGCAACTCATTCAGGCAAATGCCAAAGCGGAAGCTGCCAAAATTGCCGTTGATAATGAAGCCTATGTAACCACCACCCGCGCCGAGGCTGAAAAGAAAGCTCGTCTTGCAGCTGCCGAAGCCACCAAAGCGGAATTGGAAGCCCAGGCCGCAGGGTTGAACGATCTTGTTATTCAGCGGCAGTTTGTTGAAAAATGGGATGGTAAGCTGATTCCTTCCTTTGGCGGTTCTTCTACCTTTACCATTGCCGATTTTACTGAAATTTATAAGCAGTTTTTAGGTATTGATAATTGATTGAAAACTATATAGAATATTTCAATCAATTACGGCGCTTAAAAATATCTGGACAAGTGGAGGT
>JAFXMP010000074.1 GCA_017530275.1 Clostridia bacterium | reverse complement strand
GCTGCTGAAAAAGAAATACCGCTGCGTCCGTTCGGTGGATGTGGCGCATTATATGAAATGCTCCAAGCCCTCGGTCAGCGTTTCCGTCAATCGGCTGATCAAGGAAGGATTGCTGGTGATGGAGCAGGACGGCAATTTGGCAGTGACGGATCAGGGCGAAGCATACATCCAGGCCCATCAGGATCGGAGCAGATACTTCCAACAACTGCTTGAGGCGGCCGGAATCGATCCGGATATTGCGGAAGCTGAATCTTTTTCTCTGGCAAAAGCGATTCAGCCGGACACGTTTGAGGCGCTGAAAAAGTATTTATCAAACGCTCTATGAGTTTTTTACGGAAAGCAACTCCCGAAGTCCATGGAAGAAACCGAAAACGGTGTATAAGAACCAGATGAAGCCCAAAAGTCCTTGCCATGCCCAATAAGCAAGAGAACCGGCCAGGCTTGGTCGATCCTCTTGCTTATTATTCTGAGAAATACTTGAACTTCTGTTACGATGTAGCGCCGTATACGAGACCCGTATGTACGGTGCAATGGGGGGCGAGGGGTAAAACCCTCCCTCTGCCCTATTGAAAAAATATCGAATGGTTTTACAAAACGTACCTTTCACTTCGTCTATTATGGTGAAAGGAGGTGGGGCGCATGAACAGCGCCTTGGTACCGGGCGATGTTCGGGAAACGCAATTGGAGGAATGGATGCGCGCCTATGAAAACGACGTGCTGCGGGTGTGTTTTCTGTATTTGTCTGACCGTGCTTTGGCGGAGGACGCCGCCCAGGACACGTTTTTCAAGGTTTGGCGCGGCATGGAGCAATTCCAGTGCCGGAACAGTTGCTCCCCCAAAACCTGGATCATGAAAATCGCCATCAATACTGCCAGGGATTACCGGCGCGCAGCCTGGTTCCGCCATGTGGACATTTCCAAAGCCGTGGAGGACATCCTGCCCACCCTGCGCCCGGTAATGAGCGATACCCGGAATGTCCTGGAGGACGTGCTTGCCATGCCCGCCAAATACAAAGAAACCGTCCTGCTCTATTATTACCAAAACCTGACCATGGAGGAGGCGGCCCAGGCCCTGGGCATTAGCCGGCCCACGTTTTGCCGCCGCCTGCAAAAAGCGCGGGCCATGCTCCGCCGCGAACTGGAAGGGAGGGAGACCGATGAAGGATACGCACATTCGGAAAAGCCTTGACGACGGCCTTTCCGCCCTGTCCTATACGGAGCAGCAGCATCGGGAAATGCTGAACCGCATCGTATATGGAGGAAAAAGCAAAGTGAAGAAGAAAGCATCTTTCAGTATAGCGCTGGCTGTTGTATTGGCGCTCGTAACCATCACGGGAGCGCTGGCCGCGACCGGGGCCTTTGAAAAAATCATGGAGGTGTGGCAGAACTCCTTTGAAAAAATGAACACCACCAACGAATTGCTTGAACTGGTGGATGAAGAAGAGTACGCCCAGCTCATGGAAGACAAGGGCAAAGAGGGAATCAAAGAGGATTATGTGGTGTCCACCGTGCCCCGGACGGGCGATTTGGACTACGATAGCGCTTACGCCATCGCCCGCCAGGCCATCCTGGACACCTTCGGTACCCCGGAAGCGGAACTGGACGCTATGGGCGTCTACCCCTACTTCTTTAATACGCCCTACATCGACGCGCCCGACGAAGAAGACTGGTATACCAACGAGTGGGAATTTTATTTCACGCCCCGCCGGGATGCGGATGTGGAAGCAGACCACACCTACGACGCGCCGGGGGAATACCGGGTATGGCTTGCGTCTCCCTCCGGGGAAGTGACCAATATCATCTGGTATCTGGACGGGTTCTGGCCGGACTACGCCCTGCGTACCTGGAACGCCGGAAAACAGGACTATGTGTATAACAGGGCCCTGGGGGACAACGCCTTCTACCAGATGCCCAGGGAAGAACAGCAGAAATTCCTGGAGCTGTTTGAAGAAGCGGGCTATGACTTGAAACCGCTGGACAAGGATTTGATCACCCTGCTGAACGAGACCCGGTGGTTCCTGCTGTGGGAGAACGCTGACAATCTGCTGGACACGGACACTCTCGCCGTCCGCGCCGTGGTGGAAGCCATGGAAGCGAATTATGGGTTCAGCCGAGACATGCTGAAAAAATACTGCTTCCTGATGCTGCCCTCCCCGCTGCCCAGCGACACGGAGGATTATTGCCTGGTTTTTGACCATAACCTGATTTACCGGGAAGAACAGAACCCGGACAACCCCACCGGCGGCGTAGGCCAGTATGAACTGGAAGCGGTTCAGTATCTCCAGCGTTTGGGGTATTTTCTGGTGCGCCTGAACCCGGAGAGCCTTGAAGCTGTCGAAACGATCCACGCCCCTTGGCTCAATCGGTACGGAACGGCCAATTACAGCAAAAAAGACGCTCAGATGGCCGAATCGGACGGGCTGCTGGGCCGGAAAAACTGGACAACGGCGGATTTGACCGAATTTGAAGCGCTGCTCAGCCAGCTTGCTGCCATTGACGCCGCCGTCCAACAGGGGGAAATATCAAGCTGCGAAGGCGAACGGCAATTCCTTGCCCTGATGCTTCAATACGGCGGCGACCCGGCCACGTACAAGCCTGAGAACAGGTCCGTGGTTTCCAATGATACCGCTGATACCGCCATTTCGGAGGCGCAGGCCCGAGAAATGGCCTTGGCCGCCGTGGCGGAGCGGTTGGGAAAATCCGTAGAGGAAGTGCAGAGAATCTATCCCCGAGTCTATACCAGCTATTACCGGGAAAACAGAATCGACTACTGGTACATCACCGTCTGGACGGATAAAGACGCGGCGGATACCCCGAACGCGGATGTTCTGCCGGAATTCTGGGTCACAATCACTGTGCCGGATGGGAAAGTGACCGTTGGAGAAATCGAAGGGAATGGATAATTCCGCTGCTTTCCCTGTTTCGCGGGCATCATGTCCTCCATCCGGGAGAACCCGCCCAAGGAAATGGCCGGGTTCAAGGCGCTGGGCATCCGGCCCAGCGGCACCGAGCCCAAGATCAAGCCGTATGTGGCCTCCCGCGCCGATACCCAGGCCGCGGCGGACGAACTGAACGACAAGATGGCCGTCAAAGCCCAGGAATGGATGAAGTAAAGGGAAAGGCGCCCGGAAAACAGTCCAGTGGTTGAATGTGAATAAGAAATCTTTTCCCCGAGCTGTCGCGTGATCGTTTGCGGTCACGCGATTTTTTGCTGAAACCTTCGGTTGCGGTGAAAAATTCAAGTGATTTCCTTCATAGACGCGTTTGCCATGGCAAGCAACGGTTTGTTTGAACAAATACGCGAATCGTTTCCGCGCACCCGTCAATAGATTTCCCGCAAGGTTTCCACGCCCAACTGGCGCTTGAAATCCTCTAAGCCCTGGCGGTCAACCATCATCAGATCGTGAAACTTGCCGGTGGCTTTTTCGATATAGCCCACGGTCATTTCTCCGGTGCAGATGCTTTTGCGCACAGCCGGCTCCTGGGTGGCGGGATCAAAGGAAAAAGCGGGCATAGGTTTCCTTTTGCTGAAAAAAGACACGATCGTTTCCTCCTTTATTCGCTGGGCTGCATTCGTAAGCGTGCGATCAGCTTGTCTAAGGTCAGGTCGTTCCATTCGATCACTTCGATGCCCAGTTCCGCCGCCCGCTGGCGCATGACGGCCCGGCTGCGGGCGCCGGGGGCGGAGGTGACGATCACGGCCCGGGATCCTTTGCCGCCGAAGCGGTCACGCAGGACGGCCAGTTCGTTCAGGGCTTCCGTTTTGATCTCACAGGTTTTGCAGCTGATAAAGATGGGCTGCACGCCGCGAACGGCCATCACGTCGATTTCATTGGTCACCGCGTCGCGCTTTTTTCCCGCCCGCCAGTTGACCACCGCGCTGAGCACCACGTCATCAAAGCACCGGGCCTCCACGCAGGCCTGATACACCCGCAGTTCCAGCGCCGATCCCATATCCCGCAGCCAGAAGCGCACCTGGGGATCGGCAAACCGGAAGGAAACGGTTTCTTCATCCAGGATGAGATCATGGATCAGCCCGGCGTTTTCCAGCGCCCGAAGCAGTTCCTCGTCCGCCGTGACCTGACCGTGATCCGCCTTCTCCGTGCGATGGCCGCGAGCAGCGCAGTCCGGATCGGAGGCGGAGGAAATTTGCTGATAATAGCTCACCTGCCGGTTCCAGATCCGGCGGTAGGCGCTGTATACGCTGAACAGGCTTTCGATTTGCGGCAGCCGATCCTTCAAGGCGCTGTTGTCCGCCCGGCCCTGCTGCAGTTCGCCCCCAGCCATCAGGAAACAGGAAGCTGCGTCCAGCCGAACGGGACAAGCCAGGCTCCGGGCGAAAGGCGCGTTTTTGATTTCAAAAAAGGTATTTAGTTTCCGGCTGTAGGTATATACCGGCGTATCGCCGGAGCATGCTCCCGCGGCGAACAGGGCGGCGTCGGTGCCCCCGGCGATGTCGATGGCGCAGTCCTCATGTCTGTCCAGCACACGGCGCAAAGTCTTTTCCACTTTTACTGCGTCCAGCAGGCTTGATTGTACGAACGTTACCTTGGCGGGACATCCCCGATGAGCGAAATACGCTTCCAGGGACCGATGCATTTCCCTGTCCTCGGCCACCTCCGGCGGGCAGATGAACACCGTTTCCTCCGGGCGGAACACTTCCGTTCCCAGCACGTTTTCAATCGGACGCTCGTCGTACAGTTCTATCAGCGTTTTCATGGCGTTTTTCTCCGTATCCCGATCTTTTTTTTCAATTATAGCACCCCCTGCCGTTCGGAACAAGGGGCCTTTCCGCATTTAACTATTTTGGAAATATCTTTGCAATGTTTTCGCAATATTTTACATTTTGAGCCTTTCGCCGCATTGACAATCCCAGCGGTTTGCTTTATCATGAGATATGGAAAACGATCGATTTTCGGCCCGTTGCGGGGATGATCCGATCCAGGGAAAACCCTGCCTTGCGCCGGATTTATATGGAGGCTTTCAGTATGCGCACAATGCAAAAGCATGGAGGATTTATCCTGATTCTGGCTATGCTGCTCCTTCTGCTGGGCGTTCAGGGCGCCTTGGCTGAAAACGGTCAGGTCAGCGGCATCGTGTGGGTGGATAAGACCGCCGATGGCGTGATCGCAAGCGGCGAAGGCGGCCTGTCCGGCGCGAAGGTGACCCTGGAAATCAAGGACGAGAGTGGAAAAGCCCAGGTTGCTGTGAACACCACATCGTCCAAGTCCGGCGATTTCCTGTTTTCCGGTCTTAAGGCGGGCGAATACCGGCTGCGGATCGAACTGGCCAAGGAGTACCATTTTACGCTCCAGGGCCTGGACAGCTTTATGCTGCCCGCCCAGGGCAATGTGAGCTATTCGCCCTGGTTTTCCCTGAGTGAAAATGAACAGCGCCAGTTGAACGCCGGGGCGACCAAATCCTCCTGCAGCGTCAATATGATCGCTTTTGAGGACTTGAACCAGAACGGCGGCCGTATGCAGACCGAGCCGCTGCTGCGCAGTGTGGTTGTCGAAGTGCTGTATGAGTACCAAGGCGAAACCTATATGATCGCCTCCGGCGTTACGGACCGGGAGGGTCAGGCCTTGATCAAGGACCTTTCCCCCGGCACCTACCGGGTGCGCGTCACCTTCCCCGAGCATTTTACGGCCGGACCTCTGGGGCAGAAGATCAACACCTTCTATAACTGCATCATCCCCAACGAAGACAATATCGGCCTGTCCGAACCCTTTACGCTGGCGGCGAAGGAATCGATCGGCATGGGCGTCGGCATGGTGCGCACCGGCTCCCTGGCGGGCCGGGCCTGGTTCGACGCCAATTATAACGGAAAATGGGACAGCGATGAAACCGGATTGACCAACGCGGAAATCATCCTGCATTCCGTCGCAAGCGGCGTAAAACGCACCGCGCAGCCGGACGCAAAGGGCAATTATGATTTCCAAGCTCTGCAGCCCGGAGATTACCTGGTGCAGTTCGTGCTGCCGGAAGGCATGATTTTTACCTATCCCGGCCAGTCCATGCTGTCAACTACGGCAAGCACAGGCACTATGAACGTATACGTTCAGGTGGATGTGACCACCGATCTGGGCGCTGTTGGCGCCATGCCCGCCGCCGGCTTTACCCTGTCCCTGTATGAGGATCTGAACCTGAACGGCATGCGCGACACGGACGAACCCGCTCTGCCCGGCGCATCCGTCACGGCAGCCCAGGGCGGTAAGACTGTAGAAAAAGCCGTAACGGATGAAAACGGCGCAGCGGTGTTCAACGCGCTGCGGGCCGGCGATACCCAAATCACGGCGACCCTGCCCGATGGCTGGCTGTTCCACCAGGACGAAGCGCGATTGTTTGATGTTACCGGCGCTATGACTTCGGCACAAGCCGCTGTGACGCTGGATGGCGCGGAGTCCGACGCTCAGTATGAAGCGGCGGTGATCCCCGCCGGCGCGATCAGCGGCATCCTGTTTGAGGACGCCGCCAATACCGGCCTGTTCCGGGAGGACAGCCGCCTGTTTTCCGGTTTTACGGTACAGGCTATCACCCTGGACGGAGAAACCGCCGCGGAAGCCGTAACGGATCAAGACGGCGCGTATACCCTGTACCCCCTGCTCCCCGAAGCGTATACGGTGCGCTTCCTGCTGCGGGACGCCTATGTGGCTTCTCCCTATGCCAAGGATCAGGAGGACGCAGCAAACCAGATTCAGCTTCAAACCCCCGAATACGGCGAAACGGAAGCCTTTACCTTGGCTATCGGCGAACAGAAAACCGGCGTCAACGGCGGTGTGTTCCAAGCGGGGCTGGCGGACGGTTATGTGCTGGTGGACGACGCTTACACCGCCGTCCGAACCGGTCTGCCCGGCGTGACCGTAACGCTGCTGAACGCGGACGGGGAACCGGCCGCGGAGCACAGCTACGGCATTACGGATGAAAACGGGTATTTCTTCATCAAGGGCATTCTGCCCGGCACGTATTCCCTGGCCTATCAGCTGCCCGATAACGGCACATTTACCAACCCCGCCGTGCCAGGCACCTACTATATCGGCGAAGCCTTCCACAGCGAAAGCGGTTCCCACACTGAAGCGCCTGTGGTGAAGGGCATGTATACCTCTTCCATCGCAGGCACCATCCTGCACAGCGCGCCGGAGGAGGCCAGTCTGTTTACCGCTCTGCTGTCCCTGCGGGGCCATACAGTCAGCCAAGCCTATGAAATCCACGCGAACCCCGATGGTTCCTTCGCCTTCACCGGCCTGCTGCCTGATACTTACACCCTGACCGTGACCCTGCCCCAGGGCATGGTCTTCGGCGAACTGGAAGGTTCTCTCTTTAGCCCTTCCCGCGACAGCCAGGCGTCGGCGGAAATCACGCTGGCGCTGGGAGAAAACAAGCTGGATACCAATATCCAGGCTATGACGCCCCTGACGATTTTCGGGATCCTGTATTATGACGACAACCTTTCCGGCCTGCAGGACGAGGATGAATATGGGGCGGAAAACCGCATGGTGACCCTGTGGGAAAACGGAGAGCAGATCGATTTCTGCGAAACCAATGAATCCGGCTTCTTCTTCTTCGTCCAGGTGATTCCCGGCAAGTACGAGATTCATATCGCCATGGATGAAAACGAGGATCTGCTGGGCATTCCCGGCGTGATTCGCGGCAAAGATGAAGTGGTGCTGCCCATCACCATCATCCGGGATATGACGCTGGCGCTGCCCGTGATGCGATTTGCCTCCGTTTCCGGTCAGGTTTGGAGCCTGGGCAGCGGCGAAGGCGTGAAGGGCGTGAACGTGGCGCTGCTGGACGGCGAAGGCGCAGTTCTGGCCGAAGCAGCCTCCGACAGCCGAGGCGATTTCGTATTCAACCGTCTCATGCCCGGCACTTACGTCCTGTCCGCCGAGCTGCCTGAAGGCTATCTTTTCGCACGGGCCCAGGATACCTCCGGCCGTGAGAGCTTCGTACAAAGCCAGACGGACGGCTCCGTGACCGCTACTCCCTTCGACGTGCCCATGGGGGATGATATAAGCGGCGTCGATATCGGCGTGGGCACTATGGGCCGCATCGGCGATCGGGCCTGGCTGGACGAAAATGGCAACGGCATGCAGGATATGGATGAACCCAGCATGCCCGGCATCGTGATCGAGCTGTATCAATACGGTGCGCTCGTGGCAAGCACGACCACCGACGAGTATGGCCGTTACGGCCTGGATAACCTGTATCCCGGCGAGTACGAAATGCGCGTGACCATGCACAAAGAGCTGAAAGCCACCGTACACCAGACTGAATTCCCGCTGGTGGGCAGCATCATGCCGGAAAGCAGCGAAGTCACCGTGACGGTGCCCAGCGTGAACGTACCCAGCGGAAACGCCAACCTGCACTGTGATCTGGGCTTTCAACTGCGCAAAAAAGGCGCGTATCCCGCGGTGATGGATTCCATTCCCGTCAAGGATTGGCGGCCTTACTCTGAACGATAGGCCATCGGTCAGACGCATATTGATTTATCGAACACTTCATGTGACTTAAAGTGTTCATAAAGCCAGCATCAGTCGTTCCGCTCACAACGCACCAAGGAGGAACCCGCATGAAAAAACTGCTTTCGCTGCTTCTGATCCTGTGCCTGCTGCTGCCCGCCGCCGCACTGGGAGAAGAAAAACTGCCTAAAGTGAAGTTTTCCGCCGCCAATTATCTGGGGTATCTGGACACGGAATGCTATATAGCCCTGGAAATTGTCAATGCCGGCTCCTTCACCGGCAGCAAGACCCTGGAGCTTCGCGACCGGTATGACCGTCTGCTGGGCATCCGCGAATACAAGCCGGGGCAAAAGCTCAATTTCCGTTTGCAGTTTGACGAAACCTTTCTGGGCGGCTTTGACCTATCCGTTTGGTGCGATGGCAAGCGGATCAGCACCAATTCCGCCTATCTCGCCGTGGCTGACAGGCACCGGAAAGCCGTGGTAAAAGCTGATACCCCAGAAAATTGGATGTCCATTGCCATCGATTGCTCCTTTGAGGACGATCAGACAGATGCGATCCTGGACGTGCTGGCGCAAAACGGCGTGAAGGCCACCTTCTTCCTGAGCGGCACCTTCGTGCTGTCCTTCCCGGAATCTGCTCAAAAAATCAAAGACGCGGGTCATGAAATCGGCAGCAGCAGCTGGACCCATCCCCACCTGCTGGAGCTGGGACAGGACCTGCGCTTCAATCAGGTGCGCAAGGGAAGCCAGATCATCCGGGAAAAGCTGGGTGTGATCCCCCGGCTGTTCATGCCTCCCTACGGTGAATTTAATGTTACTATCTCCGCGCCCGTGCGGGCGGAAGGTATGGAGGTGGTGCTATGGACCATCGATTCAAAGGACTGGGATAAGAAAACCGCCGATGACCCCGACGCTGCGTTCAAGCAAGCCACCGATAATGTGGAACCCGGCGCTATCGTGGCTTATCACCTGGACGGTATCAACACGGCCCAGGTACTGGCAGAGGTCCTGCCTTATTATCAAAACACGCTGGGCTTGACCCTGGTGACCGTGAGCGATTTGATCGCTTCCGCCGGTATTGAGCTTCCTGCCTGTCCTTATGAGGAAACCAGGGTCCTCATCACCCAAAATGTGTTCTGATGGAAAACAGACGCGCCGCCAAACCGCGGCGCGCCTGCTTTTATTCTGCCTGGGGTTCTGCTGCGCGGCTATCTTCCTGGTCCAAGGGGCGGATACTGTCCTCAGCCGCGCCGCAGTTTCCGCCCGCATAGTGCATGAGGATCAGCCCATCGAGCGCGCCTTGCCGGATACAGAAGGGAAGATGGACATCAACCAGGCTACGGCGAAGGACCTGCAAAAAGTCCATGGCATCGGCCCCGCCCTGTCCCAAAGGATCCTCGATGAACGGGAGGTCCGGAATGGGTTTCACTTTCTGGAGGAACTTATGGATGTCTCCGGCATCGGCGAAAAGCGCTATGAAGCCCTTTGTGAACTGTTTTACTGCCCCGTTTCCGTACCATAAACAGTCGCCAGCTTTTCGTTCAGCTTGCTATACACGCGCCGGACCATCCACGGTTCGGCGCAATTTTTGAGCGCGTCTTCCAGGGAAAACCATTGCACAGCGGCGTTTTCGTCGGATTTGGGGCGGATGGGGGCGGTATCGTCGGCCCGGAGCAGATAGGTCACGTTCAAATGCAGGTGGCTGGGCACATAGCGGCCCCGTTTTTCGTGACCGTCCACGGTGAGGATCTCCAGGGAAAAAATGTCCTCCGTCACGGGCTCGGCATGAATGCCCGTTTCTTCCCGCGCTTCCCGCAGGGCCACGGCAAGCAAATTCCGGTCCCCGTCCGCGTGACCGCCCGTCCAGGCCCAGGCCCGGTACAGGTTATGGTAGGCCATGAGCACCTTGTTCCCGCCCCGGTTCACGATCCAGGACGACGCGCTGAAATGGGCGATTTCGTTAGCCCGGTCAAAGCAGTCCGGCATGGAGGAGAGCACCCGGAGCATTACGGCTTTGTCCCGTTCCTCCTGCTCATTCCAGGGCTTGTAAGCGCCAATGGCTTCTTCGACGGTCATGGATTTCACTCCCCGCTTTCCAGCGCAAATTCGATTTCGGCCAGCTTGTCTGTGATCGCGTTCACGTTCCCGGTTTCTTTGAAGCCCATGCGGCGGTAGAGCCTGGCCGCGTTGACGTTGTTTTCCAGTATCCAAAGCGTGGGCACATCCGGGCATTGGGCGATGGCAAATTGCAATAATTCGGTTCCATAGCCTTTGTTCTGCATTTCGGGAAGGATGTACAGGTCTTCGATCAGGCTGCCGGTCACGGATACTACGCCCACGGGACGATCTTTCACCAGCATATAGACCGCGCTCCCTTTGTTCATCTTTCCGCGCAGATATTCCCGCTGACGCTCCGGCGTGTGCTGCGCCACAAAATCCGGGGAGCAGAAGGAACGGTGGGAATCCTGCCAGGATAGGGAATGGATCAGGGCGGCTTCGAGAAGATTGGATTCATCTACAGAAATAATCATCGGGTTCCTCCCTTTGCTGAAAAGAACAGGAGAGGGAGGCTTTTAACGCAAAAGCCTCCCTCTTGTATCATTTCGGTGTTCAAATCAGAATTCCGCGCTGCCGGTGGTTCGCGGGAAGGGCAGCACGTCGCGGATGTTGGAAACCCCGGTCAAATACATGATCAGGCGCTCGAAGCCCAAGCCGAAACCGGCGTGGGGCGTAGTACCGAATTTACGGAGTTCCAGATACCACCAGTAGGAATCCATGTCCAAGCCCAGTTCCTTGATGCGGGCTTCCAGCACGTCCAGGCGTTCTTCGCGCTGGCTGCCGCCGATGAGCTCGCCAATGCCGGGCACCAGGATGTCCACGGCGGCCACGGTCTTGCCATCCTCGTTCTGGCGCATGTAGAAAGCCTTGATTTCCTTGGGATAGTTGTACACGCACACCGGGCAGCCGAAGTGCTCTTCGGCCAAGTAGCGTTCGTGCTCGGTCTGGATGTCCATGCCCCAATGTACGGGATATTCAAACTGTTTATCCGCTTTTTGCAGGATGTCAATGGCGTCGGTGTAGCTGCACCGGGCGAACTTGCTGTTCACCACGTTCTGCAGCCGTTCGATCAGCTTGTGGTCCTTGTCCACGAAATTGTTCAGGAATTCCATTTCTTCGGGGGCTTTGTTAAGCACGTCGGCGATGACGTACTTGAGCATATCCTCCGCCAGCTCCATATCGTCCTGAAGGTCGGCGAAGGCGATTTCCGGCTCGATCATCCAGAATTCCGCCGCGTGGCGGGGGGTGTAGGATTTTTCAGCGCGGAAGGTGGGGCCGAAGGTGTAGACGTTGCGGAACGCCTGGGCGAAGCATTCCACGTTGAGCTGGCCGGACACGGTCAGGTTGGCGGGCTTGCCGAAGAAATCTTCCTTGTCCAGCACCTTGCCGTTTTCGTCCTTGGGCAGATTGTTCAGGTCCAGGGTGGTGACCCGGAACATTTCGCCCGCGCCCTCGCAGTCAGAGCCGGTGATGAGGGGGGTGTGCACGTAGACGAAGCTGCGCCCGGCAAAGAAAGCGTGGATAGACTGAGCGGCCAGAGAGCGGATGCGGAACACGGCGCTGAACAGGTTGGTACGGGGGCGCAGATGGGCCTGGGTGCGCAGGTATTCCACAGTGTGGCGCTTCTTTTGCAGAGGATAGCTGGGATCGGAAAGGCCCACGATTTCCACCTTCTGGGCCTTGATTTCAAAGGGCTGCTTCATTTCGGGGGTCAGGGCCAGCACGCCGGTGACTTCGATGGCGCTGCCCAGGGTGGTTTTCACCACGTCCTTGAAGTTTTCCAACCCCTCTTCGCATACGATCTGCACGTTCCTAAAGAAGGTGCCGTCGTTGAGCTCGATAAAAGCAAATACCTTGCTGTCACGCAGGGTGCGCACCCAGCCGGATACAGTCACTTCCGTCTGATCCGCGGGTGTTTCCCGGAACAACTGGCGAACGGAATATTTCATGGTGGGATTCCTCCTCATTCCTTCATGATTTCACTGGAATTTATTGATAAAGAGAGCGCAGAATTCAGATTGATATAGCTGATATATTTCGGGAAAGGGATTGAACAGACTATATCATCTGAACTCTGTACTCTGCGCTCTGAACTCTGTTGCGAACATCAATCTTTCGCAAATTACAAAAGGACAGCACGGTTACCTGCCCAGCATGGCCGCGCCGATGATGCCCGCCTCGTTGCCTAAGCGAGCCAATACAACAGGGGCGATGGGCAGAGGTTCGCCCATCTGATGTCGGGGAATGAGGGCGTTGACGGCGTCCAGCAGGAAATCGCCTGCGTAGCTTATGCCCCCGCCTAACACCACGATTTCCGGGTCAAAGGCCCAGATGAGGTTATTGATGGCCGTGGCCAAATAGCGAGCGAAGGAATTGAATACCCGGAGGGCGGGCGCATCACCTTCCTTCGCGGCGTCAATGACCATTTTGGCATTGATTTTTTCTATATTTCCTCCCGCCTTTTGCAGGATGGAGGTGTCGGGAAAATTGCGGCATACCTGCTTGGCTTCACGGATCAGGGCAGTGCCGGAGCAGTAGCGCTCCACGCAGCCGCTTTTGCCGCAGGTGCAGGGAACGCCGTCGGGGACCAGGATCATGTGACCCATTTCCCCGGCCCGGCCATGGGCGCCCGCCCAAGGCTTGCCGCCGATCACGATGCCGCCGCCCACGCCGGTGCCCAAGGTGAGCAGGATGCTGCTTTTGCAGCCCGCGCTGGCCCCGGCGACGCTTTCCGCCAGAGCGGCCGCGTTGGCGTCGTTATCGATCAAAATGGGCTTGTCGATGTATTTTTTCATTTCCGCCCGCAGGGGCACGTTGATCCAGCCCAAATTGGTGCAGTTGTAGACCACGCCGGTATCGGCGAAGGCCACGCCGGGGATGCCGACTCCCACGGCTTTCACATCGTCCAGGGTGAGGCGGGCCTTAGCAACGGCCCTTTTCACCAGCTCCGCCATGTCCCGGACGATGGCCTGATAAGGCCTGTCCGCCAGGGTCTTGGCCCCGGTCTCGGCCAGGATCGAGCCTGCTTCGCTGACCACGCCCACGGCAATGTTGGTGCCGCCCAGGTCGATGCCCACATATACCATTGCCGCGCCTCCTTTACTTTTCCGTGGCTCCCATCATCATTTCGTTCAGCCGCCGGTCCAGTTCCTTGGCGGCGGAATAGCCGTTCTGCTTGAGAGAATAATTCCGGGCAGCCACCTCGATCACCACGGCCACGTTGCGGCCAGGGCGCACAGGCAGCACCAACTGGGGCACCCGCACGTCCATAATGGTGGTGAAATCTTCGGCAAGACCCAGCCGGTCATAGGCTTTGTTTTCCTTCCAGGCTTCCAGATGGATCACCATATCGATGGTTTTGCTGGGCAGCACGGCGCTGATGCCGTACATGGCCTTGATATCGATGATGCCGATGCCCCTGATCTCCATAAAATGGCGCACCGTTTCCGGGGATTCGCCGATCAGGCGGTTATCCGTTATGCGGCACACGTCCACCACGTCGTCCGCCACCAGCTGATGGCCCCGCCGTACCAGCTCCAGCGCCGCTTCGCTTTTGCCCACGCCGCTTTCCCCGGTGAGCAGGACGCCCATGCCGTAGACGTCCACCAGCACGCCGTGGAGCGTGGCCCGGGGGGCCAGGCAATGGTTCAGGTAATTCATGGTCAGGGCCACGAACCGGGTGGTGTACGCCTCTGTGCTCAGCAGCGGCACCTGATGGGCCGTCGCCAGCTCCAGCATGTCGTCCGGGGGCGTCATGCCGCGGCAGATGATGGTGCAGGGGATCATCTTATGTGAAAAAAACGCTTCCAGGCGTTCCCTGCGCGTTTCGTCCGACAGGGATTCCAGATAGGTCATTTCCGTCAGGCCCACCACCTGGGGCCAGTCGGCGCGGAAATGCTCATAAAAGCCCACGAACTGCAGGCCGGGCCGGTTCAGCTCGGCGGAATGGATATCCCACTCTTCGCCGTAGCATGAGTTGAGCACCCGCAGGTTCAGCTCCTTGATAAAATCCTTCGCCTTGATCATGAAAGCCTCCAGCCGATTCGGGGGATCCCCGGCAGATTTCAACGCTTATTATAGCCTGTTTCCCCGCCTTTTGCAAGGAGCGCCACGGGAATTATTGCACCGGGGCGGCTACGAAATCCTGCACCGCGCCGACGCCTTCCACATAGGGATTCAGCTTCAGTTTCCGGGGGGCGGTATCATCCTGAATGGCTTTCAGCACGTTTTCCGCATCCGCGCCGGAAACGGGAATGGGCTGATAGTTGTTGACGGTGGTGCCGGTGCCGGTCACGTAACAGGGGATGATGTTCAGCTGATGGCCCAAATAAGCGTTGTTTTCGTCAAAGGAGAAGGTGAACTGGGCAATATAGCTGTTGATATTGATTTTTCCATTATTGGGGCTTTTGGGCCGGGAAATCACCACGCTGGAATTGCCGCCGAAAACAAAATTGCCTAAGCTCCACAGGGTGCAAACGCCGTCCTGCTCCCGCAGGCCCTGGACGGTGTGGGGATGATTGCCGATCACAATGTCCGCGCCGTAGGAAATCATGCGGTCAGCCAGCTTTTCCTGATTTAGATCGTGGCGGTAATCATATTCCACGCCCACATGGGTGCAGGCAATGATCAGATTGCAGCCTTCCGCTTTCAGGCGTTCCATGCTGTCCCTGGCCCCGGTCTTGACCGTTGACACCCAATCGGTATAATAAATCGAATAAAAACCGATTTTTACGCCGTCTTTTTCAAAAATGAAGGTCCCGTCGCAGTATTCCGTGGAGCCGAACCAGCCGATGCCGCCGGCTTCCAGCACTTCAATGGTAGACTTTAAGCCGGGCAAACCGTAATCCAAAATATGGTTATTTCCGATGGAACAGGCTTCGATGCTGGAGGCTGACAGAATATTCACGTAATCGGTGGGGCCGCGGAAGTGATAGTTCACGTCCGGCTTTAAATTCGCCTCATAATCGTACAGCGTTCCTTCCAGGTTGATCACGGTGAGATCGTCCTGCTCAAAAATTTGCTTCACCTTTTCAAAGGGATAGCCATAGCCGTACTGTTCGATATAGGCTTCAAACCCCGATTTTTCGCCCCGTTCCCGGGGATCGCAGCCCAGGGTGCAGTCGCCGGTAAAGGAGATCACGATTTGCTTGGCAGCAGAAGGGGGAGCTTCGCAAAGCGCGGGCAGCGCAGAGCACAGCAGCGCCAGCAAAAGAAAGAATGAAACGATCCTGCGCATGTTAATTCTCCTGTATCGTTTATTCAGAGTTGAGCGTGAAGAGCTGAGAGTTGAGATTTATATTGTTGATGACAGCGTAAAATCAGCTTTCCTCCGGCCAGGGGTAATGCAGTTCCTCCAGTTCCAGCCATTCGGCCTTGGCGTCGGTGAGGGCGATGAGCTTTTGAGTCACTTCCGCAAAGTCAATGACCCGCGTAAGCAGCGTTGCTTCCACGGACGCGCCGAACTGGGTGTCCTCGATGATCACCGGCATGGATTTCATGGCGTGGTTCACCCGGTCCCACAGGGGATAGGGCACGTCCAGCATCAGCTTTTGGGACAGCTGCATCTTCACCACCCGGGCGGCGTCCAGGGCGATGGCGCAGCCTTTCGTATAGGCATGCACCAGGCCCCCGGCCCCCAGCAGCACCCCGCCGAAATAGCGGGTGACCACCACACAGCAGTTCACCACGCCCCGGTTTTTGAGCACTTCCATCATGGGCAGGCCCGCCGTGCCGCCCGGCTCGCCATCGTCGGAATACCGCATGATGCCCGCGTTTTCCCCGATCACGTAGGCGTAACAGTTGTGGGTGGCATCCTTGTGCTTTTCCCGGATAGAACGCAAAAAAGCCAGCGCTTCTTCCTCCGTCTGGCATGGGCAGGCATAACCGATGAAGCGGCTTTTGTTCACGATGAACTCGTCATGTGCCGCTTGTTTCAGGGTTTTGTAGTCACCAGGCATGGTTTTCCCGCTTTTCCCCCTTTCCATCGTATCACGGGGAAACAAGATATAAAGCTGCCAAATAATACGACCCGAGGTGGTTTTCGGGAAAGGGGACGAACCGCCGATGACCGCCTGTGGCGGGAATCTCATCGGCGGTGAGATCAGCCGAAACGAGCAATCTCCCCATGAAGGGGAGTTGCGACGATTGAGGCTGCGGATCTGGGGGAAACCCGCTTTTGGCACAAAAGCAGGTTTCCTCCAGGAAAATCATTTCACTACCACGCGGCAGTAGTTCTTCTTGCCCTTGCGGAGCAGGATGCCGTCGGCGGGGAACTGTTCGGCGGTGAGCACGGTGTCGATGTCCGTCACCTTGTTGTCGTTCATCACCACAGCGCCCTGCTGGATCTGCTTCCGTGCATCGCCCTTGGAGGTGCACAGACCGCAGAGGTTGAGCAGGGTGGTCAGGCGGTTATCCTCGGCAATTTGTGCCTGGGTCCATTCATAAGTGGGCACATCCGCCGCCGCGCCGCCGCCAAAGAGCGCGGCAGCGGCCAGCTGGGCCTTCTGGGCTTCTTCCTCGCCGTGGACCAGTTTGGTGCACTCGAAGGCCAGCACTCTCTTGGCCTCGTTGATGGCGCTGCCCTCTAGGGCGGAAAGGCGGCGCACCTCGTCCATGGGCAGGAAAGTGAGCAGGCTCAGGCACTTTTCCACGTCGGAATCGTCCACGTTGCGCCAGTACTGGTAGAAATCGTAGGGGGAGCATAGATTGGCGTCCAGCCAGAGCGCGCCCTTTTCGGTCTTGCCCATCTTCTTGCCCTCATGGTTCATGAGGAGCTTGAAGGTGCAGGCAAAGGCGGCCTCCCGTTCCTTGCGGCGGATCAGGTCGGCCCCGGCCAGCATGTTGCTCCACTGGTCGTCGCCGCCCATCTGTAAACGGCAATTGTATTTTTTGAACAATTGCAGGAAATCGTAGCTCTGCATGAGCATGTAGTTGAATTCCAGGAAGGTGAGGCCCCGTTCCAGGCGCTGCTTGTAACATTCGGCGGTGAGCATGCGGTTGACGGAGAAGAGCGCGCCCACGTCCCTAAGGAAGTCCATGTAGCCGAGCGTGCGGATCCAGTCGGCGTTGTTGACGATCATGGCCTTGCCCGTGCCGAATTCGATGAAGCGCTCCATTTGCTTTTTGATGCAGGCTACGTTCTGGTCGATGGTTTCCACGGTCATCATTTTGCGCATGTCGGTTTTGCCGCTGGGGTCGCCGATCATGGCGGTGCCGCCGCCGACCAAAGCGATCGGAATATGCCCCGCCCGCTGCATGTGGGCCATGGCGATGATGGGGATGAAGTGCCCAAAGTGCAGGGAAGTGGCGGTGGGGTCAAAGCCCACGTAGAACACGGTGGGTTCTTTTTCCAGCTGCTTGTAAAGTTCGTCCTCAAAGGTGATCTGGGCCAGGAATCCCCGCTCGCGCAGGGTGTCAAGAACATTCTGCATTTATATATCCTCCATTCATATTCACTATTGGAAAGGCAAGAGAGTTCAGAGTTCGGAGTTCAGAGTTCAGATTTATATGGTCTTTCACGTTTTCAGTCTGGCAATTGATAAACTAACCAATCTGAACTCTGAACTCTGTACTCTGAACACTGTTTACAGGTTTTCCGAAAACACCTCGTTCATGATCCCCATGCCCTTTTCGATCTGCTCCACGGTGCACATGGAGAAGTTCAGGCGGAAGGTGTTTTCATGGCCGCCGTTGGGGTAAAAGTGGGTGCCGGGCACGTAGGCCACGCCCTTGTCCACACACTTCATGAGCAGGTCCAGGGCGTTCATGCCTTCTTTCAATTCAGCAAAGATGAACAGACCGCCCTGGGGCCGGGTATATCGGGCCACGCCCCCGCATTTGGCGAGCAGGCCCAGCATGGTGTTCATCTGCTGGGCGTAGCTCTTGCAGATTTCTTCCACGTGGGGCATGAGCAGGTTCCGGCGCAGGTAGGCGTCCACGATGGCTTGGCTTAAGTTGGCGGTGTGCACATCGCTGCTCTGCTTGCCGATGACGCACTTGCGAAGCAGGGCCGGGTTGGCGGCTAAGAAGCCCACGCGCAGGCCGGGGGAAATGACCTTGGAGAAGCTGCCCATGAAGGCCACCCAGCCTTCAGTATCGAAGGACTTGATGGAGGGCAGCTCCTTCCCGGTATAGCGCAGGTCGCGGTAGGGGTCGTCCTCCGCCACCACCACGCCGTATTGGGAGGCCAGTTCGGCGATCTTCTTCCGGCGCTCTAAGGAGAGGGTGCGGCCGGTGGGGTTCTGGAAGGTGGGGATGATATAGAGCATCTTGGGGTGTTCTTTTTTGAACACTTCTTCCAATTCATCCACCTTGATGCCGTCGTCGTCGCTGTCCACGGGCACAAGCTGGGCCTGATACAGGCGGATGGCCTGCATGTTGCCAAGGAACGTGGGGTTCTCCACCACCACCTTGTCGCCGGGATCGATCAGGGCCTTGCAGAGCAGGTCCATGGCCTGGGTGGAGCCGGTGACAGGCAGAATTTCGTCCGCCTTGCAGTCAAAGGAGAACCGGTCCTTCAAATAGGGCACCAGGCTTTCCCGCAGGGGCGCGTAGCCCTCCGTGGCCCCGTATTGCAGCAAAATCTTGCCCTTGTCCAGCAACAGTTCCTTGGCCAGCTCGGCGCACTGTTCGTCCGGCAGGGCGCTTAAGGAAGGATTGCCCCCCGCGAAGGAAATCATGCCCGGCACGGCCAGCAGCTTAAAGATTTCCCGGATGGCGCTGCCGGAAATGCCGTCGAAACGGTGCGCAAATTGCATGGATTCGATGTTCATGAGAACGCCTCCTAAACAAAAACCGCCGTCCCATGGGGGAAGGCGGATGATCGCTGTACCACTTCCGTTCGGCAGGCGGAAAACCTGCCCTCGCTCGCGCTGTAACCGGCGCGCCGGCGGCCCCTACGCGGAAAAATCTTTCAGGGCCGAGGCTCGGGGAGGTAATTCGCCGCGACCCGCGCTGCTTCCTTGCACCGGCCGGAAGCTCTCTGAAAACGCACCTGGATCGGGTTACTGGATCCCGTCATTGCCATGGACGCATTATAAGGAGAAAGACGGAAAATGTCAAGTCCCAAATCAAAATCGGTCGTTTTTCTTCAGCTTTTCTTCAAATGAATAACCGAAAGGAAAGCATGAAAGTTACTTTTGCGCTTCGGCAAAAAAGACGCGCCGGTGGATGGGGCTACCAATAAAGTTGAATATCGACTTTATCGATGCGCTAAAGGTTGCTGCACCAACAAGATTGCAGCAGCCTGTTCTTTATTCCCCCATAGCCGCTTCGGCCTTCTCCAGAATGGGCACGGCGGCGCGGAGCAGTTCTTCCACGGTGAGCTTGGGGTCGCGGAGCAAAATTGCCGGTTCCCGTGATGCGGAGAGCAGCAGGCGTTTGTCCGTTTTCTCCAGGGCGGCGTACAGGCGGGCGGGGTCCAGGGGGGCGTTGGGGTCCAGGCGGCAAACCAGAGTGTTGGCGGTGTAGTTGACGCGGTTCACGCCTAGCCGGCCGCAGATGCCCCGCAGGTGGGCGATGTCGATCAGGTTCATCACGCAGTCGGGGATATCGCCGAAGCGGTCGATCATTTCCTCGATCACGTCCTCCCGGGTTTCCCGGGTTTTGATCATGGCGATGCGCTTGAAGATTTCCATGCGCTGGGTGTCGCCCCGCACGTATTCGGCGGGCAGGTAAGCGTCCACCCGAATCTCCACCCTGGTTTCCACCTGGTAGGGCACCGGTTCCCCCTGCGCGCCTCGGGCCTCCCGCACGGCTTCCTCGATGAGGCGGCAGTACATATCGTAGCCCACCTGGGCCACCTGGCCGGACTGCTCGGGGCCGAAAATGTTGCCCGCGCCGCGAATTTCCAGATCGCGCATGGCGATGCGGAAGCCGGAGCCGAACTCCGTAAACTCCCGGATGGCGGACAGGCGCTTCTGGGCGGTTTCGGACAGCATCTTATCCGGCCGCACGGTAAAGTAAGCGTAGGCCACGCGGGTAGACCGGCCCACCCGGCCCCGGAGCTGATAAAGCTGGCTTAAGCCGAAATGATCCGCGTCGAAAATGATGATGGTGTTGGCCGTGGGCACGTCCAGGCCGTTTTCGATGATGGTGGAGCAGAGCAGCACGTCGAACCGGCCCTCGTAAAAATCCAGCATCACGTCCTCCAGCAGGCTTTCCTTCATCTGCCCGTGAGCCACGGCGATTCGCGCTTCCGGCACTAAGGCCCGGAGGCGGGCAGCGAACTGGTCGATGTGCCGCACCTGATTGTACAGGAAATACACCTGCCCCTGCCGGTTCAATTCCCGCATGATAGCGTCCCGGATCACGGCGTCGTTGTAATCCAGCACATAGGTCTGCACGGGGTAGCGCTCGTCCGGCGGCGTTTGCAAAAGGCTCATGTCCCGCACGCCCACCATGGACATGTGCAGGGTGCGGGGGATGGGCGTGGCGGACAGGGTGAGCACGTCCACCTGGTTTTTCATGTTTTTGATGGACTCCTTGTGAGCCACGCCGAAGCGCTGCTCCTCGTCCACGATGAGCAGACCCAAATCCTTAAAATGCACATCCTTGGACAAAAGCCGGTGGGTGCCCACCAGAATATCCACCTTGCCCTCCGCCGCCTTATGGAGGGTCTCTTTTTGCAGCTTGGGGCTGCGGAAGCGGGATAGCACGTCGATTTCCACCGGAAAGCTGGCGAAGCGCTTGAGCATGGTATAATAATGCTGCTGGGCCAGGATGGTGGTGGGGGCCAACAGGGCCACTTGTTTTCCGTCCATGACGGCCTTCATGGCGGCGCGGAGGGCCACCTCCGTTTTGCCGTAGCCCACGTCGCCGCACACTAGGCGGTCCATGTTGCTGGGCTTTTCCATATCCCGGCGGATATCCTCCACGGCCTTGTCCTGGTCGGGGGTCAGCTCGTAGGGGAAAGCGTCCTCAAATTCACGCTGCCAGGGGGTGTCCGGGCAGAAGGCGTGGCCGGGGGTGGACTGCCGGTCGGCGTACAGCTTCACCAGGTCAAAGGCTAACTTTTTCAGGCCCGCCTTCACCTTGTTCTTTTTCTTTTCCCAGTCGCTGCCGCTCAGTGAATTGAGGGGCGGCGGATTGTCCTGGCCGCCGATGTACTTCTGCACCCGGTCGAACTGATCCGTGGGCACGTACAGCTTATCGCTGCCCATGTACTGGATCAGCAGGTAATCCCGGTAGGTACCTTCGCTTTGGAGCCGCACGGTACCCTTGAAAATGCCCACGCCGTGGGCCTCGTGCACCACATAGTCCCCTTCCTTTAAGTCGGTGAAGGCTTCGATGCGCTCCCCGGCGTTCTGCCGCTTCCGGGTCTTGCGGTAGCCCGCGCCGAACAGGTCGCTGTCGGCGATGACGGCCAGCTTGCAGTCCGGCAGGGTGAAGCCGTGGCTGAAGGTTCGGGGCCAGATCACCGCGTCCCCCGCGCCCGTTTTCGCACCGTCCTCCCAAATGGGCGTCGGCACGTCCATTTCGGTCAGGGCCGTTTGCAAACGGTGGGAGCGAGCCTCGCCCCCCGCCATAAGCAGCACTAAATATCCTTCTTTTTCCCAGGCTTTCAGATCTCCGCCCAGCTCCTTGAACCGGGACACGTATTTAGGCGCGTTCACCCCGGCGAACCGGGTGATACGGGTGGGCTTCATTTCTCCCATGCCCCGCAGGAATTCCATCAGCATGTGGATGGGGCGGCCCTGCATGGCGGCGGCCGCCGCTTCCTCCCAGGAACGCAGCAGGTTGCCCTGCTCCGGCACAGCCTCCTGGCGCTCCAAGGTCAGCTTGAAATCCTCCAGGAAGCCCGCCAAGCGGTCCTCGCACCGGGCTTTGACCCGCTCCGGCTCATCAATGACTAAAATGGGATCGTTCAAATATTCCCACAGCCAGGCGCAGGGCGCGTCCAGCGCCCCGGCCCATAAGGCCAGGGTGGGCGGCTGCAAACCCGCGTCCAGATGGTCGGCGTCCTGGAGGAGCCTGCCGATACCGGTATCGTACACCCGGCGCACGGAAACAGGCGCGGCGGATTTTTCTTCCTGCTTTTCTTCCTCATCCTCCGGCAGGGGCGGCAGGTCAGCGTTCAAAAGATGATCCGGCAGGCGCTTCATCTGTTCCCGTACCAAACTGCGGATGACCCCGGCGGAAGAAACCGGCAGCAGCCATTCCACCGCCGGATAGAAAACCGCTTCCTCCAAATTGTCTAAGCTGCGCTGGCTGATGGGGTCGAAGGCGCGGATGGAATCTACCTCGTCGTCCCAGAACTCAATGCGGGTAGCTCCGTTTTCTGCGGGAGAAAAGGCGTCCACGATGTCGCCGCGCAAGGCGCACTGGCCCCGGCCCTCCACCATGTCCACCCGCTCGTACCCCATCTTCACCAGACGGGCCACCAATTCACCGGGCTCCATTTTGCCGCCGGGCCGCAGGCAAATGGCGTGTTCCTCAAAGATTGCCGGGGGCATCATGCGGGTGAGCAGCGCCTCGGCGGAAACGCACAGCACCTTGATTTCGCCCCGGCGTACCCGCTGTAAAATGGCTAAGCGCTGAAACGCGGTTTCCCGGCTGGCTGTGCCTCGGGTGAAGCTCATATCCGGCACGGGCAGCACCGCCGTGCCGCCGCCCAACCAGGCGGCGCAGTCGTCCGCTGCCCGCATGGCTGCGGCGTCGGAAGGCGCGACATACAAAACGGGCCTGCCGCTTTCCGCGGAAAGCAGCGCGGCGTAGAAGGGCCGTTGGCCTTCCGCCATGTCGTACAGGGCGGCGATCCCGTTTTCGCACGCGTCAAAAGCCTCCCGAAAGGCTGGGGAGGCATGTAAAAATTCCCGAACATTATTCAGCATGGCGATTGTTGAAGCGGTTCATGGCCGTATCGATGCCGTTTTCCGCCCAGCAGATGGCCGCGTCGGCGGCCAGCATATAGGCGTCAAAGGCGATTTTCCGCTCCTCCTCCGTCTGAAATTTGCTGAGCACCCAATCGGCTAAGTTCCACTGGGGCGGCGGCGCGCCCATGCCCACCCGCACCCGGGGAAAATCCCCCGTGGCGGTGCACTGGACGATGTGCCGCAGGCCGTTATGGGTGCCGGGGCCGCCCTTGGGCCGGATGCGCACCTGACCGAAGGGCAGGTCGATGTCGTCCACGATGAGCAGCATGTCCTTCGGCTCCATTTTGTACCAGCTTAAAGCTTCCGATACCGTGAACCCGCTCAAATTCATAAAGGTCTGGGGCTTGATCAGCACCAGCTTTTCGCCGCTCAGCAGGGTCTCCCCGATCAGGCCCTGGAATTTCATCTTTTTAATGGGCGTGTTCAGCTTGGCGGCGATGAGGCTGATCACGTCAAACCCTGCGTTATGCCGGGTATGCTCGTATTTTTCGCCCGGATTCCCCAGGCCTACGATGGCTCGCATGGGTGCTCCTTTCCCGCCTTATCAAAATACCCGTAAAATTCCGGGAAACTCATTATAATGGATTCAACCGCCCGCGTCAAGAAACCGGCGGTTCATTCAAGGGGTTATGCATGAAAGGCATATTGGGATCTGTTGCTGGGAGACGATAGAGACTGTCTGGAACCCAGAATCAGGTTTAGCGTGCTTTCGGCTACCGTCTTCTCCGCTGTGCCAGCAGCACCAGCCGCAGCAGCGACAGCAGCGCGCTCAGGAAGGATGCCACATAGGTGAGGGCGGCGGCGTTCAGCACTTTGCTGACGCCCAGCAGTTCCTCCTGGGTGAAATATCCGCTGCTGGCCAGCATCGTTTTGGCCCGGCGGCTGGCGTCGAATTCCACCGGCAGGGTGATCAGCGACATCAGCACCGCCAAGGCAAACAGCCCGATGCCTGCGTACATCAAAGGCCGCCAGGAGGAAATCATGCCCACAACAAAGATGGGCCAAGCCAGGCGGGATCCGATGTTCACCGTGGGCACCATCACCGTGCGCAGATTCAGCAGGGCGTAGCCCGCCTGTTTTTGCAGTGCGTGGCCCGCTTCATGGGCTGCGATGCCCACCGCCGCCACGCTGGACGAGCCGTACACCCCCTGGGATAAACGCAGGGTGTCGGTGCGCGGATCAAAATGATCGGTCAGTTCTCCCTGGGTACTGGTGACCGTCACGTTCCCGGCCCCCTGACTGTTCAGGATCATCATCGCCACATCCTGGGCGGCCAGTCCCCGCTGGGTAAATACTTTGCTGTATTTGCCATACGTGCTTTTCACCCGGCTCTGCGCCCACAAGCCCAGAATCAGCCCCGGTATCAACAGAAGGATCGTCCAATCATAATAAAGCATGCCGCGCCTCCTTGCTACCCATGGTACCCGCTCTCAATCGGGATGATACTATTGTATCGTGATTGGGAAAGTTCTTCAAGAAAAAAATTCCGCCCGTTTCATCCTCTCCGTTCAGGATGAAACGGGCGGAGCGTTTCGTTTCTCATTCCATCTGCTGTTTGAACTGTTCCTCGCAGGCTTTTTCCAGGGCTTTCACGATGATTTTCAGGGTCTTGATGCGAGCGTATTTCTTATCGTTGGATTCGATGATGTACCATGGCGCGTTTCTGGTGCTGGTTTTTTGCAGCATTTCGTCAACGGCCTCCTCGTACTCTGGCCATTGTTCCCGGTTGCGCCAATCTTCGTCGGTGATCTTCCATTGTTTTTCAGGGGTATTCTGACGATCGTTGAAGCGTGCCAGCTGGGTGTCCTGATCGATGTGGAGCCAGAATTTGATCACCACAGCGCCCCAGTCCGTCAGCTGCCGTTCAAATTCGTTGATTTCATTGTAGGCCCGCTTCCAATCCTTTTCCGAGCAGAAGCCCTCTATCCGCTCCACCATTACCCGGCCGTACCAGGTGCGGTCAAAAATGCAGATATGGCCGGTGCGGGGCAGACGCGTCCAGAACCGCCACAGATAATGCCGGTTCAATTCATGCGGCAGGGGCGATGCGATGGGCCGCACGTCGAAACCCCGGGGGTCCAGCGGATAAGCCACCCGGCGGATGTTGCCGCCCTTGCCCGAGGCATCCCAGCCCTCGTAGCAAAGGATCACGGGGATCTTTTTACGGTAGATTATGTTGTGCAGCTTGGTCAGGCGGCTTTGCAGCTTTTTCAGTTCTTTTCTGTATTCTTCATCGTCCATTGTGGGGGACAAATCCACCTCCGAAAGCCTTGGCATTTCCCGCAGAGGGAAAATTTCCTCAAAGGGATCTCCCACATAGCGCCCCGACGTGAGCGTGCGGTCGATCATGCTGTACAGCAGCTTCATTGCGTCCCGCACGGCGATTTTTTTGTGGCTGCCATCCAGGATATGCCATTTCACGCACGAATCGGTTTTTTTCATAAATTCGTCGTAGGCGTCTAAGAATCGGTTGTATTCTTTATGCTGCGACAGGTCCTCCGGCGTGACGCGCCAACTGGTTTCAGTCCGCTTTGCCAGAGCCTGCAGGCGCTCGAACTGCTCGTCTTTTTTGATGTGCAGGAAGATTTTCAGCACCACGTAGCCGCCGTCCCGCAGCTGGCGCTCGAATTCATTCACAGACCGCACCCGGCGCTTGTATTCCTCGTTGGTGATCTCATTGCGCAGGTGCTTGCGGACCGTGCTCTCCATCCAGCCAGAATCCAGGAACATAAACTTGCCATTCTCGGGAATGGCCGTGGCATATGGATAAAGGAAAGGATAGCGCTCTTCGTTTTCCGGCACGATAGCCGGAGAAGTCACGCTGTAAAACCGGGGATCGATCTCACTGATCAGTTCCTTGATCAGCGTGCCTTTGCCCGCGGCGGACCAGCCTTCAATCAGCACCAATACCGGCAGCTTCTGATCCCGGATCGCTTGCTGCTGGCTCAGCAGTTTTTCCCTGATCCGCTTTATTTCCGTATTCAGGGCAGAATCCTTGTCCTCCGCCTTTTTCCATTCGTATTCCTTCAGCATCCTCTTTCCTCCTCGCCTTTCCCTGGTATTGGCCGATTCGATTGTACTCTTAAAGCAATTATACCGAAAAAAAGCCTACAATGCAAGCATAGAAAAAGGCGGTTTTCCGCGCCGAAGACAGGACGCGAAACCGCCTTTCTCTAATTGTCAATCCACGGCGCTGCTTGCCCGCATGGCCAGGATGGTTTTATCGATGAGCGTGTCCAAATCCCAGCCCAGCATATCCGCGCCCTGCTGAATCACCTCGCGGCTGCATCCGGCGGCGAAGCGCTTGTCCTTGAATTTCTTTTTCACGGACTTTACTTCCAGATCGCTCACCGATCCGGAGGGCCGCATCACGGCGGCCGCGCCGACCAGGCCGGTCAGCTCGTCCACGGCGAACAGCACCTTTTCCATTTCATGTTCCGGCTTAATATCCACAGTGATGCCATAGCCGTGGCTGGCGGTGGCCCGGATGATGCGCTCGTCCAGCCCCTTTTCCTTCATGATTTCCTGGCTTTTGATACAGTGCTGGTCCGGGAACTGCTCAAAATCCAAATCGTGCAGGATGCCCACTGTCTGCCAGAAATCCGCTTCCTCGCCAAAGCCCAGTTCCTTTGCGAACCAGCGCATGCAGTCGCCCACGATCTGGGCGTGCTTCAAATGAAAATCGCCGCTATTGTATTCCTTCAAAATCTCAAACGCTTCTTCGGGGGTGGGGATCATGGGACAAACCTCCTTGATTCATTCCGTTTCTTCCCGTTTATGATGCTTCTTTCCTGTTCCTTTGTCAAGAGAAAAACAGCCTGAACCGTTTCCATTCCCTGGAAATACATAAAAAATACACATTGTGGATTCTGCTTGACTGAACGGTTTCGGCTGTGTATAATAGCCTTATCCTTCTGAAGCGGACCCCAGTGCAAAGCATGCGGGCGAGCAGACGGGAGAAAAGAATGTTTCCCTTAAGGGCAGGGATGCGTCCGGGCCCGAGAGCGAAAGGAGGCAAAAAAGTTTTGATTCGGACGCATGGCAATGTCTGTCATGCTTTTCTTTTTGGAGAAAGGAAGCGAAACGAATGGAAGAACGCATCGGCTTTATCGGCATCGTGATCGACGATCTGAATCAAACCGCCCGGGTGAATCAGATCATTTCCCAGTATCAGGAGATCGTGACCGGCCGCATCGGCGTGCCCGATCACGAACGGAACATCGCCGTGATCGGTTTGCTGATCCGGGGGGATGATATGCAGGTAGGCGCGCTCACCGGCAAGCTGGGCAACGTGCCCGGCGTACAGGTAAAAAGCGCCATGACGAAGAAAGAAAACGGAGGAACGAATTTATGAAAAAAATGATCAAAATTTTGGCTGTGGTACTTCTTGCTATCGCTCTGCCCTTTGTGTGCGCCGCTGAAAACGCGCCGGATAAAACCGTGGTGCGGGTGGCCGCTCTGCAAGGTCCCACCGGCATGTCCGTGGCCCATATGATGACCGAAAACGACGGGACCTACGAGCTCACCTTGGTGGCCGCTCCCGCGGAGGTGAACGCCCTGGTGATTTCCGGGCAGGTGGATATCGCCTCCGTGCCCATCAACGTGGGCGCTGTGCTGTACAACAAGACCGAGGGCGGCGTGAAGGCCCTGGCCCTCACCACCCGGGGCATGCTGTACGTGCTGGAAAAGGGCGACACCATCCACAGCGTTCAGGACCTGGAAGGCAAAACCATCCTGTACGCCGGACAGGGCGCGACCCCGGAATATGTGACGGAATACATTCTTTCCACCTTCGGCGTGAACGCCACCCTGGAAACCGAAGCCGAACACGCCGCCGTGGCTTCCAAGGCCATCGAGGGCCTTGCGGACATCGTGCTGCTGCCCGAACCTATGGTGACCAACGTGCTGATGAAAAATCCGGATTTCCGCATCGCCCTGGACATCACCGAAGCGTTTGCCGAAGCCGCCCAAATGAACGGCGTCAGCGACGCCCAGCTTTCCATGAGCGTGGTGATCGCGCGGAAAGAATTTGCCGAGGCCCATCCTGATCTGGTCGAAGCCTTCATGAAGGATCTGGAAGCTTCCATCGCCTTCGCCAATGAGAACGTGGCGGCCGCCGCCCTGGAAATCGCCGATTTGGGCATCATCGCCGCCGCCAAGGTAGCGGAAAAGGCACTGCCCTCCTGCCGCCTGGTGTTCGTGTCCGGCGAGGACATGCAGGCCCAGGCCGCCCCGCTGTACGAGATTCTGTTCAAGGCCAACCCCGCCTCTGTGGGCGGCAAAGCGCCCGATGGAGCGTATTACCTGAAATAAGAAAATCGCTGTAAAACCCGGCCTGCCGCAGAGGATAAGGCCGGGTTTTTCATGGAGAGAAAAACAGGATCAGATGAAACGAGCAAGGGCTTCCCGAATGTGCTTCGCGGCGGCTTCCGCCTTGGGCATGCCGCCCTCCTGCAAGCCGGTGAGAGGCTTGCGGACGCAACCCAGGTCCAGGCCTTCGTTGATTTTCAGCACGGCCTTGATCACGGCGTACATGCTGCCCTTGCAGGAGCAAAGCTCGGCGACGATGGCGTCGCCAGCCACGATGAGGGTTCCTCCTTTTTGCGTGGGATATTGTTTTTTGCAGCGCGGCTGGCCCTTGGACCCCTTTCCGCTGCTTCTAGCATAAATGTACTACAAATACAAATCTTGCCGCGTGTCAATAGCCTTTTTTGAAAAAATCGACGATTAGACAAAATTTATACCAATTCAGACTTTTTGTTGACAAATGGGCAGAGCTAATATATAATAGTTTTGCAAAACATCCTACAAATGCCGTTCTGCTTGCAGGGGTGGGATCGTCCATGACGGACATAGGAAAAATGAAAAGCTGTATATCCAGGCGTTTCGGGAGATCCGCAGCTATATCATGGAAAACCATTTGGGCCCGGGGGACCTGCTGCCCACGGAACAAAAGCTCTGCGCCCAGCTGGGCGTGAGCCGCAACGTGCTGCGGGAAGCCATCAAAAGCATGGAGCTTATGGGTATGGTGCGGGCATGCCCGGGCCGGGGCACGGAGGTAAAGGAATTCAGCCTGGATTTTATTTTCCAGAACGTGCTGTTTTTCCATATGGACGGTCAGGAAAAGCCGGTGCGGGAAATGTTCGCCATCCGCCGGGCGCTGGAACTGAGCTTTATGCGGGAGGCGTTTCTTTCCATTACAAAGGAAGATATCGCTGAAATGCGGGCCTGCGCTAAGGAGATCCGTTTTCAGTGGGAAAAGGGTGAAATGTTTGCCGACGCGGACCAGCGTTTCCACATGGCCTTGTTCCGTTCCTTGAATAATATGATTCTCAATTCTATGTTAGAGGCTATCTGGGCGGCGGATGCGGGCTTTCAGCTGGAGGCGAAAATACCCCACCTGGCCAGCACCGTTACCAAGCATGAAAAAATCGTGGACGCCCTGGAAGCATACGATTACCAGGCGTTCGTGCTGGCCATGCTGGCGCATTACTCGTCGGGGAAGTATTTGAAGATGGACTCGTATGAAGAACTTTGAATCAGTGTGGAGAGCGGAGAGTTGAGATTTATATAGCCGAATGAACCGGAAGCTGAATCATATCAGACTATACAATCTCAACTCCCAACTCTCCACTCTCAACTCCGAACGAAAGGGAGCTTTGTTATGAGCAAAATCGTTACCATCAGCCGTGAATTTGGCAGCGGCGGCAGGACCATCGGCCGCATGGCGGCTGAAAAGCTGGGCGTCCCCTGCTACGATCAGGAGCTGATCGATAAAATCGCCGAGGAAAGCGGCCTGATCCGGGCTTATGTGGAGGAAAATTCGGAAAACGTGTCGGGCGGCTGGCTGTCCTTCACAGCGGGCCGGGATTTCTACGGCCATTCCCTCCAGGACGATCTGACCCGCGCCCAAACCAAGGTGATCCGGGAAATCGCGGAAAAAGGCCCCTGCGTGCTCATCGGCCGCTGCGCCGATTATATCCTGGAAGACAGGGACGACCTGCTTACGGTGTTCATTCACGCCTCCATGGAAAAGCGGGCGGAGCGCATCGTGCACCAGTACGGCGAACGGGCGGAGGACCCCTTTCAGCGCCTCAAGGATAAGGACAAAAAACGCAAGGCTTATTACCAGCTGTATACTGACCGCAAATGGGGCGACCTGAACAATTACCATCTGGCCCTGGACAGCGGCGCGCTGGGCCTGGAAGCCTGCGCGGAGATCATCGCGCAGTTGGCGAAATAGTTCCGGACGGACCCGGAGAACCAGCCTTTTTGACGGCCCTATTCTATAAAACCGTGCCGCGCCCAAGAAAAATGCTTGGGAACGGCGCGGTTTTATTGCCTTGAGCGCGGCGGCTTGGAGAAACGTCTCGTCCGCGCTTGACGCGTTTCATACGCCTTTATATATCATTCAAAGAGAATGATTTTGTAATGATATTGTATCGGAAAGAGCAGAAAAAGTCGAGACAAACCAGAGAAAATTGACAATTTTAGCAAACAATGCAAAAAGTGACTCCTGTGCAAGCCTCTGTGCAGGAGTTTTGTCCGTTTTGAAGAACATTTTTCCCGGAAAGGGGTTGAGCACATGCAAAAGATCAAAACCGTCGCCATCGTCAGCCTGTCCAGCGGCATCATTGGGGAGCCGTTTGTGAAACACGAACTGGAAATCGGCGTCAAGCGCTTGGAAGACTACGGCCTGTCGGTGCGCTTTATGCCACACGCGCTGAAAGGGATCGAATACGTGAAGGCGCATCCGGAAAAGCGGGCGGAGGACCTGCTGGCGGCTTATCAGGACCCGGAAGTGGATATGATCCTCTGCGCCATCGGCGGAGACGATACCTACCGGCTGCTGCCGTATCTGTTTGAGCATGGCGAGCTGGAAAATGCCGTGACGGACAAGGTATTTTTGGGCTTTTCCGATACCACCGTCAATCATCTGATGCTGCATAAGGTAGGCGCGAAATCCTTTTACGGCCAGTCCTTTCTGGCGGACGTGTGCGAGCTGGACAAGGAAATGCTGCCTTATACCCGAAAGTATTTTGAGGAACTGATCGAAACCGGTGCCATCCGGGAGGTGACCCCCAGCGATATTTGGTACGAGGAGCGGACCAGCTTCGGCCCGGATCAAATCGGGGTATCCACCCCGGCCCATCCCAATCAGGGCTTTGAACTGCTTCAAGGCGCGGAGCGGTTTTCGGGGAAAATCTTAGGCGGCTGCATTGATTCCCTTCTGGACTTCTTCGATGGAGAACGGTACGCGGATATGCCCGTGCTGTGCAAACGCTATGGTCTGTTCCCGTCCTTGGACGACTGGCGGGGCCGCATCCTGCTGCTGGAATCCAGCGAGGAAAAAATACCGCCGGAAAAATATGAACAGGCGCTGTTGGCCCTGAAAAACACCGGCGTCTTCGACGTGATCAGCGGCGTGCTGGCGGGCAAGCCCATGGATGAAACGTATCACGCGGAATACAAAAAGCTGCTGACGGAAGTGATCGGCAAACCTGATTTGCCCATCGTATGCAACCTGAATATCGGCCACGCCCGGCCCCGGTGCATCATTCCCTTCGGGGTGCATGCCACAGTGGACGCTGGGAAGCAGAGAATCACCTTTGAGTAGAGGATAAAGAGGTTTATTATCCATGTCACGCTGATTTCAATGACATGGGGGATAGACCTCTTTTTTTGTGCATTCGCTGACCGATTGATCCTTTCCGCATGTCCTGCGAAAGCCGCGCATAGGCTGGAACAAGGCGGAGGGGATGGACATGAAGAAGCGCTCTTTGAAGCAGCAGGCGCTGATCACAGGGGCCAGCACGGCATTGGTGCGGGCTATGGGATTTGTGCTGCGGCTGTGGATTTCCCGGCTGTTGGGTGCGGAAGCCCTGGGCGTGATGGAGCTGGCTTCCGGGGTGCATATGCTGGCGCTCACCCCGGCGGCGGCAGGCCTGCCCCAGGCGGTCAGCCGCCTGACGGCAAAGGCCAGGGACCGGCAGGGTCGGGAAGCGGTGCTATACGCCGGGCGGCGGCTGGCGTTGATCCTGGGCTTTGCGCTCACCCCGATCTATCTGATCCTGTCCCCTTTTCTCGCAAAATGGATGGGGGATGAGCGGGCGCTGCCAGCGCTGCTGCTCTTTGCCCCCTGCATGCTCACGGTAGGGGTGTCCAGCGTATACGACGGATTTTTCTTCGGCCAGGGCCGCGCGCTGCCCCCGGCAATCAGCGAAGGCACGGAGCAGGTGGTGCGCCTCATGGCAGTGGCGGCGCTGACGGGCTTGATCCCCCGTGTGACGCCCGCTTACCGGGCCGCGCTGCCCGCTTTCGCGTCTTCTCTGGGAGAGGCGGCGGGGCTGCTGGCGATCCTGCCTTTGGCTGGCCGAATGGCGACCTTTCGGGATGATCCCCGGCAGAAGGATATCCGAAAAACCTTGCTTCGCCTGAGTCTTCCGCTGCTGCTGAACCGGCTGGTGCATACGGGGCTGCGTTCCGTATGCAATGCGGTGATTCCCCTGCGGCTTATGGCAGGGGGCTTAGACCGGGCAGAAGCCATGAGCCGTCTGGGCATGCTGGGCGGCATGGTGATGCCCCTCATGTTCCTGCCCTGCATGGCCTCCGGGGCTCTGTCCGCTGTGGGCGGCCCCGCCGTGGCCCGATGCGGCGGAAAAAAAGCGGAAAGCAGGCTGATCCGAAGGCTGCTGTTTTCCGCCGTGGCTGTGGGCATGGCGTGCGCGGGAGGACTGTACCTTCTGGCCCCGTACATTGCCCGCTGGGTTTACCGCCTGCCGGAACTGACGCCGCTGCTCCAAGGCGCCTGTCCCCTGGCGGTGATCCTGCCCGTCCAGCAAATGGCCGGGGGTTTGATGGCGGGCCTGGGCCGGCAGAAGCGCTCCCTGCGCTCGTCTCTGCTGGGCAGCGCCGCCCTGCTGCTGTGCGTCTGGCAATGGACGCCGCGTCTGGGCATCCTGGGCACTGCTTGGGCCTATCTGGCAGGTCATGGGCTGACCTTATTCTGTGAACTGGTATTTCTTACGGACTTGGAAAAGACAGGGACAAAAAGTCCCGAGTGAAGCGCAGCCGAAATGCTGCGCCGCTTTTCGATTGCTCTCCAATCTGACGTATTGCGGTGTTTTGGATCCCTTGATTCACCGCTATTTCAAAAGCTCATATAAAAACCAGGAACGGCAGTTAATTCCTGTTTCATTTTCTGCTGCGCCGCATAGGATATAGGGAGGATGGCTTCGGCTATCCGCGAAAGGAGGAAACAACGCTATGAGTATTCTTTTATGGATCGCGTTGGGGGCGCTGGCCGGATGGATGGCGGGGCTGATCATGGGCGGTGAAAAGCGGGGTGTGTTGGGCAACGTAGTGCTGGGTATCCTGGGCAGCGTGGTAGGCGGCTTCGCCGCGTCGCTGCTGGGACTGGGCGGCGTGGACGGCTTTAACATTTATAGTCTGCTGGTGGCGGTGGGCGGCGCGTGCCTGGTGCTGTGGATTTCGGGGCTCGCTCGCCGCGCGGCAAGGCGGTAGGATCGGAGGGGATGCGAGAAAAATCGCATCCTTTTTTCGTCAGTGCCGGGAGTTGAGAGTTGGGAGTTGGGATCATATAGTGTTTATACACAAGAGAATCCTATTTGGTCAGCTTAATAACTCTCAACTTTCAACTCTCAACTCTCAACTCTCAACTCTGCTTTACGCCTTCCTTTTCCCGTCCCGCCGCGAACCCGCCGAGTTTCCTTCCCCCCCCTTCGTGCGGGCAGAAAATGTCCCACCCCGGGGCTGGACAAACCTTGCAGGATTGGATATAATAAGGCGTGGTGTAAAGAATACCCTTACTGAATGATTAAAGGAGGAGTTTCCCATGGTGAAAGTTGCTATCAACGGTTTTGGCCGTATTGGCCGTCTGGCTTTCCGGCAGATGTTCGGCGCCGAAGGCTATGATGTCGTCGCCATCAACGACCTGACCAGTCCCGCTATGCTGGCGCACCTGCTCAAGTACGATACCGCCCAGAAGGGTTACTGCGGCGTGATCGGTGAAAACAAGCACACCGTTTCTTCCAAGGAACCCGTGTTTGAAGAAGACGGCAAGACCGTGAAGGTCCCCGGCTCCATCACCGTGGATGGCAAGGAAATCACCATCTATGCCGAGCCCAAGGCCGCCAACCTGCCCTGGAAGGCGCTGGACGTGGACGTGGTGCTGGAATGCACCGGTTTCTACACCAGCAAGGCCAAGGCTCAGGCGCATATCGACGCCGGCGCCAAGAAGGTCGTTATCTCCGCTCCCGCGGGCAACGATCTGCCCACCATCGTGTTCAACGTGAACCATGACACCCTGAAGCCCGAAGATACCATCATCTCTGCTGCCAGCTGCACCACCAACTGCTTGGCTCCCATGACCAAAGCCCTGAACGACACCTTCCCCATCGTGAGCGGCATCATGACCACTGTGCACGCCTATACCGGCGACCAGATGATCCTGGACGGCCCCCATCGGAAGGGCGATCTGCAGCGTGCCCGTGTCGGCGCGGCCAATATCGTGCCCAACAGCACCGGCGCCGCCAAGGCCATCGGCCTGGTCATCCCCTCTCTGAACGGCAAGCTGATCGGCTCCGCTCAGCGCGTGCCCGTGCCCACCGGTTCCACCACCATCCTGGTTGCCGTCGTCAAGGGTAAGGACATCACCAAGGAAGCCATCAACGCCGCCATGAAGGCCCAGAGCAGCGAATCCTTCGGCTACACCACCGAAAAGCTGGTGTCCAGCGACATCATCGGCATGACCTATGGTTCTCTGTTTGACGCGAATCAGACCATGGTGACCAAGATCGACGACGAAACCGCGCAGGTGCAGGTTGTTTCCTGGTACGACAACGAAAACAGCTACACCAGCCAGATGGTTCGCACCATCAAGTACTTCGCCGAGCTGAAGTAAGAACTTTTCCGGAACAGCGTTTTCCCTCCAAGCGGCGTTGCGGAGCCAGGAGGAAGGCAAATGCCGGTCCGGTAACAAGCGGATAACGCAACATCGCCCTTTCTCGCGCAGAAACGTTCGGGAAAGGGCTTTTCTTTATGTTCGAGGCAAGCCCTCAGCAGCGGAAGCATATGAAATCGTCATTGATTTTCAAATGAATATCAGCTATAATTCATATGCGGACGGCTGCGGCACCAATGAAAGCGATCTGGATCTGCTGGTTGAATTTGATTCCCCCGCGGTTTCCCTGGTGAAGCTGAATGCTTTGAAATACGATCCGTGAAAAGCAGATCAAAAAACTGATGGATGAAGCTTGAACCCTTCCCCTGCTGAAACGTTCAGGAAAGGGTTTTTCCAAAGTTATATGGGTCCGGTGTTTTTCTTTTGCTGACGGTAAAATGCTTTGAAAGGGGCATACTAAGGAGGCGGCGGTATGGAGGTTTCCTGGGATTCCCTGCACGCGGAAATCGAAGCGTGTGAAAAGTGCGATTTGTGCCGCCGCATCCATCATAAGGTGCCGGGACAGGGCGACGGAAACGCTGATCTCATGTTCATCGGCGAAGGCCCCGGCGCGGATGAAGATATGCAGGGCCTGGCTTTCGTCGGCGCGGCGGGGCAGTTGCTCACCAAAATGATCGCTGCCATCGGCATGACAAGGGAACAGGTGTATATCTGCAACGTGGTCAAGTGCCGCCCGCCCCAAAACAGGGTGCCCACGCCGGAGGAAGCCGCCGCCTGTATGCCCTATCTGCGGGCCCAGTGCGCTTTGGTGCGGCCCAAGGTGATCGTGCTGCTGGGCGCTACCGCCGCCCGTGCCGTATTGGGCGGCCAGGTGCGCATTACCCGCGACCGGGGGCGATGGGTGGAACGAAAAGGAGTTTGGATCATGCCTACCTACCACCCCGCCGCCCTGCTGCGGGACGAAACCAAGAAACGCGACGCCTGGCACGATTTGCAGGCGGTCAAGACGAAGCTGGAAGGGGATGCTGGGACATCCGCGGCCCCAGACTCCGCGCCAGGGGCATGATGCTCCTGGACCCTCAACAGTGAATTTTTCTTGTCGTGTCGAAAAACCGTAGTTCGCGCCATTGCATGAGGAAACGCAGAATTGAAGGAACCAATAGCAATCTATGTTTCGTAACGCTCACGTTACAGGCGGTGTTTGTCTGGTATATTCAATCAAGTAACTTCGCCGGGAGAGGGGTCCAGGGGAATCATTCCCCTGGTGAGGTCTGGGTTGAAACCCCAGCGTAACCCCTCTTCGTCATAATAATGGGAACCGCTTGACAATCCAGATCAAATTCGCTATGCTTTTCCCGACATCGTTCGTTTCGCAGTACAAAAGCAGAGAAAGGATCTTTTGCCATGTCCTCTTATCAGATCCGTTCCACGCCCGGCGACACCGCCTGGTTCCGCTCCGCCCGTTTCGGCATGTTTATTCACTGGGGGCTGTACGCTCTGCCCGCCCGTCACGAGTGGGTGAAGTGCTATGAAAAGACCCCGGAAGCGGAGTATGACCGCTATTTCAAGTATTTCGATCCCGATCTGTACGACGCCAGGGAGTGGGCGCGGACGGCCAAGGCCGCTGGCATGAAGTACGCGGTGTTCACTACCAAGCACCACGAAGGCTTCTGCATGTTCGACAGCCAGTTCACCGATTATAAGTGCACCAACACCCCCGCCGGGCGGGACCTGGTGAAGGAATACGTGGAGGCGTTTCGGGCGGAGGGCCTGCGGGTGGGCTTTTACTATTCCCTGATCGACTGGCATCATCCCCATTTCCCCATCGATATTTACCACCCCCGCCGGGACGATCCCGACGCTTTCCAGCAGAACCAGGGCCGGGACATGAAGATTTACGCCCAGTACATGCGGGATCAGGTGCGGGAGCTGCTGACCAATTACGGAAAAATCGACATCCTGTGGTTCGATTGGTCCTATCCCGAACGCCCTGGCGAAGGGGACAAAGCATGGATGAAAGGCAAAGGCCGGGACGATTGGGAGAGCGACAAGCTCATCGCCCTGGCCCGGGAACTGCAGCCCGGCATCATCATCGACAACCGGGCGGACGTCGAACAGGACCTGTGGACGCCGGAGCAGTACCAGGTCACCGAATGGGTGCGCCACAAGGAAACCGGCGAACTGGTCACCTGGGAAGCCTGCCAGACCTTTTCCGGCTCCTGGGGTTATCACCGGGACGAAAGCTCCTGGAAATCCCCGGAAATGCTGATCCGCATGCTGGTGAACACCGTATCCTTGGGCGGGAACCTGCTCATGAACGTGGGTCCCACCGCCCGGGGCGAATTTGACAGCCGTGCCAAGAACGCCCTTCATGTATTTGAACGCTGGATGCACTATAACAGCCGTTCCATTTACAACTGCACCATGGCGGAGCCGGATATCCTGCCCGCCCTGCCGCCGGACTGCCGCTTCACCCAGAGTGTGGACGGAAAACGCCTGTACCTGCACCTCTTCGCCTATCCCTTCGCCCATGTGTCTCTCAAGGGCTTGGCCGGAAAAGTGGCCTACGCCCAATTCCTCCACGATGGCAGCGAAATTCGCATGACGGAAGGGGAAGACGACCATTATTCCGATGGCGCGGCCCGGGGCGACGATCTGCTGGCGCTGCATCTGCCCATCGTGAAACCGGATATGGAAGTGCCCGTGATCGAGCTGTTTCTGAAATAAATGGAGGAAAGCCCATGGATTGGCTCAGCGTGATTCTGATTGCGGGCATTGTTTTGCTCTACAGCTTCCAAACGCTGTTCTGCACCCTGTATAACCACCGGTATCCCGGAAAAGCGGAGTGTGCCGCCCCGGCGTTCTGCGCCATGGAAGGGGCGTTCATCACCCTGATCACCTGGGCGCTGAACGGGTTCCGCTTTCAGCCCAGCCCGTCCACGCTGCTGTTCGGGTGCCTGAACGCTCTGGTGCTGCTGGGGTACAACAGCAGTTTAATGGCGGCGGGGAAGCGGGGGTCCTACGCCTTTTTCAATATGTCCCTGCTGTATGGGGCGATCCTGGTTCCCATGGCGTACAGCAGCCTGTTTCTACGGGAAGGAACCACCCCCGTGCAGTGGGTGGGCGTGGGGCTGATGCTGATCGCCTTCCTGCTCATGAACTGGGAAGGGAAAATGGAAAAGACCGCCAAGAAGGGTTTCTATCTTTTCTGCGCCTTGCTGTTTTTGTGCAACGGGCTGTACAGCGTGTTTTTGAAAATGCAGTCCGTAGCCTGCGAAAACGAAAGCGCGGAAATGATCATGCTCACCTTCGGCTTGATGGGATTAACCTCCATGATCCAGTTGCTGATTGCGGAAAAAGGGAACGCTTTGCAAGCCTTCCGGCAGAATAAGCGCAGCCTGCCGCCTCTTATCGCCTGCCTGCTCAGCGCCGGGCTGGCCATCAACGGCTTGGTGACTGTGCTGCCCCGGGTCAATTCCGTGGTGCTCTACACCGTGGAAAACGGCGGTGTGCTGCTGCTGTCGTGCCTGTACGCCGTTATGCTATTCCACGAAAAACCCGCCCCCAAAAAAGTGGCGGGCGTGGTGATCGCGGTGGTCAGTATTACGCTTCTGAGCCTTTGAAATATTGGATGATAAGATTAAACGGAAAGCGCAGCAACGCGGGAGCCTGCCTTATGGACAAGCATCCCGCGCTTTTTCATATGACTTTTTTATCCTTCCATTTGCCGCTGCGGAAACGTCCGATATCCAGCGCCGCCTTGACGCACCAGTCCAGCACCATCGCCAGGGCGATACCCACCACGCCCATGCCTAACCACTGAGCCAGCAGGAAGGAGAGCAGCGTGCGGCAGACCACGGTGGCGAAAATGGAAGCCCACATAGTAAATTTCACGTCTCCCGCCGCCCGCAGGCCCGAAGACAGGGGACCGGAAAAGGGCTGTACCAGCGCCGAAAAAAGATTATGAATCGCCACGATGATCAGGATCAGCCGTTTTGTTTCACCGGAGAGATCATACAGGGGCAGCAGCAGGGGCGTCAGAGCCATTACCGCCGCGTTCCATACCATGGCCAATATCAGCGACAGCCTTGTCAGCTTGCGGATGTACCACTCCGCCGCTTCGCCGTCTCCCGCGCCGACGCACTGCCCGATCACGGTGATGAACACCGTGCCCATGGAAATACTCATGCACGCGGCCAGAGACCAGAACGTCTGGCCTGTGGTGTTAGCGGCGATTTGGACCGTGCCGAAGGTGGCTACCAGCATGCCCAGTACCACCTTGGCCGCCTGAAACAGGGTGTTTTCAATGGAGTTGGGAATGGCGACGCTTAAAATCCGTTTGGCCATGGACACGTTCAGCCGGAGCATGTCCTTCATGCGAACGCTCACCTGGTTCTTTTGCCGGAAGCAAAGGGCGGTCATAATCACGGCGGCCACGTACCAGGAAATGGCGGTGGGCCAGGCTACGCCCGCCGCCCCTGCTTTCAGCACGAAGATGCCGACGGCGTTGCCCGCCACGTTGACCAGGTTGGCTGACAGGGAGACCCACATGGTAGCCCGGGTTTGGCCCATGGAACGGTAGACCGCCGCGCCTGCGTTATACACCGCGTTGGCGGGGAAGGAAAGCGCCACGATCCACATGTAGGTTTTGCAGGCAGCCATGGTGGCTGCTTCCGTCGAGGGGTACATGGCTTCCAGCAGCGCGGAGCCGAAAAGGAGCATCAGCGCCATACAGACCATGGACAGCACCCCGGCGATGTGGAAAATCTGGGAAGCGGCCAGGTCGGCGTTCTTCCTGCCGCTGCTGCCGATATACTGCGAAACGACTACCGCCCCCCCTGCCGAAACGGCGGTGAAGAGGTAAATAAAGATGGTGTACACCATGGTGTCCAGGCCCACGCCCGCCACGACCGCTTCCCCAGCGTAACTCACCATCATGGTATCCGCCAGGCCCACCACCATCTGCAAAAGCTGTTCGATCAGCAGCGGCACGATCATCTTTCGCAGCTGACCGTTGGAAAATAATTGCCTGTCCGCTGGCAGCGCGGGGTGCGGTTCGATCAGCGCGCTGAAAACAGTCATCCTGCCTCATCCTTCCATCAATAGCATGGGTTGGTAGCGTTTTTATCTGTTTGTGTATCCCCGCTTTCCAGCCAGCATACGCAGGAAAGCTTCGTTGGCTTCGCTGTTCTTCTGCTTCCGGTGGATGACGCGGTCCTTCCAATGGGGACGAACGCGGAGGGAAGGCTCGTTCACGTCCTCGGACAAAAGGATATTCATGGCATGCGCGTTCAGTATTTCACGGATCATATTGTTTTTCCTTTCGATGGCTTAGCCATTCGGTCAATGCTTTTTTGCTATGGCTTCGGGATTCATTTTCCCCTGGCGCAGTTATAATATACCACACTTCAAAGGATTTGTACAATGCTTCTTGCGCAATTCAGTATAACATGATATTATAGTAAAAACGGCGTAAAAAGGAGGCTGCGCCATGCTTGAACTGAGGCATTTGCAGTATCTTAAGGCAATTGCGGAGGAAGGCACCCTGTCCGCCGCGGCAGAAAAGCTGCATGTTACTCAGCCTGCCCTGACCCGTGCTGTGCAGCGCTTGGAGCAGGATATGGGGCTGACCCTGTTTGAACGCGCGAAAAACCGCGTTACGCTGAACGAAGTGGGCGTTTACGCGGTGGAATGCGCCAAAGATGTGTTGGAAGCGGCGGAACGGATGGAAGCCAGCATGGAGCGCTACCGGCGGAGCCTGACCACGCTCACCGTGGGTTCCTGCGCGCCGGGCCCCACCTTTCCGCTGATCCCCCGGCTCACGGCTCTGTATCAGGACATGATCATTTCTTCCGTTCTGCAGCCGGAAAACACGCTGATGGATGGTATGCGGAAAGGTGCGTATCAGCTGATCGCTTTGAGTCATCCCTGGAAGGAACAGGGCGTTCTGTGGCGGCCGTATGTGAAGGAAGCGCTGATGGTGTGCCTTCCGGCGCGTCATCCATTAGCCAGCCGGAAGCAATTGCGCCTTTCTGACCTGGAGGGGCTAACCATGCTTGTATTCTCCGGGATTGGCATATGGGAAGATTTACACAGAAAGATAAAAAACGTACATTATATTGTGCAGAGCGACCGGAAAACGCTCAAAGACCTGATTGCCGCCTCAGACCTGCCCAATTTCATTACCAACCTGTCCATGAGCTATCATATCTCCACGGTGCCCGAAGGCCGCGTGGTTATTCCTTTGTCCGATCCCGAAGCCACGGTGCAGTTTTATCTGTGCGCCCGTCAAAAAGACAGGAAGCTCCTGGACGCCGCTGCGGAGGAAAGCGTATAATACTGTTCTTCTTCTAAAATCGAATCATCTTTGGGTGTCTTTTACGCTCTGGCATTGCTTTTCTCCGGTCAACGTAGCGCTGCTACGCCTCCCTTCGTTCAGCTTAGCCAGAGCGAAAAATCCATCAAAAATCTGATTGATTTTAGAGTGTGTTTCTAAAAGCATAGCCGCCTGCATTATGCAAGAAGTATGCGAATACAGGCCAGATAGACAAAAGCCAGAAAACGGTCAGCGAGCTTATCATAGCGGGTAGCGACGCGGCGAAATTCTTTCAGTTTCAAG
>JAFXMP010000073.1 GCA_017530275.1 Clostridia bacterium | reverse complement strand
GCTCAGGAGCATCACCAGGGCCAGAAGAGAAGCCAGGAACTTTTTCATGGGGATACCTCCTTAAAGAGATTAGAATATTGATCAGGCATTCCGCCGTGGATCCGTGGAAAAGGGGGAGAGGTTTTTCTTTCGCGCTGCCGCATGCGGAGGCGATTACTTGATGCCGATGTGCTCGATGGAATCGGCCAGGAAGCGCTGGGTGAAGATGAACACCAGCAGCATGGGGGCGGCGGTCAGCAAGCAGCCCGCCTGCATCCGGGTGACGATTTTTTCCGGATTGGTGCCCAGCTGCACGCCCGCCAGGGCCGATACCTGGGACAAATCCATTCGCAGCATGGAAAGGGCCGTCATGATGGAACGGTTATCCGAGCCTAAGAATTGCTTGGACAGGTAATACTCGCCCCAGTTCCAGACGAAGGAGAACAGGAAAACGGTGATGATGGCGTTCTTTACGTTGGGAAGCATGATGCTGAAGAAGGTGCGGTAGGGACCGGCGCCGTCCATATAGGCGGCGTCCTCCAGCGCGATGGGCAGGCCCATGAAGAACTGCCGGTAGATGAAGATATACAATCCGCTGCGCACGCCCATAGCCAGCATGGAAGGAATGATCATGGGCCACAGCGTGCCGATCAGATTGATGGATTCCTTCCCCGTCAGCAGCTGCGCCAGTCCGCCGAAGCTGGCGTAGCGCCAGCGGGAGTACAGAGGCAGGATCAGGGTCTGGGAGGGCACCACGATGGTGAACACCACGATCAGGAACAGGATGTTTTTGCCCGGGAATTTGAACCGGGCAAAGCCATACGCTGCTATGGCGCAGGAAAATACGTCAAAGAACCCGCAGACGACGCTCAGCGTCATGCTGACGCCGAAGGACTTCCAGTAGTTCATGGATTTAAGCGCGTCCCCGAAATTATCCAGCGTAAAATGCTTGGGAATCCATACGATAGAAGGATCGTTGATGTCGTTGGGATTGCGGATAGCCATGGAGGTCATATACAGCACCGGGTAAAGCAGCTGATAGGCCAGGCAGGCGCACACCAGATAGAAAATGATGCGGCCCAGCACATGACCGATTTTGCGGCGGCGGGTTTTGGCGTCCATTTTTTGCTTTGGACGGCTCTTGGTAAATGCTGTCATTTATCCTCGCCTCCCTTCTTATTCCTGATAGATGATGAACCGGCGCAGCAGCAGCGCGACCAGGCCCAGGATGATGATAATCACCAGGAAGTAAACCACCGACATAGCGCTGGCATAACCGAATTTGAACAAGCTGAACATGGTGTTGTTGATACTTCGGATGATAGCGTTGCCATAGTCGTTCATCATATCGATGACGGAATAAATGGTGTTCAGCAGGATCATGGGCGTCAGCATGGGCAGCGTGACCTTCCAGAACTGGGCGAAGCTGCCCGCGCCCTCCAGGCCCGAAGCCTCATACAGATAATCGGGAATGCCGTGCAGCCCCGCCAGGAACAGCATGATCTGCACGCCGGAACGCCAGGTCAGATCGAATACCCGGCTGATGACCTGATTGACGAAATTCACCACGCCGGTGCCCATGCCCATGGAGGTGAGCAGCGCGGGAATGTTGCCCGCGGAAAAGAGGTAGGTGTCGGCGGAGCCGCCGCGGGCGCCGGAGGCGAACACATCCTCTTTCAGAATCTGCATCAGCACGCCGGAGCCGATGATGACCGGCATGAAAGCCACGGCCCGCATGAAGGTCCGGCCTGGGAATTTGCCCTTGATCAGGATGGCGAAGAACAGGCTGTAAACCAGGATCAGCGGCACCTGGATCAGATCGCCCAGGGAACCCACCAGGTCAGGCAGGAAAGTGGTATCCTTAAAGAAGAGGCTGGAGAAGTTTTCAAAGCCCACTTCCGTGGCGGCAAACCCCGTGGGGGTCGCCTCCAAAGATTGGAAGGCATAGCGAAAGGATTGGTACATGGGCGTCAGGAAGAACAGGATGCATCCGATCAGCCAGGGGAGGATGAACGTAAAGCCATACCATTTTCGCTTCGTCTCATAGCCAATTTTTGAACCCAGCTTCATTTAATCCACCTCCTTGATCGTGAAGCTCTGTGCCGGAACAGTGACACCCTCCACCGTGGCGTCCGTTTTTCCGTAATTGACGAAAACCCGGTCGCCGTTTTCATAGGTGGTGATAGAAACATTGGCGTTGATCCGTTCATGGCCGATCATCCGCAGGGCCGCGTAGGGAGCCAGCGCTTCCATTTGCTTGGCGATGCGGACCACGTCCTCCTGCCAGGTGCTCAGCGACATGGCGAACCAATCCGCCCCGTCCGTGCCGGACAGCAGCGCCGGGTCCCTGGCAATCAGCCGCCAGGAGGGGTACAGGCCGTATTCCGCCATGCGCAGGATAGCGGTATCCGTGCTTCCCCGTTCGTTGAGCGGCTCGGTATACATGACCATCGCGCCATGAGCCACCAGCTGGTAGAAGGGAATATCGGTATCCATCACGTCAAAGCGGCTGGAGGCCATGGGCGCGTCGTCCGCCTGCTGGAGATAGGGGAACGCGTAAGCGTTGGGCGTTTCAGCCGTCAGGTACGGGATTTTGCTGTGCAGCGCCTCCAGCGACTGCTTCCAGTACGCGCCCGCCTGGGTGCGGGAAATGCCGTTCTTGCCCAGGCTGGAATAAACGGTATTGGCGAGCGAGGTCAGGGAAACGCCCACCTTGGTTCCCGCCATGCCGTTGGCAAGCTTGCCGCTGGCATCGGGCACCACATCCGGGCTCAGCAGATACCAGGTGTTGCCGGAGGGATCCTTGACGCCTGTGCTCATGTGATATTCGTTCATCTGCCGCGCCGTGCTGTTTACGTTGTCCGTGGCGGAGAACAGGGACCAGTAGCCGTTGCCGTTTTTGTACAGGTTCACCAGATCCACAGCCAGAGACACGCTTGAATTCGTGCTTTCAGCGGTTTTGAGCAGCTGATCGAAACCGCTCTTCCCATCCAGCCGGTTATCCAGGGCCAGACCGGTGACCATTTTCCCCTTCACGGATTGATTGGACCATCCTGTGTAATGAAGCGACGCGCCTTTCACTCCGGCGGCGTTCAGGCTTTCAAGGGCCTGGGCCGCTTCCTTGTAGCTGGTCAGCACGGTAACGCTGTTGTAGGGAATGCCGATGAAGGTTTTGATGGAGGGGATGGACGCCACCATTTTCAGCTGCGTGGAGGTAATATGCTCCGCCTTCACATCCTGAAGCCCCATCTGATCCCGGTAGGTCGCGGCGATGTCGGCGTAAGTGGCGTTTTCTTTATCCAGCAGATAATAGTGAACGATGAAATCGCCCATATCCCGGAAGGTGTTGGCGGCCAGGGTCACGCTTTTGCTGCTGCTGGAGCCCGCCATCAGGGTGTTGCTCTCCATGCTGATATAGGTGACGGTGAAATAGGCGTTGTTATAACCGGTCAGCTGGCCCGCTACGGCGGCGTTCAACTGCGCCTGGTATTCGCCCTGCTCCACCACCGCCATCAGGCCCAGACCGTTTTTCACCATGCCGTACAGCGGCATATTGACCTGATACGTTTTGGTAGCCGCTCTTTTCACGCTCAGCGTGCTGTCACGGCCGAATACGTCCTGCTGGTACACGGCGGTGTCGCCGCGCCCGTTGTTGAAGTGAATCAGCGCCCCGCTGCCATCCGGCACCACCAGATAGCCTTCGTCCTGCGCCCCGGCCGCGCCCATGAAGGGCAGCAGGGAAACGGTCATGACGGACAGCTTTTCTTTTTTGGCGGAGGCTTTCTCGATTTCCTCCGGGTCCTCCGACAGCGTCCACAGGTCTTCCCGAATCTGCTCGCTGAGGACGGACGCCTTCAGGCCGTCCTTTTCCAGCACGTAGCGCACGGGAATCAGGAAGCCCTGCTTGGGGAAGAAGTAACGGATCTCAATGCCGTTTTCGATTTTCTCCCAGGTGAAATCGCCGTTTTTGATAGACCCGGTATAGCTGTTTACCTGGTTGGTCACATAGGTGGGATTGTGATAGGTAATGATCAGGTCGCTTTGCCGGTTGATTTTATTCATACCGGAAGCGATTTTGTCCTGGTCAATGTCCGCCGGGGTGGAGCGCCATTCCGCATTGGTTAGCGCGTCCTTCAGCATGATCTGGCTTTCCTGGGGGTCATAGCACAGGGTAAACCGTTCGTTTTCCGCTACGTTTTCCCATTCGCCCAAAGCGGCGGCGGGCATAAGCAGACACAGCGAAACGATCAGCGCCGTTAAGATTCTTTTCAGCATCACACCACCCCCTTACATTCTGAATACGACTTCCACGTAGAGCGTGGAGAAGAAGGTAATCAACTGTTCCAGCAGCGTGTAGAACAGCACGCCTACGAATACGATCACCGCCATGCCGGCGATGGTCAGCAGCAGGAAGCCAATGGTTCTGCCAAAGGACAGTTCGTGGCACGTGATGGTGCCGATGAGCAGGATCACCACGCCCCACAGCATCCCCAGCGTAATGATATACGACGCGTACAATTCATCCAGCAGCATGTAATTGGACAGCCATGTGCCGATGAAAATCGCAGCGGTATAGGGCGCCAGCGCGTAGCAGGCGGTGATCACGATGTCGCTGAGCCGGCCGCTGGTGTTGGTAAGGATGGATACCGACCACTGGGCCGCGCAGAAAATCACCAGCACGCCCAGGGATTTCGCCAGCAGCAGCCACAGGTTAATATTCGCGATATTGTTCTCATTGAACAGATAACCGGTGCCCACATACTGATAGATGGTGGCCAGCACGTACAGAACCGCGATCACGATGGCCGCCCACAGGGACGTTTTTTCTTCGCCGAAACGGATCTCCTGGAATCCCAGGAAGGGATGGAAAACGGCCTTGGGGAACACGGTATGCGTAGGAATCCGCAGCCGCTTCATCAAGCGGGTGAGCCATTTTTCCTGAGGCTCGTCCTCGTCCTTTTTCCTCTTCTTTTTAATGAAGGAAACCGCCTTCACCAGCACCGCCAGGGCGGCCACGATGCACACCGCGCCAACCGCGCCGTCGCGCAGTCGGTTCAGACGAACGATGCGGTAGGTCTGGGAGTATTCCTCCCGGCTGTCGCCAAGCTTGAAGTACTGAAGCGCTTCCTCATGCTGGTTTTCCTTGAGCAGCGCCCGGCCCACGCCCGCATACGCCTGGGTGGCGTTGCTGTTGTGCTTGAGCACGTCGTTCCACACCGAGCGGGAAGCCTCGTATTCGCCCGCGTTGTACAGGGAAACCGCCTGATGCACCAGGTTGGCGTAAGCGGTAGGCGCGAACACGGTTACGTTGTTTTTCGCCGTATCCAGCACCAGCACCTTGCCGTCCAGCAAATCGAGCGCTACGGGCTGGCGGAAGGTGCCCTCCTGGGTACCCAGCGCGCCGAACACGGCAATCAGATTGCCGGTGCGGTCCCGTTCAAATACGCGGCCATAGGAACGGTCCACAGCGAAAACGAATTCGCTGTCAGCGGTTACGACCGCGTCCACAAAGGTCGGCAGCAGGGTGCTGGACGCAGCGCCCTGGGAGGTGACTGCCAGTTCCTCGTCGCCGAAATTGATTTCTTTGTCTCCCCTGGCCAGGTAGGTGTTGTTGCCCAGGGGGTTCAAACGCTTCACCTGGTTGACCGGGCTGCTGGTGGCCACGGTGGTGGCGTACACAAAGCCGTCGGGAGCGCAGTACAGGTTGGAATACTCCACCGGCAGGATACTGGTCATGTTCTGGCGCTGTTCATTGGTCATGATGGATTTCCAGTAGTAGTTGAACAGCACTTCGGGCGTAACGGCCACTTTGTTCGCGCCGTAGTATCCCATGAATTCTCCCTGGGGAGAAAACTGGAGGAAGCCGGAATAGCAGCCTGTGCTCAGGATGTAGATTCGGCCCGCGTTATCCGCGCCGATCTTGGCGGGGGAGAAGGTAAAATCGTCGCCAAGCAGGGGGTTGCGGGGATTCTCGATCAGCAGCGAAACCCGCATGGTTTCCAGGTTCGCCACGAAGGCTTGAGCGCTCTTTTTCAGGGCCACGTACAGCGTGCCGTCCTGGGAAACGTGCAATCCGTTGGGACCCGCCAGCGGCAGGGTTTCCCCGTTTTCCAGGGTGGCCTGGGTGATTTCCCGCAGCAGATGCCATTCGCCGTCGTATTCCAGGATGCGGTCATTGCCGCTGTCCGCCAGCAGGATGTGCCCTTCTGCGGTCACGCACAGGTCCTGGGGCTGTTTCCACGCGCCGCCTTCAGCCTGAGCGCCTCGAATGGTGGTTTCCACAACGTAGCCCTGGGGGGTACTCACGGATTCGTCCCATTCGTTATAAGTATAGGAGGGATAAACCGCTTCCGCGTTTCCCATGGAGGGAAGCAGCATCAGCGCCAGGATGAGGATCAGCCATTTTATCTTTTTCAATTGCTCCGCCTCCTCTTAGCCCTTGATGCCCGCGCTGGTCATGGTTTCGATGACCTGACGCTGCAGCAGTACGAAGATCAGGATAGGCGGCAGCATCATGATCACGGCGGCGGCCATGGAGGGGCCGTACCGGGCGTATGCGTTCGCCGCGCTGATCTGGGACATGGCCTGGGTGAGGGTCTTGAGCTCTTCATTATACACGACATCGCCGCCGGACAGATTCCAGAGATTGATGAACTGGAAAATGATGACCGTCACGATGGCGGGCTTCACGCTGGGGAAAACGATCTGGAAGCAGATGCGGAATTCTCCGGCTCCGTCAATTTTGGCCGCTTCCATCATGGCGTCCGGCATCTGCTCCATGAACTGACGCATCAGGAACAGGCCCAGGGAAACGCCGATGGTGGGCAGCAGCTGCGCCCAATAAGTGTTGAGCAGACCCAGTTTGGAAATGATGATGAAGGAGGGAACGAAGGTCACTTGGGGCACAAACATGAGGCCCAGCATGATAATGGCGAAAATCAGGTTTTTGCCGGGGAACTTATGCTTGGCCAGAGGATAGGCCGCCATGCCCGCCAGGATCACGTGCAGCCCGGTGCCCAGGACGGCGATCATCAGGGTGTTGAACAGATACCGGGACAGGGGCACCCACATGTTTGCCAGAATGCGGAACATTTCGCCGTAGTTGTCCATGGTGGGCCGGTTCACATACAGCGTGGGCGGGAAACGGAAGATTTCGTCAATGGGCTTGAGCGACTGCACCACCGTATAGTACAGGGGGAAGGCCATGAACGCGGCCAGGAGGAAAATACCCAGGAACATGAAGAAGCTGCCTACCTTGGAGCGGCGCCGCTTCATGCCGACCTTGCCGCGCCTGTGAAAGATTTTTTTCAGGGTCAGCTGCATATTTTCACCTCCTTATGATCCAACCTTGCTCAGCATTTTGGTTACAAGCGCGCGGGACAGCTGCATCAGCAGCACCAGCACCACGCTCATGGCGCAGGCATAACCGAATTCATAGCGGATGGTGCCGTAGTCCATGATGTGGGTTACAATGGTTTCGCCCGCGTAATTGGTGGATGGCAAGCCGCATAGCTGCACTGAAACATCCGCTACCGTAAAGGCCGAAATGATCTGCATCACCGCGCCGAATACCAGCTGGGGCAGCATGGAAGGCAGCGTTACATACCACAGCTCCTGGAAGCGGTTCTTGATGCCGTCGATCATGCCCGCTTCATACAGGGAAGCATCCACTGTCTGCATACCGGCGATGAACGAAAGGAAGCTGATGCCCATGCTCATCCACAATTGCACGATGATGATCACCGGCAGGATGGCCGATTCCTCGGTGGTCCAGGCGACAGGCTCGAAAATGATGCCCAGGGACATGAGGAAGTTGTTGATCAGCCCGTACTGGTCGCCGCTGAGCAGCAGCCGCCATACAGCCCAGGCCGCGCCGCCTACCACCGCGGGCACATAGAACAGGGTGGTCAGGATGGAACGGCCGGTACGGCTCAGGTCGTTGATGACCCAAGCGATGAAGAAGCAAAGAATGTAGCTGAAAGGTCCAATGATCACGGCGATCTTGACCATATTGCTCAGCGCGGTCAGGAACACGTTGTCTTCCAGGAACATTCGGATATAGTTATCCAGAAATACGAACTTGGCCGGGGTGAGCATATTGTACTCTGTAAAGGAAACCACAATAGCCACGATGACCGGCACCAGCGTAAACACCGTGAAAAAGAGCAGGTAAGGCAGCATCAGCAAATAGCTATCCCGACTTCTCCGCATGCGCTGCAGCAACCCGTTGTTTTCCATCGTCAGCCCTCCTTATTGAGAGATCGTATCAGGTTATAATGGCGTCAGCGCTGCGATTCAATCGTTCAGCCCCATTTCATGGCGCTTGCGGGCGATTTCCTCGTTGGTAGAGCTGGTCCAGTAGAACAGACTCTCCCGCTCGTCGTTGCCGGAAAGCACCACCGCTCTGAAAGCGTTATCCAGATTTCGGGACACGTAATATCCGCCAGGGATTTCCGGCAGCTCGGTCACGTGCGCCCACTGCTCGTTCATGGTCTTCTGCTCGTTCAGCGACCAGTTGGACAGCTCGAACGCTTCCACGTTGGCGGAGGTATAGCGGCCCAGCGTACCGATATCCGATTCGATATCCCGGGCGTAGCTGGCCTGGGTTTCGGCGTCCATCCACCATTGGACGAACTGCCAGCTGGCGTCCACGTTTTTGCTGGAACTCAGGATAATGGCCGCCGTGCCGTCCGCCGTGGTGGAATGGTCCACCGTGCCGTCCGGGTTCGAGGCGCCAGGCAGCAGGTGCATACTCCACTTGCCCGCGATTTCGGGAGCCGTGGCCTTCAGCCGGGCATACATATTATAGGAAGTAATGATCACCGGCATTTCGCCCGTACGGAAGCGGGTAAAATCGTCCTTATAGAGCGGATAATCGTAGAGGGTGTAGAAATCTGTCCAGGAGCGGAAAGCGGCGTTGGCTACCGGCTCGCTGAGCAGGGTCGCTTTATAATCGTCGGTATAGAATTTGCCGCCCATCTGCAAAAGCAGGGAGGGGAACAGGCTGGTCATGCCCACACCGTTGGAAATGACGGTAGCGCCGCCAAGCTGGGTGTAGGGCAAACCGATCTGCAAATTGTTGGACTGGAGGATGGGCGCGATATTCAATAGATCCTGCCAGGTTTCCGGCACATCCAGCTTCAGCTCATCCAGCACGTCGTCCCGGATGAACATCATCAGGAAGTCCTGGGTTTCCGCCAGGCCGTATACGCCGCCGTTGAAGGCGTAGGGGTCTTCAGCGGAAGCGCGAAGCTGGGCGGCGGTTTCCGCATAGCCGGGCAGCTTGCTCAAATCCGCCAAGGCTTCGCGGAAGGCCAGGTTCATCACTTCGCCCCGGCCGGTAAACAGGTTCACGTCCGGCCCCTGTCCGGCGATGGTGGCTTTGAGCAGCGCGCCGCTGACCAGCTGCAGGTTCACGCTGATGCCCGTTTTCGCGGTAAAGTCCTCCTGGATCAGGCGGTTGATGGCGTAAGCCTGATCGCGGCCCGCGGACAGCCACACGGTAATGGCCTGCTGCTTCACGCCGGTCTCGGCGGAGCTGAACGCGTTGTAATCCTGTACGAAGGAACCCACAAAGGCCCGAAGCTCGCGCTTCATGGTATCGATCAGGTTATCCTCCGTTTTCCCGGGCTTCACATCCTGGGACGCCAGCGTCAGGTAGTCGATTTCCAACGGCTGCTCCTGCACGGAAAGAATCCATTCCGCAAAGGAGGAAATGTTGGAGGAGAAGGTGGTCAGCCGCTTCTGGATGGTATAGGGCTCCGCCGCGAAATCCCGAAGCTGGTAAGAAAGCACCTGAATGATTTCACCCGCGGTGGAATCCCCGCCCAGCATTTGGTCCATGGTGGCCTGATAGCCGTCCAGGGCGTCCGCCAGGGAAGAAAGGCGGCTTTCCAGATTGGGAATGACCCGCTCCAGGTAATAGTCGCGGTAGAAGTCAGGCTCGGTGCCCGTAACCATGATGATCTGCCGGTACAGCTCGTTCAGAGAGTACACCGTATCCTGCATATCGGAGATCACAGGGGCCATTTCGCCCAGCGTGACCTGCATGCGCAGGAGGTGGGGGCCCTTGGTCAGGGCGAACAGGTACGGGCTTCCGCTGCCGTCGGACAGATAGTCCAGCACCCATTCGGAATGGTACGCGAAGTGCACTTCCTGCATTTCCTGGAAGGGCACTTGGCCGTCCAGCATCACCTGACGGGCGACAAAGAAGCCTTTCAACTGATTCTGGTGATACCGCATCCCCAGCTGGTACAGCCCGTCCTCCGGCGCTTCGATGAGCCATTCCACCCACTGGCCCACATGCTTCCACCCGCTGCCGCCGATGGTGTTCAGCCGCATTTGGGTGGGATGATAAGGCTGGGTAAAGGAGGAAGTACGGTCATAGGTGGGATAGATGGCGGAAGCGGATTTGCTCAAGGCGTTTTCCGCCTGCAAAATCACTTCCACATTCTTTACCACCGGCATGCCGGCGTTCGCCGCCTTGTATTCCGCGTAGGTGGGCAGAGCCTCCCGCGCCTGAAGGGCCAGATAATCCAGCACCGCTTCCTCGCGCAGGGAAGTCAGCGTGATCTCGTGGTCGCCCTTCTCCAGCTGGAGCAGCACCTGGCCTTCCACCTCGTTGGTGTCCGCCAGCAGCGCTTCCGTCCACAGGAAGACTTCCACCTGCTTGGGCCGCAGCTCATTGCCGGTGGGCGTGCGTTCCGGCTGACCGGCATCCACCCATACCCGGTTGAGAGACACCACCGCGTTGGCGGTATTGTAGGGCTTCCCGTCCACCTGTAGGGTGTATTCCATGTCCACACCCTTGCCGTTTTCCGTGTGGTAGCCTACCCGCAGCCCGTAAACGCCCGTTTCCGGGGCATTCAGCAGGCAGGAAACGCTGCCGCCCGCGGAAAGACGCACCACGTTCTGCCTGCCCTCGTATTCCGGGAGCAGGACACAGGAATCCGGGGACAGGGTTCCCTGAGACGCGGAAACAAGGGAGCCGCCGTCGGGCCGCGCCTGATCCTCCGGGGTGTAGGTCCGCCACTCTGTGGCTTGCACGCCGTTGTTCCCGATCAGGAGAACGGCAGTCACCAGAAGTGCGAGACACCCCACTACGGCGATTGTTATGATCCATCCACGCCGCATGTACTTCACCTCCGTGAAATGTTTAATCCGTCAACAGGCGGATGTTGCTGAACGCCGCCGAACCATCGGAAGCAAACAAGCCGAAACGGTATCCATGCCGGTCGAACATCCGGGTGCCCAGCGCGGCCTGATCGTCCACATACAGCAGAAGAATGCTGTCCTGAACGAACACGCGCACATGATGCTTTTTCCCCGGCTGCCACTCAAAGGGGCGTTCCTGTTCCACCTCGTAGGGGAACATCTTGCCCCCGTCCTCATACATCCGCAGGCCTGTTTTATATTGGATCCGATGCCGGTTCGGTTCAAAAATCAGGTAATACCCCATGGCGAAATCCTGGTCCACCTGCAGGGCGACGCCAAATTCCCGGGGATCGTCCTCAAAGGAAACGTCCATTTCCAGCTTGCAGCAATCGGGTACGCGGTTCAAAAGCAAACTGGCGTAGCCGCTGGGCGTGTCCACGCTGGCTCCCTTTTCATTCAAAACCCAGGGGCCGGTCAGAGGACGCATTTCCAGGGCTGCTTCCGTGGAAAAGGCGTTGTCCACAGCTTCGGGGGGCTTCACGGTCAGGGCGCCGTCGGGCTGCTGCACCAGCTGATGCACAATCATGGTGCCGCCCCAATCCCAGGTGTTGTAATCCTTGCCTTCGTACTTTTCCGGGTTGAAATGCCACATGTTCTTTTCCCGAAGGGGGTTCCAGCCGTACATGTAATGGTTTTCCCCGTCGGTACCGTGTTTCGCCGCGTAGAAGCAGCGGGTGTCGAAGGTATCAACCTTCGGGGTAATCCACGGGCCCTTGGGGGAGCGGGCCATGCGGTACAGCGTTTCAAAACGGTCCGTATACACGGAATAGGTCAGATACCACCAATCGCCCCATTGGAACAGGTCGGGGCATTCATGGCCGGACTGGTTCGTGGCCGGGGCGTAAAGCGGTTCGCAGATCGTCCAATGGCGCAGGTCTTTGGATTTGCACAGGCCCACGCAGCCCTTGCGCATGGTAATTCCTTTTTTCTGGGCGCACAGCAGCATCCACCAGCAGCCTTCTTCTTCATTCCAGATCACGTGCGGATCGCGCCAGTCGGTCATTTCGTAAATCACGTCGTCCGGCTGGAAAGTTTCTTCCGGCAGTTCCCGCCATTCCTTCAGATCCTCACTGACGGCGTGGCACACGTACTGACGCATGTAGGGCGTAAAGGTGAACTTGCAGTAGAACATATGGTATACCCCGTCCACCTTGAGCACCGACCCCGTGCCGCCGTGTATGTCCGTCCGGTATTGATCATAGAAATGCAGCTGATCCCGCGTGGAAACATTGCTCCATCCAAAGCCCAAATAAAATAACTTGAAGACACCATCCTCATAAAAGGGGATGATGTCTCCCATTCTTCCATCTTCGGGATGATAAAAGAGTTTCACCTGCTTTCAACTCCTTCTCCGATGGG
>JAFXMP010000072.1 GCA_017530275.1 Clostridia bacterium | reverse complement strand
GGGCGGGACAATTGGGACTTCCTGGCCGGAGCCATGGCCCTGGGCGTGTCCATCGTGCGCATCGGCTTTGAGGACAGCGCGTATTTGGCTCCCGGATCGTACGCGCAGTATAACTGGTAGGTGGTGGAACGGCTGGCACAGCTTATCCACGCCATGGGACTTGAAACGGCGACGCCTGAGGAAACACGAAAAATCATGGGGACGCTGCCGAAACCACCGTGGGAATGAGCTTATTTCATGTTCGCGTCCAAGGTCAGAAAAACAGGATGCTCTTTGAGATGCTCATTGGGCTGATGCAGCGCCAGCATGATTTGCCCCTCCTTGGTCCGGAAGATCATGCCATGTCCGCCATTTTTCATGAACAGCGGCTTCATCTGGGAAAAATGGCTGTCGATGCGCCCGCTGTCAGATACCGCCACCGCCTGCGTATAGCCCTCCGATGAAAAAGAAGACCACAGGCACAGCAGCTTTCCTTCTTCCGTCCGCCAAAGGAAGGGGCCGTCCGTCACATAGCCTGTTTTCCCGGAGGAATGATGCATTTCAACGGCCCAATCCGCTTCGGAAGCACGGAACAGAAGATACGGTTCTCCCGCCGCTTTGCGCAGATCTTCGCTGAGGCGCATGGCCCATACTTCCCCGTCGCCCGCCTGCACCCATTCGTGACAGAACACGATCCAGGGCTTTCCCTCCTGATCGGCATAAAAGGTTCCGTCCAGGCATTCCCATGCGTTTGGCGTGACGGGACCGTCCGACCAGGGAATAAAGGGACCAAGCGGCGAACCGGCGCGCAGGATGGCGGTGCCGCGGTGGCGCGCATCGCTTTTGAAGCTGGCGAACATGTAGAAGTTTCCCTGCCAAGGATGCACCTCCGGGGCCCAATAATTGCGGTCCGCCCAGAAGCTGCCGTCATTTTCAAAGCAGGGGAAAGGTCCTTCCCAGGCCGTCAGATTTTCGCTCGTATATACGTCGAAGCCCGTGGCGGGGCCCCAGCAGGTCGCGCCTCTCGTACCGTACAGATAGTAGACTCCCTTTTCCAGCAGAACAAAAGGGTCCCGTATGTTGATTTCCCGGATATCCGGCATGGTTTTATCCTCCTTTGTTTCGTGCTGTGTTTACAGCACGCTTGATCCGGTCCGTATCGGCTGAAACAGCTGCTTTCGATCACGATTATACAGAAAAAACGTTCCTGTGTCCATCCGTCAAATTTTCAGAAAGAGGTGACGCTGATGCTGCCCGAAACAAGCGTGTCTTTCCAGTGCGAAAACGAGAAGCTGCAGCGGGTATACGACGAAGCGGAAAGAAAGTGCCGCTTGAACCAAAAGCGCTTTGGCAATGATCTGGTGCTGGTGGAGGGCGGGGGTTACGAAAAAATCTGGCTGGAAACCCAGCCCATGGGCGGGGAAATGTACGCCTTGCGGAATTTGGAGGCGGCGAAAAACAACTGCCTGCTGTTCATGCGTCATCAGCGGGCGGACGGCCGCCTGCCGGGGTCCATCCAATGCGTGGACGGCGTGATCGAACCCCAATTCAACAAATACCAGGGCTTTTGTTTTCCGTTTCCCGCCCTGAACCTGTATTACCTGCTGGGAGAAGACCGGGAATTTCTTTTCCAGCTTCAGGATACCCTGCGCCGCTTCGACGATTGCCTGTGGCGCACCCGGGATTCCAACGGGGACGGGCTGCTGGAATCCTTCTGCGTGTACGATACGGGGGAGGATCTGGCTCTGCGCTACGGGGACGCTCCCTGCTGGTGGACGGAGGATAAGCCGCCGGAAGGGTATGCTGTGGTGCCCATGGCCAGCATGGATGTGATGAGCTGGAGTTATTCCTGCCGGGATACGCTGGCAAGCATCAGCCGGATCCTGGGCGATGGGGAAGAGGAACTGTGGGAAAACTGGGCTCTCCAGGTGGCCGCCGCCATCCGGCGGGGCCTGTGGGACGAAACGCGCGGGGCCTGTTATGACCGGGACAAAAACGGAAAGATCATCGATATCCTGTGCCATAATACCCTGCGCTGCATGTATTGGGGCTCCCTTGCCCCGGACATGGCCAAGCGCTTTGTGGAAAAGCACCTTTTGAATCCCCGGGAATTCTGGACGCCCTTTCCCCTGCCCAGTGTGGCGGCGTGCGATCCGGCTTTTCGCAACGCCCCGGAAAACAACTGGAGCGGGCAGCCGGAGGGACTCACTTATCAGCGGTCGATCCTTGCATTGGAGAATTACGGCTATCATCCCATCGTAACGCGGTTGGGCGGCAAGCTGCTTTACGCCGTCGCGGAAAACGGGTACCGTTTCACCCAGCAGTTTGACCCTTTCACGGGAAAGCCCTCTCTGGTGCACGCCGTTTCCCATCAGCCGGTCAAGGAAGGAAGCGGCGAACCCATCCAGGACGCCTATGGCCCCACCATGCTCGCCTGCCTTGAATTCATCGCCCACCGCTTCGGCGTCCATCCCCATTTGGGCCAGGTGTGGTTCAGTTTGGGCGCCGGAGAAGAATATACGTATGAGGCAACGTTTTATGACCATCGTTATGCCATTCGCAGCGACGGAATACGCGCCGAAATCGCGGTGGACGGGCGAGCAATGGGGACGTATCCCTGCGGCCGGCGGATCGTCACCGATTCGCGGGGGCGTATTCTGAGCGAAGTGATCATAGACGATGAAAAAGAAAGGAACGAAAGCGAAGATGGGAAATGAAAAATGCCTGTCGTTTGGCCCGCTTCCTGACTGGTGCGCCGCTATTCAGGCTTCCTTGACCGCCATGGCGGAAGGATTGAACAGGAATGTTCATCCCTGGGATGGAAACAGCGCTGTATTCAGGCCGGAGGATTTTGGCTGTATGCCCGGAGAGAAAGCCACGGCGGCGATCCAGCGGGCCATTGACGCGGCGGGAGAAACGGGCGGCACCGTTCGGCTGGATCACGGGGATTATGTGAGCGGCACGCTGGAAATGCGCTCCAACGTGCGGCTGGAAATCTGTGCCGGAACCAGGCTGCTGGCCAGCACCGACTTAAAGGATTACCCTGAAATGCACGCCCGGCGGCTCACTGTGCAGGATACCAGCATGGGGATGCACCAATCTCTGATTTTCGCGGAAGGCTGTGAAAATATCAGCCTATACGGCGCGGGCGTGATCGACGGACAGGGCGGCCCGCAGCATTTTCCCGGCACGGAAACGGCCCAAGGCACGCCGGGACGGCCCTTCCTGATCCGCGTCATCGATTGCCGCCGGGTACATATCAGCGGGCTGACGCTGAAAAACGCCGCCTGCTGGATGCAGAATTATCTGAACTGCGATGAAGTGCTGATCGAAGGACTGACCGTGCGCAACCATGCCAATTATAACAACGACGGCATGGATATCGACGGCTGCAGGGACGTGGTGATCCGCCATTGCCGGGTGTCCAGCGGGGACGACGCGCTGTGCTTCAAGGGCGCGTCTCAGCGGGGGCTGGACCGCGTGCTGGTGGAGGACTGCGATTTTTATTCCGCCTGCAATGCGTTCAAAGTGGGTACTGACACTCAGGGGGATTTCCGCAATGTGCTGATCCGGCGCTGCCGCATCGGGGGTCTTTCGGAAGACCCCTCTGGGCTCAAGCATCCGTGCGCCGACAGCGGTGTTTCCCTGGAAATGGTGGATGGGGGAACTTTGGAAAACTTCTGGCTGACCGACCTGTATATCACCCGGTCCTGGAGCCCCTTCTTTTTCCGCCTGGAAGATCGGGGACGGGTGAAACCCGGCGATCCCCGGCCCAGCATCGGCACGATGCGCCGCGTGCTGATTTCCCGCGTTCGGGGGGAAGCCAACGGCCCCCGGGGCTCCTACCTGCTGGGGATCCCGGAAAAAACAATGGAAGATATTGCTTTTGAGGATGTGCGGCTCCTCCAATACCCATGGAAAAGCCCCGCCCCGGATCCCCGGCTCTATTCTGATTTGAAAGGAGTGTATCCCGATGCGCACATGATCGACGCCCTTGGTCCTGCACCCGCCTATTCCCTGTGGGCGCGGCACGCGCGCCGCGTCACGCTGAAGGACTATCAGGTGCTTCCCCAGGGGACGGATTCCCGGCCCGCTTTTGTGGACGAAGGCGCGTAAACGCTTTCCCGCTCAACGTGAAAATTTCCCGTAAACCCTGGCGCGTACATTGACAAATCGGAAAAAGACTGATACAATAAAAACAAATAAAGCTCATTTAATAGGAAATAAATGAGCTAAAAATATCAAAGGAGGCATTCCTCATGAGGAAATCCATCGTGATTCTGTTGGTCGCCGCTATGCTGTGCACCCTGTTTGTTCCCGCCATGGCAGAAGAAAAGGCCGCTGGCTGGAATAACGTAAACGCCGAGGGCTATGTATTCCCCGACTATTCCGGGCAGACCCTGAGCATCATGTGGTGGGGTTCCGACACCCGCGCCAAGATGACCGAGGAAGTCATTCACCTGTGGGAAGAAAAGACAGGCGCGAAGGTCGAATTCGAGTACTATGACGGCGGCACCTATTGGACCCAGTTCCAGGCCAAGATGGCTGCCAACAGCCTGACCGACGTGTTCCAGATGGGCAATAACTGGCTCACCTATTACGACACCATCGAACCCCTGAACGCCTACATTGACGCGGGCATCATCGACACCACCGCCATCGGTCCCGCCATGATCGCCACCACCGTCAATCAGGCCAACGGCGAGGTGACCGGTATTTCCAACGGCACCAACGCCCGCTGCTTCGCCTACAACCCCGCCATCTTCGACGCCGCCGGCGTGCCCTATCCCACCGATACCTGGACCTGGGAAGAGTTCGCGGACGCCTGCCGGAAGATCTACGAAACCACCGGCAATCCCGCCGTCACCACCCTGGAATACAACTCCCTGGCCTACTCCGTGTTCACCCAGTGGAAGGAAGGCTACAACTTCTACACCATGGACGGAACCGGCTTCGCCTTTGACGGCGATACCGCGCCTCTGGCTTATCTGTTCGATCTGCTGACCACCCTGCAGCAGGAAGGCGCCATCGCCGACTACGGCATCCAGAACGAAATCGGCTCCAACATCGAAGCGGACTGGATCGCCTATGGCGATTCCGCCATCATCATGCTGTCCTCCAACCAGTTCCAGGCGCTGAGCAACGTGGCCGCTGAAAGCGGCATTACCCTGGAACTGTGCACCATTCCCCGGGTGTCCCATGACGGCCAGAGCGGCATGGTGGTGCGTTCCTCCCAGCAGATGAGCATCTGGAAGGGCTCCGAAAAGAAGGAAATGGCCGCCAACTTCATCAACTTCTTCATCAACAGCGTGGAAGCCAACAAGATCCTCAACTGCGAGCGCGGCGTGTCCATCAACAGCGACGTGCTGGCTGCCCTGAAGGCTGACACGGAAAAGACCAACGAAATCACCGGCAAGGTGTACACCATCATCGACCTGATCGGCTCCTTCGCGGACGCCGCCAACACCAGCCCCGCCGAGCCCGCCGCCAACGAGGAAATCTCCGACGTGCTCAAGAAGACCTACTTCCAGGGCCTGGCCGAGGGCAAGTTTGAAAGCGCCCAGGCCGCTGCCGACCTGTTCTGGGCCGAAGCGCAGGAAATCTGGGCCAAGCACCAGTAATCCGGCGTTCAGGGCTATAAGTCCGGCCAAAATTTGGGCACCCTGATACTTTCCTTCAGGGTGCCCCTTGTTTAAGCGCTCAATGAAGAAACGACTGACCAAAGGAGGTCACGCGATGCAAGCCGCAAAAGCCGGGCGAAGCGCCGGAAGAAAGGGCAGCTTCCTGCAAAATGAGAACGTGGTGGGCTATTTCTTTGCCGCCCCCTTCGTGATCAGCTTTCTGTGCCTGACCATGATCCCCATGGCGCTGTCCTTGTACTATTCCTTCTGCAATTATAAAATCGCCGCGGAGCCGGTGTGGGTGGGGCTGAAAAACTTTGCCGACCTCATGAAAGATGCCACCTTCGGCAATTCCCTGCTGGTGACGATTCAGTATGTAATCATCGGCGTACCGCTGAAGCTGGTTTTCGCCCTGATGGTGGCCATGCTGCTCACCAAGCCAACAAAATTGCAGGGCTTTTACCGGGCGGTTTATTATATTCCTTCTCTGATCGGCGGCTCGGTGGCCGTAGCGCTGGTATGGAAGCAATTGTTCGGCAGCCGCGGACCCGTGGTGACGCTGATCAAAGCCATGGGGGTCAAGAATTTCAGCTTCTTCGGCTCCACCGTGTGGGCTTTCGTGCCCCTGGTGCTGTGCAACGCCTGGCAGTTCGGCTCCTCCATGCTCATTTTCGCCTCCGGCTTAAAGCAGATTCCCCGGGATTACTACGAAGCCGCGGAAATCGACGGAGCCAGCGCGGTGCAGCGGTTCTTTTCCATTACCCTGCCCATTCTGTCGCCCATCATTCTGTTCAACCTGATCATGCAGCTGATTTCCGGCTTCATGACCTTCACCCAGGCCCAAATCATCACCGACGGCGGGCCCAATTACGCCACCAACTACATCGCCCTGAACATCTTCAAGGAGGGCTTCTCCTATCAGCGCATGGGCTACGCCTGCGCCGAAAGCTGGGTGATGCTGCTCATCATGGCGGCGATTACGGGCGTCATTTTCAAAACCTCGTCCCATTGGACGTTCTACGAGAATTGAGGAGGGCGAACTGATGAAAACGAAACGCGCCGTCCGCAATACGATTTACCACCTTTTCGTGGTCGCCTTTGGGCTGCTGATGGTTTACCCGGTGCTGTGGATGATCCTGTCGTCCTTCAAAATGAAGAGCGAAATCCTGGGCAACAACGCCCCTTTCCTGCCCTCCAAATGGGTGTTTGAAAACTATCCCAACGGCTGGCAGGGCAGCGGCAGCCTGACCTTCGCCACCTACTTCAAAAACTCCATCATCGTATCCTGCCTGGGCACCCTGGGCACGGTGCTGTCCTCCGCCATGGTGTCCTACGCGCTGGCAAGGATCAAATTCCAGGGCCGGAAATTCTGGTTCACCGCCATGATCATGACCATGCTGCTGCCGGGCCAGGTGCTGATGATCCCCCAGTACATCATCTGGAACCGGCTGAACTTCGTAGGCACTTTCGTTCCGCTGATCCTGCCCAAATTCTTAGGCTGGCCCTTCTTCATTTATATGATGATGCAGTTCATCCGGGGCCTGCCCAAGGAACTGGACGAGGCGGCCATGATCGACGGGTGCAACAAGTATTCCATCTTCACCCGGATCGTGCTGCCCCTGCTTTACCCGTCCATTATCACCACCATCGTGATTTCCTTCTATTGGATCTGGGACGATTACATGGGCCCCCTGCTCTATTTGAGCAAGCCCGCGCTGTACACCGTATCCCTGGCCATCAAGGGCTTCGCGGACGCCCAGGGCACCAACTTCGGCCCCATGTTCGCCATGTCCACCCTGTCGCTGATCCCCGTGTTCCTGCTGTTTCTGTTCTTCAACCGGTATCTGATGGACGGCGTGACCGCGGGCGCGGTAAAAGGATAATCAACAGGGGCTGTGAAAAAAGTCCTCTGGAAAACGGACATAAAAAAACAGAAATCTCTCAAGAGAAAGTACTTGGGAGATTTCCTTTTTTGGTATAATCAGGTTGATGACAAACTATACCGGAAGGAATTATAGCACAGAGCAGGGCAGAATACCAGTGTATATAACAGAGATGATGGACATATACGATCCGGTAATAGTATTCGACCAAATCACCCGACTTCGCCAGTGGAAAAATGAAGAGAAATAGAGCGGATAAGGGATTCAGAGCGAAAAGTCCAAAATAAATAGTACGTGCAAATGGAGAAAAGAAATAAGAGAAGACGCAAAATCAGGCCGGGAAGTCAAAACAGAGGATCGGCTTCCCCTTCGGGAGCTGCTGCGTCAGGTCATGCGTGAACATAACGGACAGCCGCCCCAAGCCAAGGAGGCCCGGAAGCCTTCTTTTGAACGATAATCTCAAATGGTAGGAGGTAGCCATGCCTGAATTCTCTCTCGATGAAATCAGTCTCGCCTTATTCATCTCGCTTCCCGCATTACTTTTATTCTTCCGGCGCTTCGGCCCGGAACAGGTAAAGGATGGCAGCAGCCTCGCCCATGTTGAATTTCATGGAAAGCGTTCCGTCCTGAAGGGTAAAAATCACAAACCCTTTTTCGGACTCAAAAACCATGGCGCCGTCGGCGCAGGTCAGCCCATGACATAGGGGGGATCGGAGCTTTGAGCTTTCCAGTATTCGTCTTTCAGCAGGAGGCTCTCGGCCCCGGGCATGATTCGCTGCATCAGCCGCATGATTTTTGCGATCCAGCCGCCGCGGAACAGCTCGCAGCTGGCGGGATCGCGGCAGAGCAGATCATTCAAATCACCGGAATCTGCCAGGCCGGACGCTCTGCATCCCCCCTGGCACCACAGGCGGAATTCACAGCGCGTACATTCCGGGTTGTGCGCCAGCACCTGATCCGCCCGCGTATCGATAAAGTCCATGTAGCGTGAATCGGTGATACACCGGGCCAGGCCCATATCCGGGATCAGCGGGAACCGCTCCTGCGCGCTGGAGCCGGTCAGGCTCATACAGGGCAGGGCGCGGCCCTCCGGAGAGATATACATGACATGGCGGGCGTGGGCACACACCACGCATTTTCCAGGCTCCGTGGGAAGATGGTACAAAGGCACGTCGTATTCCTGCGGCTGATCGGGTCTGGCGGAAAAAAAACCGCCCAGCATGATGGACACGGGCATGCCGTCTTCATAATACTGGGGAATATAATCCAAATACGCCTGAAACAGCTCCCGGATGCCGATGGATTCCCCATAGCCGTTTTTGCGCCATTCGCCCGCATCGGCAACCGGGCAGGTTTTGACCCAGCGGCAGCCCACGTTCCGCAGGTGGTTCATGGTTGCCCGCAGGGTGTGCAGATTGGCCCGATGAATGCACATTTCAGCCCCGGTGGGGAAGCCCATATCCCGGCACAGGCAAAAAGCACGGTCCACGGCTTCCTCCGCCCCGGGGACGCCCCGAAGCCAGTCGTGCCAGCCGACGCCGTCAAAGCTCATATTGAATTCGGGATGGATGTTTCGCCTGTCCAGCGCTTGAAGCAGCGATTCGTTCACCAGCGCGCCGTTGGAATAGATCTGCGTAATACGGACGCCGCCTTCCAGCAGCGTATCCACGATATCCAGAAAATCCGGGCGGATCAGCGGTTCGCCGCCGGTGAGGGAAACGTTCATGATACCGCAGTCCGCGATTTCCCGGGCCATGCGCAGGACGGTCCCCCGGTCCAGCTGGCCGAATCTGGCTTCCGGGGCGGACATGTAGCAGTGTTTGCACCGGTAGTTGCAGCCGCCTGTAACGGACCAGTGGGCCGTTTGGATATACCGGCAGGGATACTGACGGTATTCCTGAATGGGAAGGATGCCGTCTCCCGGCTGGCAGGGAACGATCAGTTCCTCTTTTTCCAATTCCGGGATCAACTGGCGGATTTCTTCCGGGATCAGCACAAGGCTCAGGTCGATCGTGCCGGTGCACAGCTTCAGTGTCTCCATCTTAAGGGGGCTGATAAACCGGACGCTGTGCTTCTGCCTGTCCTCGATGGCGCAAGGCAGCTTGTCCCAGCCCCGCAGCCGGTATTGCGGCTTTAGCTTGTAATACATACGGCTGTCTCCTGCTGATTGCTCAAAAGCCCCTGTACCCGAAGCATCGCTCGTTTCACTTATCCGAATGCAGAACGCAAAGGTCGCCAGCGCCGGCGCCTACGCAAACGCAGCGGACCGGCGTATTGTCTGCGTCTGTTTTGTCCGCGCCATAGCCTACGCCAGTCATAACGCACGCGCAGGTCATATCCCTGGATTTGTAGTAATTGCTGGCTTCGCCGCCGCCGCCGAAAACGCAGGCGCATGCTTTTCCGCCTGCCACGGCATCCAGCTCGTTTTCGTCAAGCAGTTGCCTGACGGAATCTACAGGCTTTTTCAGGTCGTTTTCCGTCAGTTCATATCCCTTTTCCCTGGCCAGAGAGATAACGGCATCGATGGTTTGGGTGGTGTTTATCTGCTCGGCCAGGTCTGCGTCCCTGCTCGCTTCTTCCAGAAACTTTTTCAGGTTGTCCGTCATGATGCGGGCCCTCCTTTTTTCTTTTCCATGATTATACAGCGTGCGCTGTCGCGCGTCAAGGGCGCAATTCACCGTCGCCAGGGCAATCGCTTATTGCGATTAAGTTACAATAATATTACAATTTTATTACCAAAAGGAATTTAGGCGTAGGATGTCAAAGTAATAAGGTGAGGTGATTACTTTGACAAAAGCAGAAACAAAGACATTGTTGCAATTATTGGAAGAAGTACCGGATCATCGGGTAGGAAATGCAATCAAGTATTCATTACGGGACATCCTGTTTCTGGGAATGTTCGCGATCCTGTGCGGTGCGGAGACATATACAAGAACGGAAATACCAAGCAGATAAAGGGCTCATTGTGCAAGGATGATTTCATTGAAAAACACCATCTGTCAAAGCGTATCCGCACAGCATTTATGCGTGAGAATCTTTATCTGTTTGATGGAAGGCCTGCAAAGAAGCCGGATGATCTGATTTTCTGCAATGTTCGATTTGATAATTCCTCCAGAACATACTGCTATCTTGCCGATATCGATGAATACGAAGAAGGCGATCAGGTTGTTGTCCTGGCGGGAGAGGAAAAACGGGAGACCATCGTCACCATCGTATCCATTCAGTACCTTCCTGCGGAAAAGGCTCCTTAGAACAGAAAAAGGCAGGGCAAAACAAGATTTCCCGGACACCCACACGGGGCAGGACGTATAATGGCCGTTGTGTCCCATGAGGGTGAGAAAATGGCGTATTGAACATTGCGGAGATTGAATCTTTCGTGGCTTTCGGGTATAATATATGAGAAATTGCCCTGACGATTGCAGAATACATGAATGGAGGGCCAACCCATGAACAAGCTTCTATCCAGCGACAGCGCATATCGTGACTGGATTCAAGAAGTCGGCAAACGATTCAAGCAGAGCCAGATAAGGGCGGCTGTAAAAGTAAATGACGAGATGCTGCGTTTCTATTACCTGCAATAGAAAAGGAGTTCTGTTATGAAGAAATGGTTTTCAGTATTGTGTATCATTCTGCTGCTCCTGACAGCATTTCCTGCCTTAGCGCAGGAAACAGTAAGCGTACCAGCCTGGCGGGCTTATAATGGCAAGCGCCTGGGCGTGC
>JAFXMP010000071.1 GCA_017530275.1 Clostridia bacterium | reverse complement strand
CAGGACGATGGATTTTACCGTGCGGCCTTCCTCGTCCTTCCCGATTTCATGCGCTGCCCGAGGCATATGGTATCCCCCATTCCGATATTGCTTTTATTCGTTCATCCAGAAGATCATCTGCTCCCGAAGCTGCCTGCGCTCCTGCAAATTGGGCCAGAAGCGGGTCAGCTTGTGGCTGTTGTTTACGTAATCGCGGTATGTGACGCGGTTGCGGATGAAAAGAAGCACGCGCATATCCCCTTCCAGATCATTTTGGATGCTGATCGGCTGGCCGAATTGATAGCCGGGATCGCTCATCGTTTCGGGCTCAACGTTTTTCACGCTCTTAAGATCATGAAAGAAGGTGAAGAATTCGCTCAGCGTTTCGGTATTCCCGCCCTGATCGGCATAGAAATTATGGTATGTTACCGTCACCTGGTCGCCGTTCACGTCCACATAGACCTTGCCGATCACATACATGTTGCTTGCAATGTACTCAAATTCCTGCCGGCCCTGGATGCTCAGATCGACCGCCGTGAACAGGTACCATTTTTCGGTCAGCGACGGCTTCACATCGCGGAACGCCGGGCCAAAGCTGCACGCGGTATTGTTGGGATACCAAGTCGCTTTTTCGACCAGGATCGAAACGAGCCCATCTTTCTTTTGATAGGTATAAAAGACGTCGTAGGTATAGGTCACCCCGTCCATCAGGAAAGAGGCCCTCATCTGCTTGACGGGCTTATCGCCGGAAAGCCCCGTATCGTCATAAGGCAGCTGCCATACCAATTCCTGGCCCGCGTGCACGTTGTTCCGCGTTTCGGTATAGACGACGGTTTTGTTCAGTTGATCCGCCAGAGAATAGACGATCGTGCCGCTGCTGATGGAATGGATCTTGGTTTTCAGCGTCTGCGCGCTTTGGCCCATGCTCAGCACAGCGGTTTCCATAAAATCAAAGGTCATCGCCTTGCTTTCGGCGGACGCCGGAACGGCGGCCAAGAGCGTCAGGCTCATCATGAGGACAGCCAGCAGGCCGCACAGAAGTTTTTTCTTCATCGGTATCCCTCCTCGTTGTTCGTCCCATTATACATCTATTCAAACGATTCGGAAACAGCTTTTCTTCCACTTTTATTTTTTTTTCGATATTTGAACCGTTTTCTATCTGTTTTTACTATTTTACCGGTGTATTCTTTGAACAGTTTGTGAAATTCGGTCACCTCTATTGACAATGTATGATTTGGGATGTAAAATAGAAATGTATCGAGAGATTGGAGGAATGACGATGTCAGATTCTTTATTGTTTCAAAATAAACAGGATGTAGAAATGCCCGCCGTGCTGGTGGAAGGCGCGCATACGCCGGACGCCCTGGCCGGGGCAAGCGGCGTATACATCGCGGCGTCCGGCTCCGCCATGCTGCAAAACGGCATTCAGAGCCTGCGCACCACGGAACATTGGCTGTGGCTGGCCGTGGAGACAGGCACGCTGATGCTGGAAAACGAGGACGTGTCCCTGTCGCTGCGCGCGGGCGATTGCTGCATGCTGCCCCCCGGCTCCCGCGGGATCACGCTGGATGTGCACCAGGAAGCCAGGGTCCTTTGGATCATGGTTGGCGGAACCTTGTCCGGCGCTTTCCTGCAAAGGATGGGCGCGCTGCCGCACAGGATCATGAAGCAGGGCTCGCTGCCCAGCCAGCTGAACCTTGCCAAGCACATCGTGCAGGCCACGGTGCGCGTCGCGGCGGCGGAAGACGCTTCCAGCGCGCAGCTTCAGCAGCTTTTGTGGGCTATGCTCGCCTCCCATTCCGGCCAGCCCGTGGCGATGGACGCCGTGCTCAGCCACGAAATCGCCAAGGTTGTGGACGCCATGCGCAAAAACCAGTACCGCGACAGCTTTTCGCTCAGCGATATGGCCGCCCTGTCCCGTATGCCGGTGGAAACGTTCCGCAAGCGCTTCGTTTCCGAAGTGGGTATGCCGCCTCAGAGCTATCAGCTCTTCTGCAAAATGGAAAGGGCCAAGGTGCTGCTCAAAGAAGGCTATACCGTTCGCCAGGCCGGCATCGAAGTTGGAATGAACGATCCTTACCATTTTTCAAAGACCTTCAAAAATATCGTGGGGATGAGCCCCTCCGCCTACAGCAAGACCGCCCTTAAATGACGATGCTTTCCGAATTCTTTCCTGCGCTTTCCCGGGAAAAGGCGCAGAT
>JAFXMP010000070.1 GCA_017530275.1 Clostridia bacterium | reverse complement strand
GGGGGGGGCACCAAGAAAAGAAGGTGCTTGATATGACTAATTGCCGTGTTAGAAAACTTACTGAAAAGGAATGTTTTCGCTTAATGGGTTTTGATGATGAATCTTACGAAAAGGCTGCCGCAGTAAATTCCAAAACACAGTTATATAAACAAGCTGGTAATTCTATTGTCGTTCCAGTATTAGAAGAAATATTTAAAGCAATGTTGCCTATTGAGGAAGGAGTACAAAATGGAAGATAAGTTGACCGAACAGTTTAAAGAACAATTCCGTACCGAACTTGAAAACGCATTTTCTCGCGGTGTAGTAGCTGGTGGTGTTACAATTGCAAAAAACATTCTTGACAAAATCAATAGTCATAAAAGAAACATGGCTGTTGCGATTCCTGAGATTCGCAAGTTCTGTAATTATGTAATCGAATATGCTAAAGTAAAGAAAGAAGGTCAAAAATGATGCAGAAAAAACCAATGACGTTTGAAATGTTCAAAAAGTACATGGATATTGTCAAGCATGATTACAATATTCAAGAGAGGGTATATGACGCTTCAGAACATAGCATTGAATTATTGGAAACCTTCTCCAGCCTGAGTGCCGTTACCAGTTTGCTTTCTTATATCTTTTGCGATGAAGAAGATGATTGGATCGGTTACTATTGCTGGGAACTGGATATGGGAAAGAATTGGAAGCCCGGTATGGTTACTAAAGATGGAAAAGATATTCCCCTGGGCACAGTCCGTGATCTTTATGAACTGTTGATTGATAATTACAGAACGTATCACCAGAATTGAAAATACATTTTCAAGAGGTTCATATGAACGAAGTTTTTATTGTTTTACAGGGCGATTATTCAGATCGCCATATTGAAGCGGTGTTTGATTCTGAGGTAAAAGCACAGCAGTTTGCAAGAGCGCATAAACTACCCGATTGGTGTTCCCAATATAAAATTGAAAAATGGCAGGTAAACGCGGACTTTTTTCCAGAAAACCTCAAATGGGTTGAAGTGGATTATGATTATGATGCAAATAAGATTGATAGTATCATACATGATCCGTATATTACTCAGGATTGTGACTGCGGCATGTTTGAATGTTTAATTTCTCCTAAAAGTGAAGCATTAACCCGTTATATTGAAAAGGACGATGATTCCTTGCTCTTAAAGGTGATTCAGGATCGTTATGCCGAATATAAAGCCAGAAAGGAACAAATTGCATGAAAGTAGAATTGATTTCATACACGCAAAAACCGTTGGAAACCATTGAAGAAGCGGCTTCTACTTGCTATAATTCGGAACCTTCTCCCGATGGAAAAATCATGATGGCCTGTTATCGTTCAGGCCATCATTCCGTTTTGGAACATACTTCTTTTTCATTCAAAATTACTGGTGTCAGCCGTTCTCTTTTGGCGCAACTAACCCGTCACCGGGTTGGGGATGCTTTTTCTGTGCAATCTCAGCGTTATTGCGCCGAGGATGGTTTTGGCTATGTTACCCCGCCCTCCATCCAGAAAAATGAACGGGCTAAAATGCTGTATGACCAGTTGATGGAAAACATTTCATCTGTTTATACATTGCTCAAATCTTTGGAAGTTCCGCAGGAAGATTCGCGTTTCGTCCTGCCAAATGCCTGTGAAACCGTTATTACGTTTACCACCAATCTGCGCGAATTGATCCATATTTGCAATGAAAGGCTCTGCTCCCGCGCACAATGGGAAATCCGCGCTATGACCCAGGCAATGGTTAATGAAGTAGTGAAGGTGTTCCCGGAATGTAAAGAAATGCTTGTTCCGAAATGCGAAAAGAATAAGAATTATCCTTATTGTCCAGAAAGGCAATGCTGTGGACGGCATAAGCAGCTAAAGGAGGTATACAAAAATGAGTGATTCTGTCAACCATCCTGATTATTACAATACAGGCAAAATTGAAGTAATTGATTTTATTGAAAGCTGGGGCTTTGGCTTTCATTTGGGAAACGCAGTTAAATATATATCCCGCGCCGGAAAGAAAGACCCAGCTAAAACAATTCAAGACTTAGAAAAAGCTATCTGGTATATCAAACGGGCAAAAGAGTATGGGGTAAACGCCATGAGAATTCAGAATCATATTCTGCTTGTAGACTATTGCAAAGATAAGGAATTGTCGCCTTTGCTTACAAGCGCCATGATGCAAATGATTTCCGGTAATTTTCATTTGGCTGTTGATCTCATAACTGGCTATATTGATCAGCTTCGCAAAGGGAATGAAGGTGTTGCATGATATGGCAAATCGCACTGTTCATACACTTCCAGATTTCTTTAAGCGCGAAGTGTCCGGCATGAATCCTGGCGATGATTGCATCTGCTTGCCGCTTGATAAAGAATATGATCTTCGCCAAATCGTTCTTGACTATTGTGTTCCGATGATTGGCGCGGAGAAATACTTTCCTGATTTATTTGGGAAATACGGTTATACATTTACAGGTGTTGGTGATGGATGGCAATGGAATTTTGCTGCTTTGCAGGAAGCATCCGAAGCTGATCTTTGGAAAATGCTTGCCATTGCTTCTACATATTGGTATCTAACTTATGAAAGGCTCTATGACAATGAGAGAAGGAGGTGATTTTTATGCGTGTAATCTTATACACCACGGGTTGTCCAGTTTGCAAAATGCTGAAAGCAAAGCTGGATCAGGCGTGTATTCAATATGAAGTCGAATCTGATACAGAAAAAATGCTTGCCCTTGGTTTTCGCAGTGCCCCAATGCTTCAGGTAAATGAACAAATGCTAACGTCGGCGGAAGCAATGAAATGGATTGAAGGAGAAATGAAGAAATGATTGCCGACAAATATGAACGTTATCGCCCGGATGTTAATTTTATGAAACGCTATACCCAAGCGGCCAATGCCGCTTCCGGCAGCGACGTGGATGCAAACAGCAATGTTTCCAATAAAAATATTGCTACCATGTCGCCCGAAATCCACAAAAAGGCGAATATCTTTGCGAATCGCCTTGTTATGCACGATAAGCTGACTGAAATGTATGGCGAAGCATATGCGGATGAATATATCCGTCAGCTTGAATCCCATGAGGTTTATCGCCAGGATGAAAGCGGTACGCCTGTTGGCACCCCTTATTGCGTCAGCATTACGCTTTATCCGTTTTTGCTTTATGGGTTGAGCAATCTTGGTGGTTCCAGTGTTGCTCCTAAGAATTTGGATTCCTTCTGCGGCGGCTTCTGCAATCTTGTTTTCTTGGTTGCCGCTCAGTTCGCAGGCGCAGTTTCCACGCCTGAATTTCTTGCCTATTTATCGTATTTTCTTGCGAAAGAGTATGGTAAAGATTATTATATGAATCCAGATCAGGTAATTCAGCTTGGCAACAATCCACGTACCATCATGGATGTGGTAAAGGCTAAATTTCAGCAGGTCGTGTATACGCTCAACCAGCCCGCCGCCGCCCGTGGTTCTCAAAGCGTATTTTGGAATATCGCTTATTTTGATGAGCCATATTTCAAAAGTCTTTTTGAGGGGTTTGTTTTCCCGGATGGCACGCTCATGACCGATCTGTGGCCTGCTGTATGCTGGCTACAGAAAGAGTTTATGAAATGGTTCAATAAGGAACGTACCCGCGCTATTATTACTTTCCCGGTTGAATCTTTTAGTCTGCTTAATGATGGTGAACATTTTGTCGATGAAGATTCTGCTGACTGGGTTGCGCAGATGTATTCAGAGGGTCATTCTTTCTTTACCTATTCCTCTGATTCTGTTGACTCTTTGGCCTCTTGCTGCCGTCTGCGGAATGGATTGCAGGATAACACATTCAGCTACACCTTGGGTGCCGGTGGTATTGCCACGGGTTCCAAATGTGTAATTACCATGAATGTCAATCGGCTGGTGCAGAATGTTGTCAATCAAATGGTAAAAGATCATATTACATTTGTTGATGATAACCAGTTGCGCTTTATTTCTGATGCGGTCAGGGAGCAGACAAAGAAAATCCATAAATATCTGATTGGTTTCAATGAGGTATTAAAGGATATGTTGGCTTCCCACATGCTGCCCGTATATGAAGCAGGCTATATCAGCTTGGAAAAGCAGTATCTAACAGTTGGTATCAATGGCCTGAATGAAGCTGCGGAGTTTCTTGGCATTCAAATATCGGATAATGAACGGTATACAGCTTTCCTGGAAAGTATTTTGAAGCCCATTTATGAGGTTGATAAAGAAGATCGCACCAAAGAATTGATGTTTAATATGGAGTGCGTGCCTACCCATTTCTGTGGGCACGTTAAACCCTTTCTAATTGACTTGAACACCTGCTTATGCAGACAACAAGGGGCAAGCGTAATGGTAGCCTGAACGACTAAATGAAAGGGCGGTCAGAAATGACCGATGCGATAGTCTGAACTGCATGGCGACATGCAGAGGATCGGTCAAGTGTAAAGACACTTTTGGAAGAACCGATCCCGCCAGCAATAATTTGCGGAGAAAGGAGGGAAAACATGAAGTGTTCATTTTGTGAGAAAGACGATTCAGTATGCAAAATAAAAAAGATCAATGGTTTCTATTATTGTCCAAAGCACTTAACCAGGCATTACCGTGGACAAAGTATGGATAGGCAATCTATATATGATCAAAATGAATATGTGGTGATGCCGGATCATGCTGAGATTATTTTGCGTGATCGGTATTGTAAAGAGTTATGTCGAGCAATCATTGACATTGAAGATATTGATAAATGCAAACAATATAAATGGCATGTTCGTAAATCTCATTCTGTTATGTATGTAATTGCCTCCTTGCCAAACAATAAGAAAATTCATTTGCATCGCCTTATTCTTGAATATGATGGTGTTTTGCCCGTTGATCATATCAATAGAAATCCATTAGATAATAGAAAAAATAATTTGCGTGTAGTTACGCACGGGCAAAATGCTGCAAATAACGGTAAAGCCGGTGTTAGTCAGTTAAAGAATGGTAAATGGATCGCATCTTGTATGCGCAATTACAAAAACATTTATATTGGTACATTCTTATCAAGAGAAGAAGCTATCTCCGCAAGAATAGCTTTTGTAAACGCTTTATAATTTGCTGGTCAATAAGTAACAGAATGGCAGAGAATCTTGGGGTCAAAAATGCCAAGTGGGATAAAAAGGACGGCTACTTTGTGCCCCGCGATTGTTATAACTCTTACTTCTATCTGCCCGATGATCCGAAAACGGATGTTCTTGAAAAGTTCCGTCTGCATGGAGCGAAGAATACAAAGTTCTGCGATGGCGGTTCAGCGCTGCATTGTAACTTAGATGAACATTTGAGCAAAGAGCAGTATAAATTCCTGCTCAACTATGCCATTAAGCAGAAAACGCCCTATTTTACTTTCAATATTCCAAATACAATCTGTAATTCCTGTGGTTATATCAGCAAACACAAGCTGGATCAATGTCCAAAATGCGGAAGTCAAAATCTGGATTATGCTTCGCGTGTAATTGGTTATCTCACCCGCATTAGTAAATGGTCATTAGAACGTCAGAAAGAAGCAAAACGCAGGTATTACGCAAATGGAAAAGAAATAGATTCTGAAATACAGAAAATGAATTGAAAAAGTTTTTGGAATTGCTTATAATAATATTGTGATCACATTGTAATTACCACCAATGGTGGGAATTAAAAAGCACGGAGAGAGAAAACCTCTCCGTGCTATATTTTTCATTCAGGAGGTTTTATGATAAAATACGACGGTTATGCAATCACGTTTACCGAAGTCCCGGACGAGGTTAGCATCTGCATTAATATCACAAACTGCCAGGGGAATTGTAAAGGCTGTCATTCTCCGCATCTGCGGGAAGATATAGGAGAAAATTTGGAGGCCGATCTTCCCAAAATTCTTGAAGATAATAAAGAAAATGCTACATGCGTTTGCTTTATGGGAGAGGGGAACGATCCTTACGCGCTTGGCAAATGTATTCTTATGGCGAAACTTGCTGGATATAAAACCTGTCTGTATTCAGGTCGAAATGATGTAGCCATTGCTTATCAGTATAGCCTTGATTACATCAAATATGGTGAATACATAGAAGAAAAGGGCGGGCTGAATCAGGAAACAACGAACCAGCGTTTCTCTCAAATCAAACACTTCCCTGTTGATATGACATATCGTTTTAGAAGGAGGCCCTATTAATGTCTGTATTTTCTAAAATTTTTAAGCATAATTCCAAGCCTATTGAAAACACATTTTCAACTGTTCAAATACCGCAAATCGCAGGAAAATTTGAGAAGGTTTCCTATAATCAATATAAAAAAGATGTACTGAAACTATTTCCAAACTCAGAGGAAAGCGAAATTCAAAAATCTTATGATGAAATCATTATTCCTACTCGCGCTACTGCTGGTAGCGCTGGGTATGATATTCACACCTCCACGTCCTTTGTGCTAAATGCGGGTGAAGCGATAATCATTCCAACCGGCCTTCGCTGTAAGATTACTGAAGGATGGTTTTTAATGATGGCTCCGAGAAGCGGCCTTGGATTCAAATGGTATACACGTCTCGCAAATACAATCGGGGTTGTGGACGGTAAAAGAATGTCATATGAATGTTAAACTTACTTGTGATTACTGTGGGAAAGAATTTGTTTGTTATCATAAAGAGCGAATGTCGCACATAAACCATTTTTGCTCAAAGAAATGCGAAGGAGAATATCGTAAGGCACATAATCCTAACTGGCAACCATGCGCAATATGTGGTAAATTGATTTATGTTAAGCCACATAAAAAGAATGGAAAGCATCCACATTGTTGTTCAAGAAAGTGTTTGGGTATTCTAAGATCAAAATTGTACATAGGTTGTAATAATCCAAATTATGGAAACACAGGTAGCAATAATCCTCTTTGGAAGTCTGATAACAGGACTTCTTATTATGGATATATTTTGGTAAGAAAGCCAGATCACCCCTTTGCAAACTGTGATGGATTTGTCTTTTTACACAGGTTGATTGCGGAGCAATATCTTCTCACCGATGAAAACAGCGTTGTTGTTGATGGTGTTCGCTACCTTTCACCGTGTTTTGAAGTTCATCATATAGATTTCGACAAAACAAACAATAATCCTGCCAATCTTCAAATTTTATCTAAAAGTGATCATATGAAACTTCATCAAGCATTAAGAAAGTTGCCGTCCTTAAATCCCGAAAAATCGGTGAAGCCTAAAGCGTAAGCCATGGTAATACCGAGATTCCACTACATCATAGGGAATTGTAACGCATAGAAGGTGAGCGTCATGAGAGCAATAATCCTTCCAAGAGTTCGGGACACGGGTTTCCGTGAAAATATATGCTGAACCGAGCAGGAATTAACCTGCCTAAAAGGGTGAAAACCCCGGAACTATGGGATAAAAAACCCATAGGATAACAAATTGGACTATTATTGCGCCGATAACGAAGGCCACATTATGCTAAAACTGCGCCGCGAATCAGACCTTGGCGATCAGCGTCAAATGCTCGTAAATTCAGGCGATGCTGTAGCTCAGGCAATTTTCCTTTGTTATGGCATTGTTGAAAACGATAATGCCACTGCTGTTCGTCATGGCGGGTTTGGAAGTACGGGAAATTAAGGAGAGTATATGCCTGAATTAACTTTTCTGCATCGGGATATAGAATTTGATGAATTGCATCCAGAAGACAGCATACGTACCTTTGTTGCTTTTGCTACAGAAGTATTGAGTCGCTATAATTTCAATAAAACAATGATTACGGAATGTGATGATAAGCAACAGGATATTTTGCATTTTATTGAATTGTCTGATAACCTAAACGCTAAAGAAGGATACAAAAAGTATAAACAGTTAGCGGATATTCGCCGGGAGCGTCGGAAGTGCAAATTGGAGAATGAATTGCTTGAGCAAGTTTTCCAATTTTTCAATACAAACAAAGCAATGCTCGATCAGCTAAAGAGGATTCAGGGAACGTGCCGAAAAGAAAAAGACAATCTCAGTAATTTGCGCTATAATATTCGCACAAATATATTATCAGAATGAATATTGGTTTAATTGACGTTGATGGGCACAGGTTTCCGAACCTGTGCCTTATGAAAATATCTGCATATCATAAACAAAATGGTAATCATGTAGAGTGGTATTCTGAATCCAATTCATACGACATAGTTTATATGTCCAAAGTATTCAACGAAGAATATACACCAGATATTCCTGAACCGCTAAATGCTAAACAAGTCATTAAAGGTGGTACTGGATATGCAATTAAACTTGAAGATGGTATAGAAGTTTATCATAACGATTTAGACCCTCCGCTTCCAAATGAAATTGAAACGATTTATCCAGATTATAGTTTATATCCTGAATATACTGGATATGGACGGCAGCTAAGGTGTCAAACTGCTTATGGGTTTTTAACGCGAGGTTGTCCAAACGCTTGTAGCTTTTGCCACGTTGTTCCGAAAGAAGGAAGATGTTCCCATAAAGTTGCTGATTTATCACAGTTTTGGAAAGGGCAAGGGAATATATGCCTTTCTGATCCGAATATTTTGGCTTGTAAAGAAGCTCCTGAACTTTTGCAACAATTGGTAGAATCAAAAGCGAAAATAGATTTTAACCAAGGATTAGACGCAAGGTTTATAACAATAGAAAAAGCGGAATTTCTTGTAAAAATGAAAATAAAAGAACCACATTTTGCTATGGACTCTATGGAAGTAATGGAACCAGTAAAACGTGGCCTCAAGAACTATGTGGAAGCATACAAACAAATAAAAGGAAAATGGAATTGGCGTTACGCAAAAGTATTTTGTTTAACAAATTTCAATACTACGCATGAACAGGATATGGAAAGGATTAAAGCGATCCAAGATTGTGAATGCCAACCATATGTAATGATATATAATAAGAAAACAGCACCACAAATTACCAGGCGTTTACAAAGATGGACAAATAACACTTTTTGTTACGCAAAAACACAGGATTTTGAAGAATACCAAAGATATACATATAAGAAACCTCCAAAAACATAAAACTATATTGAAAAAAGGAGATTCAGAATTGAAAGACGAAACAAATAGCATGGTTCGTAGAGTCAATTTGGTTATATTATTTATCTATTCACTTCTTTTTATTTTTGTCATTTTGAAACTAACAGGTCATCTTACTTGGCATTGGGCTTGGATTCTTTCTCCTCTCTGGATTCCTTTTTCATTTATTATGGCAATCATGCTGATAAGCTATGCTGTATTTAAAATGAAATTACACTTTTTGAATAGAGGTAAAAGCTATGGGAGTTGACAGCACGGCGCTATATATTGGCGAAGACGGCGGTGTCATGGGATTTAGAACGAATAAGGAATACAAACTTCATATTCATATTAAAAACGATATTCTATGGGCAACATGCGGTATGTTATGCCGTCCATATACAACAATTCAAAATTTACTGCAAGAATGGCAATTTAAGTATGGAATTTGGCTTGAAGTAGAAAACGGAATTGATGATGATATAAACCCGGCTTTTGATTGTTCAGAATGTGGGTCGATGTGCCATAGGGAATACAATTATTGCCCTTGTTGCGGCGCAAAAATGTACAGCAGGTCTATATAATATGAAAGATTATGTAGAAACAAGGCGTACATGCCACGAAAAATACAAAAGAGATTCTTTCTGCCCTTACCTGAAATCGGCTTACTTTGGAAGATATGATGAAGATACAGGTGAAGCATATAAAGGAGCGTGTTGTTCCCTGACCGGTTTACGTGTTCACAAAATCAATCGTCAGCCGATTCATTGTCCTTTTCGCCCGGAAAACAAAGATATGCCGCGTAAATATATAGACACAAGAAAAATTGAAGCAAAGTTGGCTGAGAAATACCATTATTGTGATTTGCCTGAAGATCTGTCCAAAAAATATCGCCAGTATTATATTGATCAGATACCGCCGTTTTTAAAAGACGAAGTTTCTATTCCGTTGTATACTACCAATGGCAGCTTAATTGCAAAAGGGTATTTCAGAATTGTTGTTGGCGATTATGGCGCGTTTGTTGAAATTGATGAAGCAGACGCGAATACTTCTTTGTTTACCGTGGCACCAGGGCAGGAATATCGAATCAACGACCCAAAGTTTTCACGCCATATTAAGTATGAATGGTATACGATTGATGATGAAAGTAATGTCAAAATATATAAGCAAAAACGCCGTGTAACGTATGCAGATTATATCCCAAATAAATATTATGTCAGTGTTCATGAGGTAAGAAATGAATCTGGAAAGAGTTATTGAATTGCTGTCAATAGAAAAAGAATGCGTAAGCCGTAATTGTGACAGGAATTGCGAAGTATGCGATTTGTCGCAAGATCGTTCTGAATTGTTAAAAGCATATAAAATAGCAATTCAGGAATTAAAATATCGCTTATCAAAGAAAATTACGCATGAGGCAACAAGAAGTAATTGCCCAACATGTCCGTCATGTGGAAATATCGCCGGGGATGAAATAATGCTTATTGGCAGAACAAAATTACATGTACAAACAAAATACTGTCATTTTTGTGGTCAGTTTTTTGATTGGTCTGATTTAAAGAAGGAGAAAAGCAATGATTGAATATAATAAAATTGAAACTGTTTTTCAGCGTGACACAGAAGGAACGAAACGCTTAATTGAAGGAAAATTCAGAAACGAAACGGTAGAATTTTTAAAAGATATTCCTTGGGAATTTACCGAGAAAATTGATGGCACGAATATTCGTATTTTCTGGGACGGTCATAAAGTCAGTTACGGTGGCAGAACAGAGCGGGCAAGCATTCCGGCGCATTTGATGAATTATCTTGTTTCCACATTTGGAAGCAATGAAGCCGAAGAACTGTTTGAGCAAACATTTGGCGAAAAAGAGGTTATTCTATTTGGAGAAGGATATGGCCCCAAAATTCAGAAAAGCGGCGGGTTGTATCGCCAAGATGCATCTTTTATTCTGTTTGATGTGATGATTGGCAGTAATTATCAGCCCCGTGAAACAGTAAACAGCATCGCAGCGTCTTTTGGCATTGATTCTGTCCCTGTTTTATTTACAGGGAAACTGCAGGACGGTATTGATTATATTAAAACGCAGCCAGATTCTACAATTGGGAAAGCGAAAATGGAAGGTGTAGTCGCAAGGCCGAAGATTGAGTTAAAAGATCGCTGTGGAAACCGTATCATTGTCAAAATTAAAGTCGCAGACTTTTGTAAAGATAATTGATAGGAGGAAATCAGATAATGCGTTTTATTGAATGCCGCGTTTATGCAGTTTATAGTAAAAACTTGGCTACCCAGCATTATGAATGTCTGGGGGAAGAAGTGTATTCCCAAAGACCAACAGAAGAAGAAATGATCCTACTCTTGGATAAATACAAGATCGCGCCGAATTCAGACAGCTACATTAAAATTAGCACAGCCTTGCGTCCGGTGGAGGAATAATGCCATGCGTGATCCAGCCCGTATAAATAAGTTTTGTTCCCAGCTTGCTTCGCTTTGGCATAAGGTTCCAGACTGGCGCTTTGGTCAGTTTATTTCCAATGTGTTAGGCGCATATGTCAGCGAAACCAAACGCGATATTTTCTTCCCGGAAGATAATGAAATCATGGAATTTATGAAAATGTATTTTACTAAGCCTGATTCATCGCCTTATACAAATTCACAGCCGGAGGGATAAAATGGGTTTGTCAGATGTTACATTCTATTCTCATGATGGACAGAATTTCAAAAAGATATATGGCGCAAAAGAGTTATCCCAAGCTGTTCTTGATACAATCGCCTATCATGAGCAACGGGCCAAAGAAGCAATAGAACGCGCCAATAAAACCAGAGAAGAAGTCGCCCAGGAAATCAAGAACGAATTTGCGGAAGAAAACGCAAGACTAAAAGAACAACTGCGGTTTTCTGTTGCTACACTTTCTTCTGAAAAAGAATTGAGAGCATATAACGATTTTGTTGACGAACATAGAACATGTAGATTAACAAAAGCAACTGGCGGCATGATTCCGTATGTCATTCAGCATGGACATGGCCTGGGTTGCTGTACAACAGTTTATTGTCAAGTCTGCGGAGCTTCTAAAAATATTACGGATAGTTCCGTTTGGTAATGGAGGTTTTATGGCTATTACATATAGGATCAACGGTTATTTAGTTGACGCGAATGGCGACGATAATAACCTTGTAGATTTTCAGCATCTATTTGAGCGTAATACTGATTTGATTGGCACGCTTGATATTGATAATTCACCTGAATGGGAATGGACTGATGATTGCCCGGAAAATAGTGAGAATTGCAGTAAGGAAGATTATTCCTGCCGTTTTGATCATCCTATTCAGTCCAATGAAGAAATTGAAAATGTATTTTCAACCATAGCAAAGTATTTTTCACGGCATTGCCTTTTTCTGCGTTTTCCCAATACGTCGGACGCATGGACATTAAATGAAGAAAACTGGATAAAATTGATGCGCTGTATTGCGGATGGAAATGAAAGTAGTATGGAGTTTTTCAATCCAGATGGAAAAAGGTGCCAAGAGTAGTTTTGAAATATGGGCAAGTTCATTTTATGATAAAACCACATTTCCTTCGTCGTGGAATAATAATATGGGCTTGCCCATAGAATTATGGTTCATAGAAAAAACAGACAAAGTATCTCTATATTATTCAAAACATCATATTATTCATCGTGTAAATGAAGATATGTATGGCGGCCTTCCAATTTGGCACGTATGGAATCTGCGCACAGACAAGCATGTTTACTGCGGTCAGAATCAACAGGAGGCATATACTGTATATCAACAAGAAATTGAAAAGGAGCGCAGCCATGATCGCAATTAATATGGAAATGCCGTTGGATTGCCAAGGATGCCGGTTTTGTGCCTATACCGAATCCAGGCATCGTTGTGGCAATGTTTGTACCGCAACAAAAGATTGGAACCCGCTTGATGGCGAATTTGATAAACCAAATTGGTGTCCGCTTGAAATAACAAATGAAATCATTCATTGCAAAGATTGTAAGCATTATAAGCGCGTTTACAATGATGGAGGATGTGAAATGATCAATTATAGCGGATGCGAAAAAGGTCATAACGGTTATCCAAATTGGTCTTGCGCAGATGCAGAAAGGGCCGTATTGCAATGTAAACCGCCATATAAATGGAGCAAACGAGAGGAAGAATGATATGGAATTCAATCAAATACAAAATAAAGCCGTCAAAGGGTTATCTTGTTGTATACTGCGCGATCCAGATGATAAACCAAGATGCAGCGAATGTCCTTATGATGGCGCGTGTGCCAATCGGTTGAAACAGGACGCGCTATATTTGCTGCAAAAACAGCAGAATGATATTCACTTGCTTTACGGCGGCTATATTGAAAACACTGTGCGTATTGCTCATATGTTTGGCAACAAAGAGGTTTCTTTGCCTGTTTGGGCCATAACAGAAATGATTCAAACGCTCAAAGATCATTCTCCCAGAATCCTTACGCCAGAAGAAGTTTCCAAAGTTCCGCAAGGCGGGGTTATTTGGTGTGAATGGCGTGTTTCAAATAGCTGCGAACTACTTATCCGGCGTGGTTGTGATTTCAAAAATGATATGCGTTTTCTTCTTCTTGATGAAGTGGTAAGCTGCGATGATTACCTAAAAAACTATCGTTGCTGGACTTTAAGACCAACAGAAGAACAAATGAAAGCAGAGAAGTGGAATGACTGAATTATCGAAAAAAGCCTTGATTGTCCGTGAGAATTGGTATAAAAATGACTGCAAAGGTTTGACCACCAGCGTAATAAAAGAAGCATATGAACGCGGTTTTAATCGCGCATATAGTCTGTTGAAAGGATCAATGGAACCGGGCTGGATCAACGTCAAGGACAGGCTGCCGCATCTTAATGAAGATGTTCTTGTGTACGCTGTCGGGAAAGCAGATGGATTTATCGGTGAGCATGATATTGAGATATGCAACAGATATATCCAACGCATTTTCCCGTCATCTCCTGGTCAAGAAATATGGAGTTCTCCACGGCAGTATTTCCACACGGATTATGAGATTACCCATTGGATGCCAATGCCTGAACCGCCGAGGGAGGAAAGCCAAGATGAATGAAAACAAACACGATTGCAGCGACTGTAGGTACGGTTGGATTGACGATCAATGGGGAATCCCAATGTGTCATATTCAGGATCATTGTTGGGAATGGAATTTGTGGGAACCGAAAGAGAAAATAAACAATGAGAAAAATGATTCATTTGGGAAATAAAACCTAAAAGATATATGATAAATAAGATGGAGAAATGAATATGACTGAGTGGAAATATGACGGATATGTAAAAGTACATAGCCAGGACAGGCGGCACATGATCGAACAATGGGATTGGAAATGCGAACGATGCGGGTACACCATCCGCAAACCGTTCGGGAATCAAAATATGCCGCAAGGAGATTGCCCCGTATGTGCTGCACGACGCGATTATGAAGCGGCGATTGAAGAAATAGAATATAACATGCTGTATGAACCAACTTATAATCCAGAAGATGGAAGCATGTAAAAGGCGGTGTCATGTGATGTATTCAACCCAAAACGGTGATTGCCCTTTGGTATGCGGTTACAAAACACCATATGGAAAATGTGGTGTTACAGCTTGTATAAACCGAAATTTTTGCCCAACATGCGGCGGTATAACGAGCGTGATCTATAATGCAGGAATGCCCGTTTGGGCTTGTGAGCGATGCAGAAGCAACACAAGAATTATATACAGCAACGATACAAAAACACAAGAAATGGAAGTAAAGTTATATGGATGATCTGCGGGATAAGGTGTTACAGGAGATAGACGAGCTAAGAGCATTTGCAGATTCAGATATTCACCCCATTGTAAGCCCTGACAATTGGGATGTGTATTCCGAATTATGCGATTTAATTGATGAGGTAAAAGAAAGTTTCCTTTCTATGCCGGAAGCACATGAACCAAATAACCATGATTGGATCAACGTCAAGAATAGAATGCCAAAGCAGCCTCCAGTTATTCATTCCAGAATAAGGAATTTTACTGGAAAGACACAGACCACCCAATCAAGGTAACACATTGGATGCCTTTGCCCGAATTACCGAAGGGGCTATGTGAGAATGAATAGTAAAAAATGGTTACTTATCTTGCTGATTCTTTTTGCAATCATGTTTACGGGCTGTCAGAAGGTTCTTATTCAAAGAAAAATAGGAAACGCCAATATCAGTGTTTATGTGCGAAAGGGATATACTTTTTGTGAGGACGCATATTCCATCGTAGAAACTGAAAATGGGTATGATGTTGTTGTTCATTTGGAAAAGGAGCGCTCAAAATGAATGGAGGAGAAGTAATGGAATGGGTTTCCATTGTTAAATTAGCGATTATTTGCGCTACAATTTGTTTTTGCGTATGGATATGGGAGAAGAATTGATAACAATGAATGATTTAATCAGCCGCAAAGCCATATTAAAACTTCTTGATGAAAACTTTGTTGTTTTCCGGGCGGAATTTGAAAAACTTCCTTCTGTTGATGCCGTACCCGTTGTTCATGGAAAATGGGTAGAAGAAACAGACAGACTTTATCATTGGCATTGCAGCGAATGTAAACAAGTATGGGGTATTGTTGCCAAATTTATGAATTACTGCCCAAACTGTGGGGCAAAAATGGAAATGGAGGACACAGACAATGGATGATCGAACGCTGAATATCATTTTTATCATCAAGCGGTATATCAATGATGCTTTTCATATGATTGCCAAATACATGAGCATTGAATGTATTTGTCCGATAGAATACTACACAGCGTCAACCCTGCGCGGCATTGTCCAGTGCGCCTTCCTCGATTATATCCGCCATGTCCCGTCCATTGAAGCATATAAAGCCACCCGCGAATTTCTGAACGCGAACGGCAGCGATCTTGAACGAATGGTAATCGCCCTTGAATTATGTCAAGTAAAAACAAATGATGGGGAATACATTCAAGGTTTCAGAGCGCCTACATTTGATATTGAATCATTATCGGAGGAACAAAATGAAGATAACGCTTGATTTGCCAGATAATACGCGGGCTATTATTGTAAACGCTTTATATCCTACCATTTCAAAAGGCATCCAAACTAAATGGACGCTTGGCACCATTTATAACGACACTTTGGAAGACGGGCAAGAATTGAAAGTTGGTGGGAATAATGAATCTACGTGAAGCCTGCCGCCTGGGATTGTTATGCGGTCTGCAAACGATGGGAGAAGCATGGATGAATGTTTATCTTCACGGGACATCTTTTTAGCTATGCCGCGCTGGATAGCATTCTCTCCGTTCTTAGGCAAGAGTTTATTCAATATGATGCCACAGCAAGAATTTTGGATGTTTTTCCTGATTTAGAAGAAGAATTAAGACAAGAAGAACAGAAAATGATTGATGCAATCAGCAAAGCAAAGGAGGAATTCATATGAGAGTAACGGGCATTATCCGGCGCGTAGACGATCTTGGCCGCATCGTGCTTCCAAAAGAAATACGCCGCCTTATGCATATTCATGAAAACACTGCTTTGGAAATATACATAGAAGATCGGGACAAAATCATCCTAAAAAAGTATGATTACACCGGCGAAATCGAAACGGGAGTCACAAGCCTGAAATCTCTTATCATTGCAAACGGTGATCTTCCCGGTGATCTCAGCACACAGCTTACCGAGAAAATCAATGAAATGTCTACAATTTTGAAAGGATGGAGAGAAAAATTATGAGCAACAACAAATTTGAGTCTATTTCCAAAAACATCGTTGCCGAAGATGTTGGCGTAAATATCGACGATGTATTTATTGTCTGGATCAGCAAAATTCTTCAGAACAACAAGGCTATGCTGAGTACAACCGTTTCCGGCAGCCCCTATTATGAGATTACCTATAACGGTGATGCAGATGAATTCTACATTGATAAGTATACGAAAGAATCCAATCGTGTATATCACAATAGTCCTGAACCTTTGGAAGAATGCTCTGCTTGCAGAATCTATCCCCAGAATTGAAAATACATTTTCAATTTGCCGTAGGGCGTAAAAGCCCTACGGCTTATTTTTACTTTAGGAGGAATTATGGATACAAAATCTTCAGTTGACAATTTCAATCAACCAATGTATACTGAAGCCGAATTGGAGCGTGTAGCTAAAATTGCGGCACAAACAGCGATTCAGCAAATACTACACGCGCCGCCGAATCTTGAAAACCAAATAGTAGAAAGCGAAATCTGTTCATCTAATAAAGAGGGAGAATTGAATATGTACAGAGAATCCTATTCTTATATTGATGAACAAGGCAATCCGCAAACTATTCGTTTCAACGGCAGGAATAAGAAGGATACAGACGGAAAATTCCAAGAATTTCTTTGCAGACCAAAAGAGAAAAAACCTGTACCAACAATAACAGAATTCATTGATACTACTTATAGAAAATCCTTCATCAATAAACTTGCCGCTACAACGAAAAGCAATTATGAACGGTATTTGCAATTGTACATTTTACCGTTTATGGGGGAAAAACCAATGGACGAGCTTACTCTTGCCACAATCCAGGAGTTTTACGATTGGCTTGCCAACGCAAGTTCTCACGGAGCAAAACAAGATATAAACGAAAAATCCATTGACAGAATCGGCGGCCTGCTCAGTCGAATCCTCTCTATTGCTACAGAAATGAAAATCATATCCGAATCTCCTTTTAAAGCTAAGTTACTAAGCAATAATGGAAAACCTTCCGGCCATCACAAAGCGCTTCCAGACAAGGAAGTAGATCGTGTGAAAAAAGAAGTCCCTTTGCTTAAAGACGAACAGCAACGGCTTTACATGGGATTTCTGATATATACCGGCCTGCGCAGAGAAGAAATTCTTGGCCTGGGCTGGGAACACATCAACCTTAAAGAAGGATATGGCACTGTACAACGGGTAGCAGTATATCCAGACAACAATCGCCCTATCATAAAGGACAACCCAAAAACAAAACACTCTGAGCGTTCCTTTATCATACCGCAGCCGTTGTTGGATATTCTCCTACCAGTTGAAAACAAAACCGGCTTCATTATTCACGGCGAAGATTGTAGTCGAGCTATTGCCATGTCCTCGTTTGGAAAACTATATCGCAGAGCTTTTGAAATCCTGGGAATTAAAGGTTTCAACAACCACGACTGGCGAACCACCTTCGGAACTCAGATGAAGGAAAGCGGCCTGACCTCCGCCCAAGTAGCGGACTTAATGGGACACGCGGACACAAGGATGGTTGAAACAGTTTACGCCAGGACGAGACATGAAGGCGTTATGAAGCATAAAAATACGTTGGAATTGCTCAACCAAGAGTATATCCGTGGCAATTCTGTGGCACAAAAAAACACCGTCTAAGCCTTATGATATAAGGGTTTCAGAAAATGCCCATGGCAAAACTGTGACAATTTTCCCGATGCATAACGTTATGCAGCATGAAAAATTCTCAATTTTCATCTTGCATTTCTACCCAAAATGTGTTATAATACCACCGTTCTCAGGAACAGCGCGGGATTATAGCTCAGTTGGTTAGAGCGCCACGTTGACATAGTTGAGAGCCAGAATCCGAACCTTGAAAAATGATTAAAGATGCAGAAATTAGCTTTCTACTATTTTTTCAAGATTTTGTAAGCCATTATCAAAACACCATTGCGGTGATGCTTTGATAATGGTTTATTTTTACAATATTGCAGAATAATGTAAAAAATTGGCAACAGCTTTCGCCATTGCCTATCATTATTAGCTTTCTTTTTGATACTGGTCACATGCAACTTCAAGTTTTGCGTAATTACAGAAAAACTGATGGACTTTTCCTGTTTTCTTCTGCGCTTCATATACTTTTGACGCTTTCGTACAAATACCATTTTGAATCTGTTGGCAAAATAAGTACTCTTTCATCAAAAGTGCAACATAGTCTTTATCCGGCTCTTTGTTGAAATCGACCTTTAAGTATACTTGCTTTGGAACTGGAATCATTTTCTTTATGTCTAAAAAAGCAAGGAGTTTGTCACTACTTCCATCCTGATATTGTACAATAATATCATTCTTCTTAATATCAGTCTGGTCAATCGGTTGATAAATTAAATAATAATCCCTCCCAACTTTTCTGAAAGACTTATGCTTATCTTTGGGTGAAGATAAAGGAATAAAATAATCATAATCCCCAATCAATACAAGAATGCCAATGAAAGGTTTTTTGTCATAATCTTTTTCGTCGGTGTATTGAACTTCGCAGTCAATATTGTGCAAATACTTTAAGTACGCACTATCAATACGGTAGAACCCAAAGTTCTCAAATGTTACTTCCGTCATCTGTACCCTTCTGTAGAAAAGAGGGGGATTGCTCCCCCTCTAATCTCTTTAATGTTCCACATTTGGGATGTAGGCAGCGGGACGCCTTCTTTAATGCTTCGCATTTGGTGTATAGGCAGCGAAACGCCTTCTTTAATGTTCCACACTTGGGATATAGGTGGCGGGACACCTTCGGAAGATAGTTTTCCTATCTTCACTCATATTATATGCCAAACTTGCTATCTTGTCAATAGCAATATTTGGAATGAAGGGTTAGAAAATCGGTGTTTCTGCGCCGCACACCGAAAAGCGTATTTGAATCCCACAATGTTATCGTACATTGGTAAACGTTATGCCTATGCTGTCTTAGAGGCCGCACCCTCTTGAGCATAGCCTTTGTGCGGAAGTAAATATGGCTGCTAACTAAAACAAAGGCATACCCCTGTCTTTACAACCTCGCCACCATGTTTCCGTTTCATCATCTGATCAAAAGCAATACCATTCCATTATCAGTTTTCAAATTATCAAAATCCGAAATCCAGAAATATGTATGAATACATGTATCAGAAATAATAGAAAAACCACCAGTAATAATGTTCATACCATCAAACAAAGCTACAATTCTAATATTATCAGGTATATAAGGAAAATAGAATAACCCATCAACTACTCCGCTTTTATATACTGTAATCGAATCTTCTTCTATTTCAACCATCATAGCATCTACAATTTCAGGTACAATCACTTTCATGCCATTAGAAAACGCCTCAGAATCTATACAATAATACATATCAGTAGAAGAATTCTTCACATATTCTGATTTAGTTGGATTGATTGATATAACCAAACATATAACTAAAAGAATCAAAACAATACATTTTTTCATACTATCACCTCTTTATAACCATGGGTAGGCATTATAAAAACGCGATAACTTCATAGTCATTGTAAACCCGACTAAATCCATTTGAACTTCTTTTACTAAATACTGTAATATTTCGCCAGTCTTTGGAGAAGTATAACGTATTTTCTTATTTACATCAATCCAAGGGATGAGAACCGTTGTCAAGTTTACGTCAGTATTTAATCTTGTTTTACAATAATTCTCATAAGCAGCACGTTCATAAGCAAGCTCAGTTGTAGTTATATAAGAATAGTCATTATCTTTCAATACCTGCCGGATTTCACCATCAACAATTGTTTTTCCGTCTCGATCACAAGCGTATGGTGAATCAGGAT
>JAFXMP010000069.1 GCA_017530275.1 Clostridia bacterium | reverse complement strand
TGTACAATGCATCTTGGTACCTCGCAGGTTTAGATTTCGCCGCCTTTCCCGGGACAGCGTGATCTCTATTCTACTGTGGGGTACTTTCTGTTTCAATCCCGCCCTTTCTGTCGGCACTTTGAATTATACAGGAAGCTCCTTTGAAGATAACAAATAAGGGAAATATTGTACAGAATTTGATGTTGAATTTAGCCCCATACTATGCTATACTCATGGTGTGAGAAAGGAGCGTGATTTTATGCCTAACATTAAGCCCATATCTGAATTAAGGAATTATTCTACTTTACTCGAATCGGTTTCTCCCGGGGATCCGATTTTTCTCACCAGAAACGGTCATGGCGCATATGCGCTTGTGGACATTTCTGACCAGGAAGAGTTCATCCAAACCAGAGCTGCCCTCCAATTCATGTGTGAGATGAATAAAGGAATGCAAGCCGGAGAGGAGCGCGGCTGGCTTACTGCTGATGAGGTGAGAGCGCGGCTGAAGGAGCGTCGTCATGCAGTATAAAATCAACTATTCGCCAGCGTTTCTGGACGATCTATATCAGATCGGGGACTATATTGAGATACAGTTTCACAATCCCTCTGCTGCTGACCGGATAACAAATGGAATCATGGACTCCACAGATATCCTTGCCGAGTACCCGGAAACTGGAGCGAAGATTTTTCTGCCAGGCGGCTTAGATAGTGGATATCGTTTTGTCGTCTTTGAGGACTACCTTGCCATTTATCAAATTCGATTCAATGAGGTTTATATCGCAAGAGCGGTCAATGTCCGACAGGATTACATGAGGGTGCTTTTCCCTTGGTTAAAAAACCGAAGTGACCATGACGATTGATTGAAAACATGATTGAAGAAGTACTCATTGCTGATCACGCCACAGCGCCCCCATATAATCCCCTTACGGAGAAGGAATTGGCTGATCGAATTGATCGATCCTTGAAACATGGCGCTCAGGGGCTGTACCAGGATTCAGAAGAAATGGAATCGGAGCGAATTGCAGCATTTGATCTGTGATTTTCATTGACGAGTTTGAAAATAGGGGTTTTGAAAATAATTTCCGTTGTTTCCTTATAACCCGCGACCTGTTTTCTGATCGTGACAATCCTTGCATAATGGCTGCCAATTATTGATATCCCAAAACAGATTCTTATCACCCCGGTGCGGTACGATATGATCGACAACCGTTGCCGGGGTGATTTTGTTTTGCTGCATGCATTCCGCGCACAGTGGATGATGTTTCAGGAAAGACGCTCTGGCCCTGCGCCACCGGCTGTTATACCCACGGGCATCCGCGCTTCCACGCACATGATCACGACAGCAATAGCAAACGGATTTATCGGCTGAACGAAATGGACGCGGATCACGTGACCGCCTGGAGCCGCGGCGGCGCGACGGACGCTGCCAATTGCCAGATGCTATGCAAAACCCATAACCGGGCGAAGGGGAACAGATAAACCGGGAGTGCATTTGCATACAGCCGCGATATACTGTTTTCGCACTGGGTTTTACAATGATAGAACCTTGATTTTCCAGCAATCAGGCTGCGTTTGAACGATGGGTATCAGCATCTACACGCTGGATTTTGAAAACGAATTCATCTCTTTGACCGATATTGCGCGATACAAGAACAACGACCCGAATGACGTCATCAAAAACTGGATGCGTGGCCGTGAAACGAATGAATTCCTCGGTCTATGGGAAAGCCTTCATAACCCGGATTTTAAACCCGTCGAATTCGACGGGTTTAGACGTCAGGCGGGGCTGAATGGTCATCCTTAACAGTACCTCACGGGAACACAGGGAGCAGATTATCGTCAACGCTGCCCGCTTGGCAGCCGCCCACATCGACGGGGACGAAGTAGACGTATGGCTTGCCGACGGGCGAGACGACGCCAATTTTTTCACGGCGGCGGAGCTGGAATGCATCCTGCACAACACCCCCTACTCCAGTATCTCTACGTCTATCAAATTCGTGAGGACGGCTGCCACGTTGCTTTTGATTTCGACTCGGTGAACGAGGAGACCGTCGATACCTTCGGTTGGCTCCTGTCCCGGTACGAGCCGGTCTTTGACGGGAGCGGCAAATGCGTCTGCTACGTAGGTGTGGACCTGTCCATGCAGGGAGTACGTGACTACGTCGTTGGTTATATCAGCCGCGTGGCAATCATTGCCGTACTCTTTCTGACCGGCTGCATCCTCATTGGGATGCGCCTTTACATCGGTACCCGCCGCGCCGACCGGATGGACGTTCACATTGCCCAGCAGGCACGGGACAAGCAGCTGACCCGCGAAATCATCGAAGCCTTCGCGAAGGTAGTCGATTTGAAGGATTCCTCCACCCAGGGCCACTCCTCCCGCGTGGCGCACTACACCGAAATGCTGGCGCGGGAGATGGGATGCGACGATCAGACCGTTGAGAATTACTATAATATCCCGGCCCCGGACTGAATGTAAATCCACAAACAGCTCGGGGCTTTTTATCTTACAAATTGTAAAAGTACTTGACACATTGTTTTAGGGAAAACCTGTAGAAAACAAAAAACCGGCCTGAAATTCCAACCAACCCGGCGGAATTTCAGGCCCTTTCTATTTAGAAAAAATGAGGCAGTGCCTTCGCTTGCTATTTCGTAATGCCGCGGTAGGTGCGCTGCACCGTTTCATAGCTTTCCAGATTGCCGATGTCGTAGCGGCTGCCGGGCATTTCCATGCTGTGCATGGGGCTGCGCTGGCACATCCAGGCCACCAAACTGCCGGGGGCGTCGGTGCCGCAGCCGTTCGCAATCGCTTCCCGAATCTTGGCCGCGTCCTCACGGATGTAGAAGTAGAAGGGAGGCGTGCACCAGTGACTCTTGGGCGCTTCCGGCTTTTCCTCCAGGGAAAGCAGGCGGTCGTTTTCGCCCAGCTCAGCCACGCCGCTTTTTTTCAGGCGCTTTTCATCGGCTTCATAGTACCGCATCACGCAGGAGGTGCCCTTTTCCTTCGCGTAGCGCAGGAAAGCAGTGAGGGAGAAATCCAGTACGTTGTCCCCGGCGATGATCAGCAGATCATCGTCCAGCGCCAATTGATCGATGGCGAACTGAATATCACACACCGCGCCCAGGCGGGTTTCATTGGTGCTGGTGCCGTCGTCCACCACCGTGATGGGCAGAGGATGGGCGGCAGCCCAATCCTGAAAGTGATGGGCGAATTTGTGGTTGCTGATCATGATATAACTGTCTATCAGTCCGGCGGTATGGATATCATCCAACAGCCAGTCCAAAATGGTCTTTTCGCCCACCTTCAATAGGGGCTTGGGAAAGTTTTCCGTCAGGGGATACAGGCGGGTGGCATAGCCCGCGGCTAAGATCAGGCATTTCATGGCGTTTCCTCACAGTTCCGCGCCGTCGGCGCTGTAGCAGATGTGCACGGAGTACTTACCCTTCAGGTGAGGGAAATCTTTCAAGTAGGCTTCGGTGACCTTTCGGGTGATGCTTTCCTCGAAGGCGGGGTCGATCAGCGCCATGCAGCAGCCCTTGAAGCCCGCCCCGCTGAAGCGGCCGCCGTAAATGCCGTCGGTGGCCCGCATGATTTCGTACAGGCGAATCTGCTCCGGCGCACCGGACTCCCAGTTGTGGATGCTGCTCCAGCCCGATTCAAAGGACAGGCGGCCGTATTCCTCGATATCGCCCCGCCGCCAGGCCTCCGCTCCGGCTTCCACCCGCTGGAATTCAGTGTACCAATGCTCGCACCGGCGGGCCCAGGGGCCGGGCAGACGATTTTTGTATTCCTGATAGACGGAGAAGGGGATGTTCCGGGCGTTGGAATCCTTGAACTTGCCGTATTCCAGCCCGGCAAAGGCGTACAGGGCGTACACGCCCGCCCGCAGCTCGTCCACGTGCATGTTGTACTTGGAGCCCGCCAGGCTGTGTTCCAGGCCGGAAAAGAAAATGGCGATCTTGTAGGGCTTCATTTGGGGATTCGTGGGAATCAGCTCGAAGCTGCCGTCCGCCGTATCCAGGTACAGCAGATGATCCTTTTTGCTCAGCACCTCGCATGACTGGTCCAGCTTGCCCACGGATACGCCCACGTAATTCAGCTCGGCGTCAAAGGCGGTATCGATCATTTCCTGGGGAGAAAGATGAATGCCGTTTACCTTGCACAGAGCGGACAGGAAGGCTAAGATCACAGCGGCGGAGGAACTTAAGCCTCCGATGGGCAGCGAGCCTTCGATCACGCCGCTTAAGCCGACCGACAGCGGATGCCGCTTGGCTAATGCCCAGGTGGCGCCGCGCAGATAGTCCGCCCAGTCGTTTTCTTTTTCCTTGGGAACGGACGCAATGTGCCATTGGGCGCGCTTTGGGAATTGAAGGGAGGCCATTTCCACCACGCCGTTTTTCTTGTGGTGATAGGCGATATGGATGCCTTTATCGATGGCCAGGCCGGTGATTTTGCCCAAGTTGTGGTCGGAATGAGCGCCGATGGGGCAGATGCGGTAAGGGCAGAAAGTGGTTCCTTCGGGCAGATGCTTGTAGATTTCAAAAAACTTTTCTTCGCAGAGCATTTTTTTCACCTCAAATCATTAGTCGCGGCGGAACAGGTCGCGGGTGTATACTTTTTCCTGCACGTCGTCCAGGACGCTGTCGTAGCGGTTGGCGATGATACAGCCGCACATTTTCTTGAATTTCTTCATGTCGTTTACCACCAGGCTTCCAAAGAAGGTGCTGCCGTCCTCTAAGGTAGGTTCGTAAATCACCACGGTGGCGCCCTTGGCCTTGATGCGCTTCATGACGCCCTGGATGGAGGACTG
>JAFXMP010000068.1 GCA_017530275.1 Clostridia bacterium | reverse complement strand
GGCATTACCGATGTTCTTGCAAAATCAAAAGGTTCGTCAAATCCACACAATCTAGTGAAAGCAACGATTAGTGCTTTGGCAAACATGCGTGATGCAAAGACTATTGCTCAGAATCGCGGAGTTAACTTGTGCAGCGGTCCCATCCCGCGATGCGGGAAAAGATCGGCTGGTATTCCTTTTCGGAGCCGTCGTCCACCACCAGGATCAGCCCGAAATCCGCTTGCAGCAATTCCTGCACATAGGCCGGGAGCCGTTCATCCGGGCTCAGGGAAGGGATCAGCACACAGCATTCCTGCGATTTCATTGGATCAATACACTCCAATTCCTGGATGCGGCGCTTACAGAACCGTATCCACATAATCCAGCAGCAGGGGGCGAAGGTCCATCCCCGCGTACTGGTTCAAAAAGGCTTCAAACTGTTCCCGGCTGGCGTAGCCATAGGAAAACCGGGCGGCGTACGCCTTGAGGAACGCGTCCGTCCCTTCGGGCAAAAGATCGTCCAGCGCCAGCAGCAGCGCAGCTCCGCGGCCATACACCACGGTCCGGTAGGTTTCCAGATCGCTGAAATAATCGATGGGGCTTCCGGGGGTCAGCGAGCCGGGGATGTTTTCCCGCATGGGGCTGTCCACCCGGTAAAATTTCAGCGTTTCAAAGCTTCCCTGGCCGTAGCGTTCCTTCACGTAGCGCAGCATGGCGTATTCGCACAGCGCTTCGTCCTGCCATGGCGCGTTTGCCTGATCCGAGCCGACCAAGCCGTAAAACCACTGATGCGCCGTTTCGTGCGCGACGGTCAGTTCCAGGGTATCGGCCTTGTCCTGCGCAAACAGGGGCTCCCCCAGCATGCAAAGGCCCGGATACTCCATGCCGCTGAAGGGAAAATCCACGCAGCAAAGGGTCAGGGACGGGTACGGATAGGGGCCGTACAGGCGATTCAGGGTTTCCAGGGCGCGGATGCCATCGTCCAGAGCGCGCTTTGCGCCTGCCTTTGTCCCGGCGTGCGCAGTCACCGTTACGCCGCCCGCTGCGCCGCGCGCGGTTTCCCATGCGGGGCTCAGGCAGAAGCAAAAATCCCTCGCTCCCCGGATATGAAAGCGCCATACGCCGGACGCGTCCTGTTCCGGCACTGCGGAACCGCATGCCGCAAAGCCTTGCGGCAGATAGAGCGATACGTCGAAATCCGCGCAGTCCGAAACGAACGGATCACCGATGGGACTGTACAGGTCCGTCCGCCAGGCGCCGTTTTCATACCGGGATAAAAGCGGGATCAGATTGCCCAATTGGTAATCCTGCCCGACATAGCCCAGGCGATAGGCGCAGTTGGGAATCGCGGCGACGCAGCGCAGATAGATTTCTCCGCTTTCGCCGTCCTGAAGCGGCGGGATGGCGAGGGAAAGGGCCGTTTTGTCCGCATTCCCATATTCCCAGGGAACAGGCGCGCCCTGCCAGTTCACATCGAAAATCGTCAGCCCGCCCGGAGAAAACCCGTTCGGGTAACAGGCGTCATAGATCGCCTCCAGCGCCGCGGGGCTGGTTTCCTCCGAAGAAAAGGCGTTCAGCCACGTGCGCAGCACGATCGTGGAAAGCGTCTGGCCGGTTCGGTTGGTGAAGCGGATGGTCTCCGTGATGGATACGGTGTGGTCCCCGTCGTTCAGGCGCAGGACCAGGTCGTATCGATCCAGGCTTCCTTCGTCCGGCAGGTTCGGCGGCACATACGTTTTCTCCCCGCGGCCCCGCATGAAAAGAAAAACGCCAGCGCCGATCAGCATGGCCGTCAGCGCCAGGATCAGGAAGACCGCACGCGCGCGGGGCACAGGTATTATACACCTCTTTCCCGGCATTTTCCAGCCCCCTTCCCAACATCTTTGCCATTATAACACAGGAAAAGCGTTTTTCCCTGCATTTTTCTTCTCATTTATAAAAAATTTACGTCCCGTTCACTTTCCGGCAGGAAAACGGCAAAAAAAGAACGGGTTTGCGTTTCCCGTTCAAGACTGCCGACAAACCCCGGGGATGCGTCGAAGGGGATATATTCAGCTGGCGATAAATCGGGTTTTACCTAACTATTTATACCTTGCAAGCCCACATAATCTTCTCTAAGCATGCCATAAATATTGTAATCGCAATAAACAGAAACCATTTTTCCTTGGCGAACGGTCCCTTCTTTTAGAAAACCACATTTTTCCATGACCTTATTTGAGGCAATGTTTCTTACATCCGCCCTCCCGTTCAAACGGTCTATTTCCGTGTTCTCAAATATAAACCGTACCACTTCCCTTAAAGCTTCTGTCGTGATTCCCATATTCCAGTAATCAGGATTGATTCTGTATCCTATATCACCCATTCTGGCATTTTGGATATCAAATACCGCAATCATGCCTACCACTTTATTGGATTCTTTCAATACAATTCCCCAATCAAAATCAGGAGAAGGTTTTCTTACTACCCAAGGGCGCGGATCAGGACCAAACAAAAGTTCAGGATTTTTCTCGTTCTTGCTTGCTTTTCTTCCCCAATATGTATAGATTTCATCTCTCCCCAGCCACTCTTTTAAGTCAGCCACATCGTTTTCGTTAAGCGTACGAATAATCAATCTGTCCGTTTCAAGAATTGGTTTATCTGTCAAATAATCTTTTAACATCGTTTCCTCCGTCAAATCCCGATTTGATGATTCAATCATAACACAATAAAAGCAAAAAGAAAAGGGCGAAATAAAACACCGTGCCGGTGATATTGCGCCCTTGTATATTTGTCGCTAACTGAATGTTCCGGGCCCGCAGGCCCTTCGATTCTAATCCGCCGGGGCCGTAACGCCCGGAAAACCTGCCCTTGGGCAGGTTTTCAGCGCAGGGCGGCCGGAAGGCCCCGGGCAAGCGGTCCTTGGCCGCTTCCTCTATCAATTTCTGGCCGACACCCTGGAACGGGTTTGCGTTTCCCGTTCCTTTTCGCTTCGGCGCGGTTTATCCGATCACCTGATAGCCCGCGTCCGTCACGGCTTTTGCCAGCACGGCGGTATCCACATCCTTGGAAAGCGTCACCACCGCGCTGCCGTTTTCATGGCTCACCTGCGCGCCCGTCACGCCGTCCAGCGCTTCCAGCGCCTTCTGCACGCGGCCCGCGCAGCGCACGCACATCATGCCTTCGATCTTCAGCGTCTTTTCCATATATTTTTTCCTCTTTCCTCGCTTTTTTGAATGCTCGCACGGACTGCGGCGCATACCCCGTACGGGTATTTTTATTGTAAGCTTCCGGGCGGCGAATGTCAAGAGGCAGAAATTCGCTTTGAATATTG
>JAFXMP010000067.1 GCA_017530275.1 Clostridia bacterium | reverse complement strand
GGCACGGGGGCGATGCTCCACCGTCCGTAAAGTTCGGGAGCCGAGGTCATCAGCTGCATGTAGGTGGTGAAGTTGCCGATGCCCACGGGCATGGTGCCGGTGCGGATGCGGGTGAAGAAGTTGCTCTCCGCGTCGATCTCGTAGTTGGCGTACATGTCCGTCCAGGCCTTGAACGCCTTATAGGCTTCGGGGGTGTCCAGGGCGGAGGAAGCGCCATTGTTATGGTAGTAATCCCCGCCCGTTTGCAGCAGCAGCATGGTGAAGCCCCGCAGCGCGCCGGGGGAGTTGCTGGAAACGGAGGTATCCACCGGCAGGGAGAAGCTCATATTGTTTTCGTAGAGCCTCGGCAGCACCTTCTGGTACAGATCCTCCCAGGTCTCCGGCAGCTCCACGCCCAGCTCCGCCAGCACGTCCCGGCGGTAGATCATGCAGGTAAAGTCCATGGTTTCCGGCAGCGCGTACACCCCGCCGTTGTATTGGAAGGGCACCAGGCTGCTGGGATAGAAATTCTTCGTGACTTCCTCAAAATCAGGGAACTGGCTCAGGTCCGCAACCGCCCCGCGGAAGGCAAATTCATTGGGCAGATTATATTCCACGGAAAGCGCTACGTCCGGCGCGGTGCCGCTGGCCACCGACAGCATGATGGTGTTGACAGACCCGGTTGACAACTGGCCGGTAGGCAGCACATGCAGGTTGATCACGATGCCGGTCCGGGGGGTGAAATCTTCGTCGGCCAGTTCTTTCAGGATTTCGCCCCACTCGGTGCCTCGGGCGATCCACACGTTCAGCACGGTGATTTCTTCACTCGTGGTTCCATCGTCCACGATCAAGCCTACGCTGTCGTAATCCTTGGTAAAGGAGGCCATGAAGTTTTCGCCGGTGACGGCCATGCGCTGAAGAAAATTGGAGGTGGTGATCTCAAAAGCCTCCTCCGGGGAGGTGAGAGCCAGATAATCCATGGCCATGGGACACTTTTCAATGGTGGAAATATAGGTGCCCATATTGCTCTGGGCATTGTCTAAATCGCTCAGCGCCTTGGGAATGCGGTCCACATCCTCGGCGAAGAAATGCAGCTGGTCGATGATCTGACGGAAATTGTTCTCCATGGAGGTGGTTTCGCTGGAAATGGAGGCCAGAAGTTCGGCGCTTTCCTGTAAACGTCCCGCCAGATAGGTGAGCTGACCGCTCAATTCCGGCATGGTGCGGTACAGGTCGTATTCGTAGTTGTAATCCGGTTCGGAACCGGTGATCTTTACGATTTCCCGCTGCACCTGGCCTAAATACGTAGTATCCTTTTCCGTGCGGCGCATGATGTCGCCGATGGGCCCCAGCTTTACCGTGGCCGTCAAGGTGTGCGTACCCTTTTCCAGATAGAACTGATAAGGCGTCCCGTTTTCATCCCGCAGGGTATCGCCGTACCAATGGCTGTCATAGGGGAAGGAATACAGCTTCATTTCTTCAAAGGGGATTTCCCCGTCGATCATGATCTGACGGTAGGAGGGCATGCCGGGATCGGTACTCTGAAGCACTTTAAAATGGATGGCGTACAGGCCGGATTCCGGCACGTCGACGTTCCAGCTCACCGCCGCGTTGCCAAGCCGCCAGCGGTAGCCGCCCACGATGTTCAGCACCCGTTCCGCGCCGGATTTGGGTTCGGTCATGGGGTCGGCGTCGGATTCCCGGCGGATCACGTTTTCACTGCGCCAGGCGCTGTTTTCCGCCTGCACCTTGATCACCGTATCTTTGGACACTGCCTGACAGCCCGCCGCCTGCCATTCCGCCAGCTTTTCTTCATAGGCCGGATATGATTTCGGCGCCGCAAAGGCGATTTCTCCCAGCACCACGGGCTGATCCACATAGTGCAGGGCAATCTCATGTTCCCCGGCGGAAAGATAGAATTGCAGCGGGTCCACATAAATGGCCTGCTGATCCACGGCCCGCACGGTCTGCCACACTTCTTTTTCGTACATGTGGGGCCACACTTCATCGCCGATGGCATTGATGCGCATTTTGCCGTTTTCCTGCACTTCCTCCTCGAAAACGCGGTAGAAGCACAGGTTATTGGCCTCCTCAAAGGGCGTTTCCCCATCGATGGTGATTTTCCGCTGCACCTTGATTTCGTTGCCGCCCAGGGCCAGATAGGAAACCAGCAATTCGTACAGCCCGGGCTGATCCACCGTGATATGCCAAAGGGCCGTGTTTTCGCTGTCGCCCGAGGACAGCACAGTGTCCCATCCGCCTTGATTCAAAGGATACAGCGCGTCATAAGCCTCGAAATGCTCCACAAGCCGGATATCGCCGGAAAGCTCCGCGTCGGCAGGATTCAGCGCGATCCGGGCGTCCTGCGGCGCGGGAACATAAACGGAAGGTTCCAGGGCCCATTCCGCCTGCAAATCGCCGTATTCGATGGCGGATTCCACCTGAATGATATATAAATCCTTCCAATCGCCGCCTGCCTGCTCCGCAAAGGCGCAGCAAGCGCCTGTCAGGCAGAAAAACCATACGATCATCCCGGCAAGACGCTTCATAAAACGCGCCCCTTTCAATACCTCAATTACTGCGCCTTGGATATCTTTACATACTTTACGTCCGACCAGCCGCCCCAGCGGCCCAGCGTATTCAGCGTGAACAGACCGGGACGGGCCCCCGTCCATCCCCCGCATGTCATGGGATATTCGCCGCCCAGAGGACGCAGGGAATGATTGCCGTCCCCATAGAAGAAGGAAACATTGCCCCGCCGCACCCGCATGCGCAGAGAGATTTCATCATAGGGCCACATGATTTCGGAAATGGGCGTCTCCGTCACCCGCTCCGGCGTCCAGCGGCTGATTTCCGTGGCCATGCCCATTTTCAGGCCGACCCGTCCCTGGCCCAGGGCGATATAATAATAGGTATAGCCCATCACGCCGACGCCGGAAATATCGCCGTCCTGGGCGTGGGTCTCGAACCGCACATCCATATCGAAATCGTGGCTCTGCATGAGCTGGGAAAGGAAATTGCCCGCTCCGAACAGGCTGTCCGCCGGGGCCGCGTGGAGGCGCAGGCCGGGCTTCAATTCCGTGTACCAGCCTTTGTTGGGATTGGCCTGCCACTGCCACTGAATCCCTAAACCCTGCTGGAAATCGTCGGAGGTGGGGATTTCCGCCGTGAAGGGAGGCAGTTCGATCTGGCCACCGAGCACGGGCGATCCCTTCTTTCCCATCACCGGCCACCCGTCGCTCCAGTCGACCGGCTGCAGGTGGGTCACCCTGCCATAAGCGTCCATATCCTGAAAATGAATGAACCAATCCTTTCCGTGACCATCGTCCACCCAGCCGCCCTGATGGGGGCCGTTGATGGGGGTGTTCCCCTGACCCAGCACCACTCGGCGCTCATAGGGGCCGTAGATGCTGTCCGCCCGCAGGGCCAGCTGATAGCCGGGTTTCACGCTGCCCGCGGGGCACAGAATCCAATACTTTCCTTCCCGCTTGTACGCTTTGGGCCCTTCCACAGTGATATCGCTGTGCTCCGCGCCGTCGTACACCATGCGGCCCTTGTCCACCACCGTCAGGCCGTCGGCGCTCATTTTATGCACATACAGCACATTGTTGATGCCCGCCCGGCTGGCGGCGAAGCCGTGAACCAGCCATACCCGGCCGTCGTCGTCGAACAGCGGACAGGGATCGATCCAGCCGGTTACGTCCTTCACGTAATGGCATTCCCATTCCACTGCCGGATCCTGCGTGGTAAAAGCGAACAGGCCCTCGTCCGGCATGCACACGTACACGTAAAACGTGCCGTTGTGATACCGAAGGCTGGGAGCCCAAATGCCGCGTTTATGCGCGGGTTTATCGTATTGCGGAAAGGGCAGCCGCCGGGCGGCGTAGCCGATCAGTTCCCAATGCACCAAATCCCGGGAATGCAGCACCGGAATGCCGGGCACATAGGTAAAGGAGGAGGAAATCATATAAAAATCCTCGCCCACCCTGATTACATCCGGATCGGAATAATCGCCGTACAAAATCGGATTGGTGTAACGCATGGCCGTCGCCCCTTCTGTAACAGGCAAAGGTCTCCCTTTGCCGGATAACGCATCCAACCTTCCAATAAATACATGTTATCATATTTTCATCCGTTTTGCAAGCCAATAAAATGTATAATATGGTCATTTTGAAAATTTATTTCGACCGTATTATACATCGTCGACGCAAATTAAAACGCGGCGCAAAGTCCCCCAACGGAAAACTGTGCGCCGCGAAAACTTCCTGCCTCTTATAAGCCCTTTTCCCGGTCAAACGCCTGCCAAAGCGGCGCGTAAATGGAAACGGCCAGTTCATGCTCCTCCAGGGTACGGCTGAAATGCAGTTCGCCGGTATTGGGGTCCTTGGAGCAGAAGTAAAGGTAACCTTCAGCCAGATACTGTTCGTCGGGATACAAGGCCGCCTGAATGGCCGCCGCCGAAGGAGAACAGATGGGGCCGATGGGCAGGCCCTTGTTTATGTAAGTATTATAGGGCGAATTGACTTGCAAGTCCTCGTTGGTCAGGGCCATGCGTTTGACGCCGCTATAATACTTCACCGTCACGTCGCTGCCCAGGGTCATGTTTCTTTGCAGCCGGCCATGGAACACTGCGGACACCTTGGCGAAATCCGCGTTCTTGGCCTCCTTTTCGATCATGGATGCCAATGTGATCACCTGATCCATGGTCATGTTCAACTGATCCGCCCGGTCGTGGTACTCCGTTTTGAATACCGCCTCGGTCTGGCTCAGCAGCTTTTTGATAATGTCCTCCGGGGTGGCGCTGGTATAGATTTCATAAGTGTCCGGGGCCAAATAACCCTCCAGGGCGTATAAACGGGCATACGCGTTTGGCGTCGCCAGCACATCCGCGATATAGTAGTAGGCGGAAAAGTCCTGGCCAGACCGGCACAGGGCCAGAAAGGCGTTTTCATCCTCGATGGCCCCCTGTTCCTTGAGGTATCCGGCAATATCTACAGCGGTCCATCCCGGAATGATGGTGATATTGCGGGTGATGGGGTTGCCGTCTCCGGTGGTGAGCAGTTCCATGATATCCCGCATGCCCATGCTGCGGCTCATCTTGTATTCCCCCGCCTGGATCTTCTGGCCATAGCCCAGGAAATCGGCGTAATACTTGAACACCGTGCGGTTGTGGATCAGCCCCTCATTTTCAAGGTTATTGGCTACCCGGGACAAGCTGTTGCCGGAAGCCACTACAAAGGTGATTTCCGTATCGTCCTCCGCATTCACCGGGGCGAAAAAGTGCCGGTCGATCCAATTCCATCCGGCCATCACAACCCCAGCCACCACCAGACACACGCATAAGGCCAGCATCACAGGCCGCAGGATATTCCACAGCCAGCTGTACCAAAATAGGCCGTATTCCCGTTCCCTGCGCAGGCTTTCCGGGGTATACTCCTGATTATCCTGATACTTTTTCAATATGTCCTCCTGTTTGTTCATCCCGGCATGGGAATATCCAGCCCGGACGCCTGGGTGAGCATGCCGAAGATTTCGGCCATCATGCGCTGCATTTTCATTTCCGCCATGAGAAAGCCGGAAGTGCGGCTGTCGGCAAACAAACGCATGTTCAAGGAATTGAAGCGCTGGCTCTCCTC
>JAFXMP010000066.1 GCA_017530275.1 Clostridia bacterium | reverse complement strand
CGGCGTTTCATGGGCTCCCGGAAGGCCAGCATCAGGCCGCTGCCGATCACCCCCGCCAGGATCATCACAGGCAGGAAGCGCCAGTCCATGGAAATCAGGATGGCGGCGGCGCCAAAGAAGCTGATCATGATGCTCAGCAGAGACGGCAGCAGATTCATCACGCCGCCCTTAATCACGCTCACGTCGGAAAATACGCGGTTCACCAGCTCGCCGCTGTGGAATCCTTTCAGGCTGGTGTATTCCTTGCCGAGGATGGAGCTGGTCACCATGGTTTGCATATGCTTTTGCAGCTGCGTCTGCGTTTTGGTGCGGATCACCGAGCACAGCACGGAGAGCCCTCTAGAAATCACAACCAGCGCCACCAGCAGCGCACCGTACTTCCACAGCGCGCTTTCGTCCGCGCCAACGGCGCCGTCGATCAGACTCCTGGTCGCCAGCGTAATGCCCAGAGACGCCAGCGTGCCCCCGCCGGTCAGCAGGCAGATGAGCAGAAGGGATTTGTGCGCGGGCTTGCTCCACCGGAAAATCGCGGACACGGCGCGGCTGGTAAATATACTTTTGACTTTCGATAAATCGCTGTTCATTTTTTCAGTTGCTGCTCCATGTATTTATTTCGTTCGCTCTTTCGCCGTCCGGAAGCGGCGCGCGCGTTCCTTCTCCGGCCGTCATCGCTTCCGTCGGCCGAAGAACGATTCCTTCATTTTCAAACTGATACCTTCCGCCGCTTACGATGGCGGGCGCACAGTGATTCCGGCCACGCGGAAAAATGCCTGCCCACGATCGGAAAGCTGCCAAAGAACCGGAGCGCGATATGGCTTTGTCGGCTTATATGAAATCCGATTGAATGGACGGACTCACCCGCGCTGATAGAAACACCCTGCAAAAGAAATTATATGGAAACTGAAGGCCCATGTCAAGATTTGATTTATTTCGGACGCATGAGACGTGCACAGATCAAACTGCGGAAGGGCAAGGATATCCTTCCATGACCCTCCCCATGGATCCCCTGAATGCGCGATCTTATTTTTTCTTATACTCTCCGTTTTTATAAACGACCAGGCCTTTCCACTTTTGCTTTACACCCAACGCGTCGAAAAGGGTGCTCCTTTTATTTGCCTCGTCAAATTCCGCTTTCAGTTTGGAAAATGCCTTTGGACGGGCGAGGCCTTTGACCAAATAATACCCCATTCGATAGATCCAGGCGAAAGGACGCAGGAACAGACGGTTTTGGGCGGCTTTCCAATTAATCAGGCCATTTCTTTGAAGTATCTTGAAAGCCCCCTTTGGGGTCCGCGAATAGGTAAGGAGCTGAATGGCATATTCGCTTTCGCTTTTCCATTTGTTTCCAAAATTTCCGCTCGTGAGCACGTAATCCATCAATTTATTGCAAATGGCCTCGTCTGCCTCTGCGCACCATTTTCTTTCAGGAAGCCCCAGATACATAACGCACATGCGGGCAGCCGTAACAGCCAGTGTTTCCATGCCGCTTTTTTCCGCCATTTCCCGGAATTCAGGCCATTTTTCATCCGGAAGGCAGCGATCGACGAACATCATCCAGTCGATGATCTGGCGCAGGCCAAGCCCGAGCTCCAGGTGCTGGCTGATATGCTCCAGGAGCACAAGCCCGTTGACCATGTCCGGCAGCACGTGCGAGGGATTGATATGGTCAATAATCAGATCATCTACATATTTTGCCTGCCGAGGGTCGTTCAGCGAAGCGAAAAATATATGCATCTCCACCACGATATCGCCGCGGGAAAAGGAACGATGGCGGTCTTTATCTTCTTCTGTTTCCTGCATTTCCGTATAGCCGTTCGCCAAAAGCATATCGCAGGCTGCCTGATAATCTTCCCGCCGGGTCATAAGATCAATATCCCCCATCGTCCGGAATTCCGGATGGGGATAATACTGCGCAGCGGACGTGCCTTTCAGGATCACATAGGGCACCGAGAGCGGCAGGGACGATTGAGCGTACAAGAAATAGTAATACCGTTTCACCTGATACAAAACGTATTTCTTCCAGGTTTCATATAATTCAGGCGGTAAGTTCAGGCTGGGCAGGGCAGGATTCGCCAGTGCGGCGATGGTATGAATTTTCAGTTCGTCATAGGTGGCCTGATCCGCAGCGGGCGTTCCTATGTCCCATAATGATTTTTTTATCACAGCAAACATTTGCTGTATCGTTTGGCTATTACGCGGTTCCATTCTCTGTTTTTTCCCCTTTGTGGATCTGCTTTTTCCAAAGCCGGATCGTTTTTTCCATGATTGAAGCAAATGCTTCAAACGGCGGTATCGATTTGGTTCTGCTGTTTTTCCCTCAGTTCAGTTTCATTACCTGTTTCCATACATGGATTCATAATATTTTTGATATTCACCGCTGATGATGCTTTCCCACCAATCGCGATGCTCCAGGTACCAGGCGATCGTTTTTTGGATCCCGGCTTCAAACGCGGTCTCCGGGAGCCAGCCCAGTTCACGATGCATCTTCGCGGGATCGATGGCGTAGCGCATATCGTGTCCTTTTCGGTCCGTGACATAAGTAATCAGGCTTTCAGGCTTGCCGAGCTTTTCGCAGATGAGCCTGACAATATCGATGTTTCGCATTTCGTTGTGCCCGCCGATATTGTACACTTCCCCGATTTTGCCTTGATGAAGGATCAGATCGATCGCCCGGCAATGATCCTTCACATACAGCCAGTCCCGAACGTTCAGGCCCTTTCCGTAGACGGGAAGCGGCTTATCGTTCAGGCAATTGGCGATCATGAGCGGTATCAGTTTTTCCGGAAACTGGTAAGGCCCGTAGTTGTTTGAGCACCTGCTGATGGTGACCGGCAGGCCATAGGTGCGGAAATACGCCATCGCCAGCAGATCGGCAGAGGCCTTTGAAGCTGAATAAGGAGAAGAGGTATGGATCGGCGTTTCTTCCGTAAAGAAAAGATCCGGACGGTCCAACGGCAGATCTCCATACACTTCATCGGTCGATACCTGATGAAATCTGATATTTCCGTACTTTCTGCAGGCGTCCATCAGCGTCTGCGTTCCCAGGATGTTTGTGCGCAGAAAAACGCCGGGATCCTCAATGGAACGGTCCACATGGCTTTCCGCGGCAAAATTGACGACGATATCCGGATGCTCCGCTTCAAACAGGCCGAATACCGCTTCCCGATCGCAAATATCCGCTTTTACAAATCGGAACCGGTCCTGCGCCATCATCTGCTTCAGCGTCGACAGGTTCCCCGCATAGGTCAGCTTGTCCAGACATACGATTCGATACCCGGGATGATTTTCACGCATGTAATAGATGAAATTGGCGCCAATAAAGCCCGCCCCGCCCGTCACAAGAATCGTCATTTTTCTTCCTCCGCAATTGTGAGCAGATACTGCCCATAGTCTGTCATTTTCAGCTCTTCGCCGATCCTGACCAATTGTTCCGTCGTAATAAACCCGCGTCTCCACGCAATTTCTTCAATGCAGGAAACATAGAATCCCTGACGGTTCTGCACCGCCTCCACGAATTCCGCCGCTTTCAGCATGTTGCTGGGCGTCCCCGTATCCAGCCAGGCCATACCGCGCCCCAGCAGGATCACGTTCAGTTCGCCCAGTTCGAGATAAGCGTTATTTACAGACGTGATCTCGATCTCGCCCCGGGCGGACGGCCTGACTTTTTTCGCTATCTCTACCACCCTGTTGTCATAAAAATACAACCCGGGAACCGCAAAATTGCTCTTTGGCTTTTCCGGCTTTTCTTCGATGGAAAGGACTTTGCGATTCTCGTCAAATTCGACGACGCCGTATGCGTGCGCATCCTTGACGGGATATCCGAAAATGGTGGCCCCGGTTTGCTGGTCCATCGCTTCTCTGAGCAGACGCGTCAAATTCTGGCCGAAAAACACGTTGTCGCCAAGGATCAGGCAAACGCTGTCCTGCCCGATGAATCCTTCTCCCAGAAGAAACGCGTCCGCGAGACCGCGAGGCTTGTCTTGCACTTTATAGGAAAGCTGCATCCCGAGCCGTTTTCCATCTCCCAGCAGCCGTTCATATACCGGCGTATCTTCCGGCGTGGAAATGATCAGCACTTCTTTGATGCTTGCCAGCATCAGCGTAGACAACGGATAATAAATGAGCGGCTTGTCGTAGATCGGCAGCAATTGCTTGGATACGGCTTTTGTCATGGGATAAAGCCGCGAACCTTTTCCGCCGGCTAAAATAATGCCTTTCATTTTCACTGCCTCCAATCGTTTTTACTTTCTGAATGAGAGAATGATCTCGCAAATGCGATCCACATCCTGCAAAGCAAGATCGGCGTAAAGCGGCAAGGTCAGCACCCGATCTGCAATGAACGCGGCGACAGGCGTTTTTTCCGCGTCGGCCGTGGGAAGGTTTTCATAACATTCAAAATTGTTTGTGAGGGGGTAAAAGTATTTCCTCGCCGTGATGCCATGCTCTTTCAGGCTTTCAAAAACCTCGTCGCGGTTTGCCTTGAACCCGTCAAAAACCACGGGGAAGTAGGCGTAATTCGGCTGAACATCCTGCTGAGGCTTGCATAACCGGAGTCCCGCAACGCCTTCCAGCCGCTGCCGGTACCGTTCCGCGACCGTTTTGCGCTTTGCGATCTCCGCATCCAAATGCCGCAGATTGCAAATGCCCATCGCGGCCTGAAACTCGCTCATTTTGGCGTTTCCGCCGACAAACATAACGCTTTCCGGGCCCCGGATGCCGAAGTTCTTCATGTCGTTCAGCGTTTTCACCAATGCGTCGTCCCTAAAGCAGACCGCCCCGCCCTCGATGGTATTGAACACCTTGGTGGCGTGGAAGCTGAACATCGACGCATCTCCAAAATTCGCCGCCGAAATCCCTTTGTATTTTACCGCGAAAGCATGCGCCGCGTCATAAATCACTTTCAGCTGATACTTCCCGGCAATAGCCCGGATCCCGTCCACATCGCATAAGGTGCCATAAACATGCACCGGCAGGATCGCCGCGGTTTTTTCCGTGATCAGGGCTTCGATTTTGCCCGCGTCCATCGTATAGTCGTCCGGCCGTATATCGCAAAAGACCGGCACAAGACCGTTTCTCACAATCGCGTGCGTTGTGGACGCAAAGGTAAAAGGGGTCGTGATCACTTCCGACCCGGCGGGAAACTGCATGGCCGCAAGGATGTTTTCCAGGGCCAGATGCCCGTTGGTAAACAGGATCGCGTGCGGACAGCCGAGGTAGGCTTCCAGCTGCCGCTGAAATTCCTTATGCTCCACGCCCATATTGGTCAGCCAATGGCTGTCCCAGAGCTTTCTGATTTCTTCGCAGTATTCTTCAAAGGAAGGCATGGAGGAACGGGTGACAAGGATTTTCCTCGTTATAGTATCCATTGCTTGTATCGTCCTTTTTCTATTGCTTTTTTGTAGAATGAATAGGCGACCGCAACATCAACGAATGCCAATCCGATGGAATTGAAATAAATAAACTCTTGCGGCGATTCCCGTCCCGGCTTCAATCCGCAAATCAGTTCGTCGAGATTGCAGTAAATATCTTCATTCTTTAGCCCTCCTTCTTTATACAGCCTTGCCAAAGTAGGAGACCCTCTGTGCTTTAGCGCTTCCCAGTTATCACACACAATCTTATCTGCTTTTCTTACCACGTCATATTCATCTTCCCACCCTCCGACATGGCAATAGTAAGCGCCGGGCTTTATGGCATCGGCTTTTAACAATGGGCTTTGGCAGCTCACGGCGGTTACGATAATATCCGCGTCCCTCGACGCTTTTCTATAATCAGAATCGCATTGGATAAATTCAACATCCGCGTAATCGGGAGACAGCCGCTCAATAAATTTGTTTTCGCTGTTGGAGGTCCTCGAAGCGACGTACGCCCTCTTAATAGCCGGAACCATGCGCTTTATCAGCTTGAAATGATTGACTGCTTCTTCCCCGGCGCCAATGCTGCCGTATACGGAAGCATCCTTTCGCGCAAGATACTTTGCGCCGATAGCGCCTACGCAGGCTGTCCTTAATGCCGTTATGAGCGTTCCATCCATAACGGCAAATGGAAAACCCGTATCGACGCTCGACAGAATAATGATCCCTGAAACGTTTTGAATGCCAAATTGGCTTGGGTTGTTTGGAAAAACTGAAACCCATTT
>JAFXMP010000065.1 GCA_017530275.1 Clostridia bacterium | reverse complement strand
TCGGAACTTTTTTCGGCTTTTTCCTTGTTTTATAAGGCCTTTAGAAAAAAGTTCCGATAATATTTGAGTTCCGATAACCCTTTTTATCGGAACGTTCCGATAAAAATCGCAAGCAATGTTTTTTGATATCATGTTTCAAAAATCAACAGCTTGTTGGGGTAAACCCCAATCCCCAAGAACGCATGGTAAACCATGCGGCTGCGCGTTTTTTCAAAACGCTTCCTTCCCCTCCGGGGAGAGAGAAAAGGACAAAAGACGGTTTTATCGGACATTGGCGCGGCTCCTTTCCTGTTCTTTCATGGCTTCGTCCTGTTTGAGCATCTGTTCCATGTTGGCGCGGACGGTAAGCATTTCCTGCATTTGTTCATGGACTTGCCGGTATTCGGCATAAAGGCGTTTCTTTTCTTCCAGGATTCTTTCATATTCTTCGGAGAGGCTTTTGATGGTGGGCAGTTTCTTCAAGCCCAATTCGTCAAAAGCCTTTTTTGCTTCACGGTGCAAGGCGATTTCCTGTTCGTGGGCGGCGGCGAACTTTTTGGAGTACCCATGCTGACGGTATTCCTGATAAACGTCCCGCGTCCTGACGTAGTTGACGATTTGGATTTTGAGGGAGCTGATCTGTTTCAATCTTGCTTCCATGGCGTTCAGTTGCGACAGCAATTCGTTATTGCGGTTCGTCTTTTCCGTGGCCTGCTTTTTCAGCGTTTCAAAATCCAGGTCATGCTCAGACATGTACAGCACGGTCTTTGCCATTTGCTTGAGGTAATAAGTTTTCGCCCAGCGTTCATATCCCGGCCCGCGTCCGGGCTGCATTTTGGCCTGGATATTGATAAGCAGGGCCAGCCGTTCATTCTGCCGGGGCAGGCTGTGATAATTCCGTTTGGGCTTATGGGAACGGGTTCCTTTGAAGATGGCGTTCAGCACTTCATCGGAATATTCTTCCCCCAGGGAATCCATGCGCATGAACCGCTGCTGCCCTGGCTTGCGAATGGCGATATGCTTTCCCTGCTTGACTTCCCATCCGGCGTCAGACAGCAGCTTCAGCAGCGCGTCCATGCTCCGGGGCTTTTCCATCAGCGCAATGTCAATCGCTTCCCGCAGTTCATCCCGGTGCGTGGGCTTTTTGTTTTCGCCCATCCACTTGTTATACTTCTTGCCGTGTTCCTTGGGATGCTCGATGATGGAATACCCATTCTCCAAACAGATCAGGTCGCTCAACCGCTGAATGGCCTTGGAGGAACCCCAAAAGTTTGTGAATTTCCGATCACAGTCTATGTTGACGGCGTTGAAAATGATGTGATTATGGATATGGTGCTTGTCGGTATGTGTGGAAACGATAAAGGCGTATTTGCCCTTTGTGAACCGTTTCGCCAGTTCATAGCCTAACCGGTTGGCTTCCTCCGGAGTGATCTCTCCGGGCTTGAAGGACTGACGGAGATGATAAGCGGCCACCTCGTTTTTCCGCTTATCCCGTCCGGTGTGTACCGTATACTTCCGTCTGTCCAGCGCAAATTCTTCGGCGGCGGTGCGTGGGTCGCAATGATAGCCTTTGACCAACCGGCCCTTTTCTGTTTTCACGGGGTTCTCCACATAGTTGATGGTTCTTTGCAGCGCCGCGAGAATGGAACTGTCCTTTCCCACGCGAATGCGAATAAGATTTGTCGTTGCCATTTCTGTTACCTCTTTGTGAAAAATAAAAGAGCATGAAGAATCTCCACGCCCATGAATAAGATTCTGAACGATCTGTTTTTTATTAAATTTCCCGTCTGTAGATTCGATTGTAAGCGGTTTTCTGTCTTCCGTTTGACCAAATTCCTTTCGCAAAAAGAAAAATGCTTCTGTATAATGGCCCCCATGTCAAGACCACCAGCAAAAAATAATTGGTGAACAGACGGCACGTTAGGTGGCGGCAAGCAGCCCTGAAAAGTTCATCCGCGAAAGTCCCTTGACAATGGGCGATCGGTGCGGTTAGGCTGTCCGCCAGGCCAATCCAGCGAAGCGCGGGTTGGCTCATTGGCCTGAAAACCGCGCCGGAGGGCCCCATTGTCAAGGGAACCGTGGATGAAGTTTTCAGGGCGTCGATGGGTGTTGAAGATCAGGCGCAGACGGAAAAGCTCGTGGCAAACACAGCCGCCGGAGTCTCGTAACCCAGCGCCATGTGGGGGCGGACAGTGTTGTACTGGCTGATATAGTCCTCAATGCAGGCTTTCAGTTCTCGTTCCGTCTCGAATTCTTCTACATATAGCTTCTCTGTCTTCAGGCTGCGGAACCACCGCTCGATCATGATGTTGTCCGCCCAGCGTCTT
>JAFXMP010000064.1 GCA_017530275.1 Clostridia bacterium | reverse complement strand
GCTGCGGAACCGATATGCAGGGCGAACCAGGTGGAACGCAGGGCGGGCATGATGTCCTTGATCTGCATGGGCTGGAAAGCCGCGTAGCTGAGGATCAGAAACGTCATGGGCATGGCAGCGGTCATCACCCACTCCTGTTTCAGCCTTGCGTACAAAACAAAGCCCAGCACCGCAATAGCCCAGGCGAAGCCGGAGGCGAACTCGAATTGATTGGCCAGCGGCAGCCGGCCGGCAGCAATACCCCGCCAGACCGAGTAAGCTGTATGCAGCCCGAAGCCCACGAGAAACGCGATCCGGGCGGCTTTGTGGACGCTTTCTTTTTTCATGGCCGAAGCAACGAACTGCATCACCATGGCAACGAAATAAACGATCAGTCCGGCAAAAAAGCAAATATCCATTTCTGATTACCTCCCTGCTTGCGCTTTCTCTTCTACACCCAGCTCGGCTTCCAGGTCGATCAAGAATCCCTGGACAGATTTCGGGGAACAAACCGCAAAGCCTTCCGATTCTACCCGCACGCATACGGGAACGGTAAAGAAGCAAAGGTACAGGGCCACCACCATCAGGCCAAAGCTGAAATACAGGCCGCCGAACAGCCAGGACGACATATGCTTGATGCGCAGGCCGGGATATTCCGCAGGGGTCAGGAAGGTAAAGGTGATATCCCCGATGTGGATTTCCTCATTGGGGAAGGCCAGCACAGCGGTGGACATGCCGTCCACGATGGATTGGACTCGGTACACCGGATCGGGGAAGCTGCGGTCTGTACTGGTAATGAGGGTGTAGTTTCCTTCCTCGTCCTGATAGTAGCCGGGATACAGCGCGTCAAAGAAAATGCCGTTCTGCCGGTCAATGGAAAGGAAGCAGGGTTCGGTCAGATACTGCACTTCCTCCGCGCCGTTGCTCTCATTGGTGATGCGGATGCGCCCGGCGGTGCCATAGGTCTGCTGATAAATTTTGTATTCACCGAAACGCAGTGGTTCGTTTACCCGTATCTCCTGGGTTTTGGTCTGGCTCCCGTCGGCGCTGGTGACGGTCAGTATGCTGGCGTAGTCCAGCTTCCCCGTTTCATCCTGGATGTGGAAGGATTCGCAGAGAACTGTCGTTCCGTCTTGAAGCGTTAACGCCTGTCCCGGCATCACAGTCTGATCGGTCACTTCCGGGGTCATCAGAACCAGTGTGCCGAACAAAAGGATCAGCAGAATGGACAGATGCGTGAGAAAAGAGCCGTAAAATCCGATCATGGATTTACTGTATAAAGCGCCATTCTCCGTTTCTTCCCGCTTGAAACGGCGGAAAGATAAGAAAGCTTTCAGTTTCTCTCCCTGCTTAGCAGTGAGGGGGAGATCCAGGGGGGCGCTCCGGGTACGCTTCTTCAGAGCGTCCGCCGCCCGCAGGGTCTTGGGAAAGCGCAGGATGGAGCAGAGCACCAGATTCAGGCACAGCAGGATTTCCAGCGCGTAAAAATACCAGGTGTGAAAAACGTCCGTCAATCCCAGGGCAATCAGCAGCGAGGCGGTGTTCGCCCCGTAAGCGTTCACGTAAGCCATGGCCCCTTCCTGCTGCGGGATCAGAGAGCCCGCCAGAGAGCAGGCGATCACCAGGATCAGCAGGATCATGCCAAAGGTCATGGATCGAAAAAATATAAACAGCTTCTTCAACGGTAGTAATCTCCTTTGAGAAAATGAAAGTATTGTTTATATTCGTTGTATGATGCCGTATTGAATATTGTCTCAAACCGGAATAATGGTATTCCCATTATTGCTTTCTCGGAAAGGGGTCTGGGGGAAACCGCTCTTTGGCCCCCAAAGAGCGGTTTCCCCCAGAATTCTTCGTGTTCCCCGGCGCAGCCTTGCGGTCACCCGCCCGCCGGGGCTTTCGGTTTATTTGCTGAGCAGAGCCAGCGCTTCTTCGATCAGCGCGTCGGCTTTGTCCAGGCAGCTGTTGTCCAGTTTGGAATTGTGCGCGCCTTCGCTGTTTTCCACGAACACGAAATCCCAATACCACTGGCCTTTGCGGTTCAGGGCGCGGATGGCGTTGAGTTCGTCTTCTGTGTAGGTGCCAGCGGCCACGGCGTCAGCCAGCTTATTGGTGAGTTCTTCCAGCTTATAGCCGATGGCGATGGTGCGCTCTTCCATCTTGTCCTGGATACCATGCACGAACCCGGTCAGGTCGGCGTGGCAGCCGGCGCAGGTAGCCATGATGGATTCGCTCTCCAGGGGGCTCACAAGGGTGTGGCTCCTGAAGGTGGTGCCGTCTTCCTTTGTCACCTTTTCCATGTGGCAGTCCGCACAGGTGAACATGCTGGCGTGTACACTGCCCGCGCCCATGTAGGTTTCAAACTCGGGATGCTGGGTCTTGAGCTGGCGCACGCCGGTGCGGGGATTGGTGTAGTCCGAGAAGTCCAGGGCTTCATAGTAGGCGTAGATATCGTCGGGATTCATCACCGCCAGGCTGGTGTAGGGCAGGGTGGTCGCCTTGGTATCCGTTGCGAAGTAATACTCCACGTGGCACTGGGCGCACACTGCCGTTTGGGCAGGAACCTTGGAGAAATCTTCGCCCATGGCGTCCGCCAGGTAGGTATGGGTCACGGTGTTCCCTTGGGCCGGGTCGTTGGCGTGGCAGGTATAGCAGCCCATGCTTTCGTTGATGTTCGCCAGAGCATCCTCAAAGGGGATGGTGTAGGCGCTCACGCCCTGCTCGTTCACCATATGGGTGAAGTCCGCCGTTTTGCAGGTGAAGCAGTTGGCCAGCTTGTGGGGACGGCCGGTTTCCGCTACGTCGGCCACGGTGTAGAAGTGGCCCCGGGCGCTGCTGTAGTAGGTGTTGAACGCCATGCCCTCGTAGACAGTGGCGATCATGGGGTAGTCGGCTACATAGTCGGTCACTTCGCTGTTCTCCTCCGTAGCCATGTAGCTTTCATACACGTCCGTGTAGGTCTCTGACCAGTTGGAAGCCGGGATCACGCTCACGCCCGTTCCGGTTTCCACCACGTTGGCAGGCGTGGCCGCAAGGGCGCAGCTTGCCAGGCACAGCAGAAGCGCAGCCACGAATACGGTCACGATGATCTTTTTCATGGTTGTTTCCCCTCCTTGGTATTGCACAGCGGCATTTCTGTGAAGG
>JAFXMP010000063.1 GCA_017530275.1 Clostridia bacterium | reverse complement strand
TTCCCCCCGCACCACGATGGCCTTTTCTTTCACAAGATCCATCCGTCTCACCTGATCCAGTGCTTCCTCCAATACGAGGGCCTCCTGGTCCTTGCGCTGCTGGTTCAGCTTTTCCATTTTCAGGGCCAGTTCATCCGCCCGTATTTCGTCCCGAGTCAGCAGCATGTCCAGAGCGGTCCGGGCGGATTCCAAGCGTCCGCAGGCATTCATACGGGGAGCGATCTGGAATGCCACCTGTTCGCTGGAAACGCTCCCATGGATGCCAGTCCTTTCCATCACCGACCGCAGGCCGGGGCGGCGGGTGTGCGCCAGCCCTTCCAGTCCTAATGCGGCAATTACCCGGTTTTCTCCGGTGAGCGGCACCATATCGGCCACCGTAGCCAGAGCGGCGATTTCCAGAAGCGGCAGGGCCTTGTCCCCCAGCAGCGCCAGAGCAAGCTTCCAAGCCACGCCCGCCCCGCACAGAAACGAAAAGGGATAATCCCCCAAAAGCGGCGAAACCACCGCGCAGGCAGGCGGCAATTCCTCCCCGTGGCGGTGATGGTCGGTCACGATCACATCCATACCTAATTCCCGGGCTCTAAGCACCTCTGAAACGCTGGTGATGCCGCAGTCCACCGTCACCAGCACATGATGCGTCTGCGCCAGGCTTTCCACTGCGGAAAGATTCAGGCCGTACCCCTCCCGGTGCCGGTCTGGGATGTACACATCGCGCTCCATCCCCAGCATGCCCAACGCTTCCCACAGGATGGCGGAGGCGCATACCCCGTCCACGTCGTAATCCCCATAAATCACCGTCTTTTTCCCCTGGTCCCGCGCTTCTAAAAGCAGGTCACGGGCTTTTTGCATCTGGTGCAGCGCAAGGGGCGGCAGCATCTGATCCAGAGCCGGATGGAGAAACTGCCGGGCTTCCGCCTCCGTGGTTATACCCCGGGCAGAAAGCAGGCCTGGCATCCAGGAAGGCAGGCCTGGCACCGTCCGAACGCCTGCCGATGGGGAAGCAAGACGAATCCTGAGCATTGCATTCCTCCGAAAAAAGGATAAAAAGAGGGTGCCGCGCGATAAACACGGCACCCGCATAGTTTTTATTTCGCCTTGCCAAACAGAGAAGGCTTGTTAGTGATCATGGTGAAACAGAACTGGAAAGCGCGCATCACCACGGTCGTCATGGCACTGGCCACCACACCGGAGGCCAAGGTGTAACCGGTGGATTTAGAGAAGCTGAAGATCATCAGGATCAGAGCTACAACCAGCACAGCACCATGGGCGATCCAAATATTCTTGGCGGCCGCTTTGAAACCCAGCTTGCTGGCGGCCTTGGGAGCGCTGCCTTCGCTGATCTGCTTGCTGATCGCGTCGGTGCGGGTGACTGCGGCATACATCGCCACGAGCACACCCAGCAGAACCGCTATAAGACAGCCCACATTCAGCATGTACACGCTGGGCACCACGATGGCGGCAACAAAGAACAGATTCAGCACCACCGCGCACCAGACGGACAGGAAGCCCGCAATGCCGGTAAGTTTTCCGGTAATCACCATGTAAACCAGAGTGCAGAGCAGCAGCAGCGCGAATACAATCAGCACCACATTCTGCACGCTGCCCATGGAAGCGTCGGTCATGCCGGAATCCCGCAGCACCAGGGTCATATCCACCGCGCCGGTATTGACCAGAAACGCCAGATTGGCGCCGGTATTATAGGCGGTATTGTTGCTGCCCAGGCTGCAGGTGACGGTGTCGCCGGACACGATCGCGTAGGAAGAAACGCTGTCGCCGTCGCAGGTGACACTCAGGTAGGAAGGATTGGTTTCCGCCAGTTTGGTCTGGCCGTCCTTATTCACGCTGAATACCAGGGAAACAGTGTAAGAGGTGCGGGCGTTGTTGTAGTTCACCTTTACCTCAGCCCGGCTTATGTCTTTTTCCGTCAGGATCACATTGCTGTTGGTATCAGTGAATTCAAACTGACCGCCCATGATGGCCATATTGCGCAGGGAGGCCAGCCGGGAGGCGTCCATTTTCCGCAGTTCGATGCGCACAGCGCCGTCTTTTACGGAAACATCGGCGTCAGCTTCGCCCATCTGAACAAGACGCTCGCGAATGATATTCACGGAATCGTTTAAGGCATTGTCAGCCGCATCCTCGGCCAGCGTATAGGAATATTCCACATAAGTACCGCCGCCCAAGGCTCGGCTCACCGGCAGGGAAGCGGGCCAGTTAGCGCTGCTGACAGGAACCCAGGGCAAAAGCACGTTCACGCCTTCCGCATCCAGGTTCATGCCCGTAATGGACAGGCAGGAAATAAAAATCGTCAACGCCAGCAGAATAGCAAGGCAAATCAGGCCTTTCGCGCCGGAAGTCAACGGTTTGCGGGTTTTGGTATTCTTCGTGGCCATAATGAATCTCTTCCTCTCGTTGTAATTGCTGCTTCAAAACGCGCATCGGCGTTTTCTCCTTTTTGGTAGACTGGCATATTATACTCTTTTCGCGCCTGCCCGTCAAGCGTTTCAGACCGGGATGCGGCACATTCTTTCCTATTTTCTCCCTTCGCCCCTCCCTTATCCGGTAAAATCGCACCTTCTTCCCCCAGGGGCTTGTGTTTTCCCCCGTTATCGGATATAATCACTCCATATTATATTGGAAGGAGAATTATCGATTTGGGCATTTTATCCGCCTTGCAAAGCGACCCCATAGGCACGCTGATCATATTGCTGTATCAGATCCCCGCTATCCTGATCGCCCTGACGCTGCACGAGCTTTCACACGGCTACGTGGCCTATCGCTGCGGCGACCCCACGGCCCAGATGATGGGGCGGCTCACCTTCAATCCCTTAAAACACCTGGACCCCATCGGCACCCTGTTCATGGTGCTGTTCGGTTTCGGCTGGGCCCGGCCTGTGCCGGTGAATCCCCGGAATTACAAGCACTACCGGCGGGACGATCTGCTGGTGTCCCTCGCGGGCATCGCCATGAATTTCTGCCTGTTTTTGATGATTATGCTGCTGATGACCGGCGTCAATCAACTGCTGTGGAAGCCGGAGCTTTGGACGCTTGGCAGTCTCACCACGCCCCGGGAATTTTTGAGCTTTCAGGGTATGAATTTCTATACCGTGCTGAGCGGTGGAAACTCCATCATCGTGGAGGACGCCACCCAATACATTCGCAGCGTGACTGACAATTCCGCCTATTTGAGCCTGCTGACCCCCTCTCAATTCCAGAATATGAGCATCGTATACGACAGCACGGGCACTTATTATTTCGCACTGGAGGGCTTGTCCGAATACCTGCGTTCCCCGTGGCTGATTTATGTGCAAAGGTTCCTCATGTTTTTTGCCCGCATCAACCTGAGCCTGGCTGTTTTCAACCTGATCCCTATCCCGCCCCTGGACGGCTACCATGTGGTGAACGACATTTTCCTGCGGGGCAGGCTGCATATTCCGGCCAAGGTGATGAACCTGCTGATGATCGGCATGCTGGCGTTGTTCTACTTTACGGATATTTTTTCCACAGCCATCAGCACGGCGGTTTACTTCGTGCAGGGCGGCGTGCTGAACGCCATCCTGTGGGTGTTTGGTCTTGGTTGACAGCCAAAAACCAGGAAAGAATTGATCAGGCTTCCTTATGCTTTTCTTGGAAGGGGGTCTGGAGGGAACCATTCTTTGGGCTCCAAAGAATGGTTCCCCCCAGAAAATTACCAAAAATGGCGCTCACATTGCATTTAAGCCAGTTTGACGGGCCGCTGGACATGCTTTTGTTCCTGATCGGCAAGGCGAAAATCGACATCAAGGACATTTTCGTGTCCGAGGTGACGGATCAGTATATCCAGTCGGTGCAGAACGCCCCGGACCTGGATATGGACGACGCCAGCGCCTTTATTTCCATGGCGGCCACGCTGCTGGAAATCAAAAGCAGGGCATTGCTTCCCAAGCCGCCCAAGGAGGACGAGGAGGATCCGGAGCAGGCTTTGATCCGCCAGTTGGAGGAATACCAGCGGTTCAAGGAAATCGCTCAGAACATGCAGGGCTTTGAAAAAGCGGCGGCGCTGATGTTTGAAAAGCTGCCGGAGGAATACCCCCAGCCCCCGCCCACCCTTGAACTCAAAAACCTGACCATGGAAGGGCTGCTGGCGGCCTTCGCCCGGGTGATGGCCCGGTTGCCGGAAGAAGAGGAAGAATCTGTGCATGCCGCCCGGCGCATCGTGCGGGACGAATACACCGTGTCCCGGTGCACCGCCCATATTCTGAAACGGCTGAAAAATGGCCCCGTGCGCTTTGAGGAATTGTTTTCCCCCGCCCCCTCCAGAGACGAGGTGGTGACCCTGTTCCTGGCTCTGCTGGAGCTTTTGCGCTTGGGCCGGGCGGCGGTCATGCAGGACGGCGTTTTCGGGGATATGGTATTGGAACCCAGGCAGGGAGAACCCACGGAGGGAGAATTGCAGATTGATGGATATACCTGAACTGGCCCACGTGATCGAGGCCATTCTGTTCGTAGCCGGGGAGCCGGTCAATGTGCGGGAAATTCAGCGCGCACTGGACGTGACCGAGGACGAGGCCCGGCAGGCCATCGACGCCCTGGAAAGCGATTACAGCTATCACCGCCGGGGCATTACCCTGAAACGCTTCGGCCAGCATATCCAGCTTTCCACCCGCGCCGAATACGCGCCCTATGTGGAGCGGCTTTTGCAGCCCATCCAGAAGCAGAGCCTTTCCCAGTCCGCCCTGGAAACCCTGGCGGTGGTGGCTTACAAGCAGCCCGTCACCCGCCTGGAGATCGAGGCCGTGCGCGGGGTCAAGTGCGATTATTCCGTGCAAAGTCTGGTGAATAAGGGCCTCATTGAGGAAGTGGGCCGCAAGGAAGCCCTGGGCCGCCCCATCCTGTACGGAACGACGGACAAATTTTTATCCCACTTCGGCCTTTCTTCCCTGGATCAGCTCCCCCCGCCCCCGGAACCGAAGAACGATGAAGCAGCGGAAAACGACCCACTGGTGCCGTAAAAAAATCGTTACCATTCGCTGAATGGTAACGCGCAAGGGGGTTTCTTCCCCCTTGCGAGAACCCCCTACGGTTTTTCCTCTCGCTTCGCTCCCGGGCGGAAAAACCGCAAGGTAGGAAAATTTTCTCCAGTCGTCTACGCTCCTTACGCAAATTTTCCGTCCTCGCGGCGTACACGCCGCCGCTGTGGATTGCAGTCAAGGGGGAGTACCCCCTTGACAATCCCCCGTTGGTCCCAACCCCGTCCACGTATCAGATACGCGATTGGTAATAGATGACTTTTTCTACATTATATATTTTGAAAAAGCGGTGACATGTCGCCACAAAGGGATAACGAAATGGACTACATCAAAGAAATTCGCCCGCTGGTCGGGCACAGAAAAATCATCCTCACCGCCGCCGGGGCCATTATCACCCAGGGGGATCAAATCCTTTTGCAGCGGCGCAGCGATAACGGCAATTGGAGCCTGATCGGCGGGCTGATGGAATTGGACGAAACCTTCGCCGAGACGGCGATCCGCGAGGTACGGGAAGAAACCGGCTTGGAAGTGAAGCTGGATTATCTGGTGGGCGTATATCACAACCGCCATGCCCAATGGCCCAACGGGGACAAGGCCCATGTGGTATGCGCCGTGTACAAGGCCAGCATCCTTTCCGGGGAACCCCGGATCGACGACGAATCGCTGGAGCTCCGGTTTTTCAGCAAAGAAGATTTACCCGAGCTGCCTTCCGAAGATTATGCGGAAGCGCTGCGGGATTATTTTCAGGGCGTAAAGAACCGGGTACTATAAGGAGGAAGAAATATGAAGCGCGTTATCTGGATCGTACTGGACAGCGTAGGGGCCGGGTATCTGCCCGACGCGGCGGATTTTGGGGACGAGGGGGCCAACACCCTGGGCCACATCGCCGAAAAAATGAACCTGAACATCCCTCACATGCTTTCCATGGGCTTAGGCCAGCTTCCGGGGCTGAACCTGCCGCCGGTGTACGGCAACGGGGCTTATGGCCCCCCGGCGGGAGCAGGATCTGAGGGAAGAAGCGCTGGCTTTCAGCGTTTCCGCAAACGAAGCGGCTCCGGGCGCTGCCGGCGCTTCACAGGGGAC
>JAFXMP010000062.1 GCA_017530275.1 Clostridia bacterium | reverse complement strand
TTCACCGTGACCGCGCCGTTTTCCCATGTCCAGTTTTTCCGGGGCACTTCCTCGTTCGTCGTGCGGTCGTACACCTGCCAGAAGGGCAGGGCGTCGGGGGATGCGTTCAATTCAAACTGTTCATTGAAATAGCCGTCCAGCGGATGGATCGTCACCGTGCTGTCCGCCACCATTACGGGATCAGAGCACAGGAAAGTCTGCTGCTGGGCGTCCGGGTGGGCGGCGGCGAAAGCGTTATGCTCCCGAATGATGCAGATGGTGGAATAGATGCCGTACCCCGCCCGGATGATTTCATCGGAAAGCTTGGTTCCGTCGCTGTCCCGGATCACGTCGGCTCCCCATTTTTCCGCCAGTTCAAGGGTCAGTGCTTCATAGCCCGCTTCGCCCGGCAGCGTGAAATCTCCCCGAATAGAACCGTCTGACATATGATTTTTACCCCCAGCCTGTCAAAATCGAACCAAATTCGGGGAGATTATAACAAATATTTTTCGGGACTTCAAGAAGCGAAAGCAAGAAAATTGGTCATTTTGTTAAAATGGTTGAAATCAGTCAGAATATGAAAAAAAGAAGGAAGCTTTTCACCCGCAAAAAGGATTGACAAATAATTGCGTCCATAGGTATAATGATACTGTACGAATTTGAATGAATGTTCCCAGGAATGACATGTGAAAAGGGGAATCGTCCATGAATTATCATGAAATAGCAGATCAGGTGCTGGGCATGCTCAAGCGGGCGGATGGAAACGACCCTTCCAGGGGCCATCTGACCATGAACAACTGGGAATGGCCCACGGGCGTGGCGCTGTACGGGATTTATAAAACCTACCAGCAAAGCGGCGACAAGGCTATCCTGGACTACCTGATTTCCTGGTACGATGATATGCTGCACAGGGAACAGCAGCCCCACCGGAACGTGAACACCGTGGCCCCGGTGCTGACGCTTGTCTGCCTGTATGATGAAACGAAAAACCGTGAATATCTGCCCGTGATCGAAAGCTGGATCGACTGGGTGATGAAGGAAATGCCCCGTACGGAGTACGGCGGGTTGCAGCACTGCACGGTGTGGAACAAGCATTATCAGCAATTATGGTGCGATACCCTGTTTATGGTGGGCCTGTTCCTGGCGAAAGCAGGCGTGGCGCTGAACCGTCCTGAATTGATCGAAGAAGCTGAATACCAGTTTTTGATTCATATTCGGTATTTGCAGAACAAGGTGAACGGCCTGTTCTACCACGGCTGGACCTTCGACCGCCGCCACAATTTCGCCGAAGCCTTTTGGGCCAGGGGCAACGCCTGGTTCACCGCCGCCGCCGTGGAATTATTTGATATCACCAAGCGGAACGACGCTTCCATGCGCATGATTCGCGCCGCCTGGATGGATCAGGTGTTGGCCCTGTGGAAGTACCAGCGGGTGAACGGCCTGTATACCACGCTGATCAACGTAGAGGAAACCTATTGCGAAACCAGCGCAACCGCCGCCATTGCTTACGGGGTATTAAAGGGCTTGCGTCTGGGCTGGCTGCCTCAGGAGCCTTATCAGCAAATGGCCATGCTGTCCGCGAATGCCGTGCTGGATCAGATCGACGAAACCGGCGCGGTGCAGGGCGTATCCGGCGGCACAGGCATGGGCTACAATTTGCAGCACTATAAGGATATCATCGTCACGCCCACCGCTTACGGCCAGGGCCTCACCTTCCTGATGCTGACGGAACTGATGATCAGGGAATGACGGGCCGCACGACGGCAAAGAGCGGAGAGCTGAGAGCTAGGTTTTATAGTCAGGCAAACGGAATTCTCTTGTGACGGCACTATATCATCTCAACTCTCATCTCTCAACTCTTAACTCTCACCTCTCAACTCACCGCGTTTTTGAAAGGATGAATCGCTTATGAGCACCAAGGCGGCGGAGCGGAAAAAGCTCCACGGGACGGGAAAAGAATACTGGCGCAGGCTTGGGGCGGATATCAGCCGGGATCGGTGGCTGTATATCCTGCTGCTGCCAGGTCTGATTTACTTCATCATCTTCAAGTATCTGCCCATGTTCGGCATCGTGATCGCCTTTGAAAACTACGTGCCCTATTCCGGGGTGCTGGGCAGCCAGTGGGTGGGCCTGAAATGGTTCCAGTACTTCTTTAGCTTCCCCGCCTGGGTCACGTATCTGACCAATACCCTGATCCTCTCCCTGATGAGCATCATCTTCACTTTCCCGGCGCCCATCATTCTGGCGCTGCTGCTCAACGAAATGCGGTCCCTGCGGTACAAAAAGCTGCTGCAAACCCTTTTGTACGTGCCCCACTTCATTTCCATCGTGATCGTCGTATCCATCACCTTCGTGATGTTCGGGCCTTCCGGCATTGTGTACAAGCTCACCCAGCAGATATTTGGCTACCCCATCAACTATATGGGTTCGCCGGACACCTTCCGCTGGATGATCATCGGCCAGAACATCTGGAAGGAAACCGGCTGGGGCACCATCATCTTCCTGGCGGCCCTGACCAACGTGGATACCCAGCTGTATGAAGCCGCCATGGTGGACGGCGCGGGACGGCTCCGCCGCCTGTGGCACATCACTCTGCCCGCCATCCGCTCTACCATCGTGCTGATGCTGATCCTGCGCATGGGCAGCGTGCTGGATACGGGCGCTGACCACCTGATCCTGATGGCCAACCCCCTGAACCGCAAGGTCAGCCAGACCCTGGACGTGTTTGTGTACCAGCAGGGCATTCAGAACGGCCAGTTCTCCTACGCTTCCGCCATCGGCCTGATGAAGGCTGTGGTGAGCGTCACGCTGGTGGTCTCTTCCAACAAAATTGCCCACGCGCTCGGCGAACAGGGCCTGTATTAAGGAAAGGAGGAAAGCGGTATGGAAAACACCGTATCCAAGACGCCTAAAAAAATGCTCGAGTCCTCCGGCCCCGTTGGCCAGAACGCTACCGTCGCAAGCCGCGTCTTCGATGTGCTGAATTACCTCATCGTTACTCTTGCGGCCATTACCACCATCCTCCCTTTCATCTACATTATCGGCGCGTCCTTCGCTACGGAATATGAAATCGCCACCCGGCCCATGTTCTTTATTCCTCAGGACATTACCGTTGATGCCTACCGGTACATCTTCTCCTCCAATAAAATCCTGCAGGGCTTTGGCAACAGTGTGTTCATTACGGTGTTCGGCACCGCGATCAATCTGTTTTTCACCGTCACCATGGCCTACGCCCTATCCAAGTCCCGCCTTCGCGGAAGGAACTTCTTCCTGAACATGGTCATTTTCTCCATGTTCTTCTCCGGCGGCATGATTCCCGGCTACATCGTGGTGGCCAACATCCTGAACCTGAAAAACACCTATTGGTCGGTGCTGCTGCCCGGCGCGATCAGCGCGTACAACATGATGATCGTGAAGAACTTCTTCCAGGGCATTCCTCAGGAACTGGAAGAATCCGCCTCCATCGACGGCTGCACGGATATCGGCGTGTTGTGGAAGATCGTGCTGCCCCTCTCCCTGCCCGTGCTGGCCACCTTCGGCCTGTTCTACGCCGTGGGCCACTGGAACGCTTACTTCTCCGCCATGATCTACATGACCGGCGCGAAGGAAAAGTGGCCTCTGCAGGTGCTGCTGCGCGAGCTGATCATCATGAGCAACGGCACGGCCGGCGACATGAACAACCTGGACCCGGAATTTGTCAAACCCCCGGAACAGTCCGTCAAAATGGCCGTTATCGTGGTGTCCACTGTGCCCATCATGTGCGTGTATCCCTTCCTGCAGAAGTACTTCGTCAAGGGCGTTATGGTCGGCGCTTTGAAAGGATAAGCATGGCAGAGAGTCGAGAGCGGAGAGTTGAGATAGTATTTGTCCGTACATCTGGATTCTCAGTATTGCAGCTATGATAAATCTCAACTCTCAATTCTCCACTCTAAAACTCAAACGGGTTATCCGCGGCTGGAAGCCGCTGAACGATAACAAATTTTAAAAGGAGGAAACCCAAATGAAGAAACTGGTTGCTCTGTTCCTGGCAATGGTGATGGCGCTTTCCATGGCGAGCTTCGCTATGGCCGAAGAACCATTTGAAATCACCGTTCTGCTGCCGCAGTTCCCCTCTGAAATCGACTTCACCACGGAAAACAACCCCATCCTGGCGGCTATTGAAGAAAAAGCCGGTGTGAAGCTGAACATCCTGTGGGGCCCCAACTCCACCTACGGTGAGATCCTGAGCACCACCCTGGCGGACAAGAATCTGCCCATGCTGATCGCCGCCACCGATGCCCGCGCTCCCATCATCATCGACTCCGCCCGTGCCGGCGCTTTCTGGGATCTGACCGAAGCCGTGCAGGACGAAGCCAACTATCCGTATCTGGCTGCCGGCGCTGATTCCGTGTATCAGAACATCGCCGTGGATGGCCACGTATACGGCATCTTCCGTTCCCGCGCTTATCCCCGCGGCGGTATGTACTACCGCACCGACATCGCCAAGGCCCAGGGTATTGAAACCGTGCCTGAGACCATTGACGATCTGACCAAGCTGGCGGAAGCCCTGGCTACCTACAGCAACGACACCTACGCTCTGAACATGTGCTCCTACACCGCGGGCACCATCAGCTACATCACCATCGCTTTCGGCGCTCCCAACAACTGGGGCGTTGATGAGAATGGCGACATCTATCCCGCCCACAAGAGCCCCGCGTACAAGGAAGGTCTGGACTGGCTGCGCCATCTGTATGAAATCGGCGGCATCGACCCCAACTTCGCCCAGATTTCCACCTCTGAATGGGACAACATCGAGCGCACCGGCAAGGCTTTCATGCGCTTTGACTGCATGGACAACGCCCATCGTCAGCAGGAATGGTTTGAAAACAACGCCGGCACCACCGAACAGATTTTCATGTCCGTGTGCGGCCTGAAGAAGGCTGACGGCTCCATCACCGTTTGGCCCCAGAACGCTGGTTTCTCCGGAGAAATCCTGATCACTAAGAGCGTTTCCGAAGCGGATCTGCCCAAAGTGCTCAAGTTCCTGGATTGGCTGAACAGCTCCGAAGGCCAGACCATCATCAACGCCGGTCTGGAAGGCGTCACCTATGAAGTCGGCGAAGACGGCCACCGCTTCACTCCCGAAGGAGACGACAGCTACGGCAACCGCAGCGCCATGTATTTCAGCTCCATGAACCAGCTGGGCATGGGCGTTGCTGGCAACCTGGAGAATCCTCCCGCCGCCGTGAACAAGGGCCTCACCAACCTGCGTGAACGCTACAACCAGCTGAACGAAGAATTCGCTCAGTACGCTGTGGCCGATCCCTGCTATCCGCTGATCAGCGAAACCAACGTGGCTTTCGGCACCCAGCTGAGCACCATCATCTCTGACGCGGCTGTGCAGTATATTGCCGGCCTGATCGACGAAGCGGGCCTGCAGGCTGCCTGGGAAGACTGGGCCATGCAGGGCGGCGACAAGATCACCGCGGAATACAACGAAGCGTATCATGCCATGATGGCTGAATAATCCGAAAAACCAATAACCTTGAGGGGCTGCCGTTTCCATTCTGGGCGGCAGCCCCCTCTGTTTCCTGAGCTGGCAACTGAAAAAAGCGGGGATGATATGGATAATACGTTCTTTTTCCATCATGGCTGGCGATTTCATCTGGCAAATGTTTTTCCGCTGCGGGACGCCATGGAACGCTGCCGGGACGGGAGGGGCCGCCTTTTCTATGCGCCTGATTATGACGATCAAACGTGGGAAACGGTGAGCCTTCCGCACACCTTCAACGACGGCGACCTGTTTTCGGTTCCCATCGAGGATGCGGGCAGCGGCCAAAGGCGGACCGTCGCTTTTTACCGGAACCGTCTGGATCTGAGCGAAGAGCAAAGAAGCATGCGGGTCTTCCTTTCCTTTGAAGGAGTGCGGCAAACCTGTTACGTGTGGGTGAACGGCCATATGGCGGGCTATCATGAAAACGGCGTGGGTCCCTTCGGCTTCGATTTAACGCCCTTTCTGTCCGCTGACGGAAAAAATGGAATTGCCATAGCCACCGATAACACGAGTACCCGAAACATCCCCTTTTGCGTCGCCGAAACGCCCAACCACCCCCTGGCGGAACCGGGCGCTTTCCTCTTTCCCCAGGAGGCGTCCGTTCCCGATCGGGCGGCGGGCGTGGGCTTCCAATGGAACTGCAACGACTTCAATCCCGTGGTGGGCGGGCTGTCGCAGCCTGTGCGCATCCATCTGAAGAGGGACGTTCACCTGACGCTGCCCCTGTACGCCAACCTGCGCACCCACGGGACCTATATATGGGCGGATAATTTCGATCTGCAGGCGGGCGCTGCGGATATCTTCGTTCAGGCGGAAATCAAAAATCTGAGCAATCGTCCGGTGCTGGCGAAGGTTCAGGCGGAAATCGCGGATATCCGGGGAGAAATAAAAGCGGTTTTTGGCTCTCGGGAGATAACCGTTCCACCCCTCCGGGAATTCGGCCATGTCTTGTCCGTTGTACCGGAGGACGCATACCGGTATGACGCGCGGGAGGAACGCTTCTGCCCTGTATCCGAGGAGGAAGCCGCCCCGACCGATATCCGATCCAGGGACACCTGCACCCTGCTGTGCCGCGCCCGCGTAAGCGGCCTGCGGTTTTGGGAACCGGCATATCCGAAGCTTTATACGGTCCTGGTCCGGCTGTTCTCAGACGGGGAGCTTTCGGATACGGAACGCATCGAAACCGGATTCAGGCAAACGGGGTATGATTCCGACGCGGGCGTGACGATCAACGGACATCCCGTGTTTCTGCGGGGGTACGCCCAGCGCGCGTCCAATGAATGGGCGGCTTCGGGTATTGCGCCGCAATGGATGCATGATCAGGATGCCCGATGGATCAGGGAAAGCAACGCCAATCACATCCGTTTCATGCACGTGGCCGGCTCTCCCAGTGACCTGCGGGCTTTTGACCGGTACGGTGTCGTATGTACCCAGCCCGCAGGGGACAAAGAGAAGGAAACCTTTGGCCGCCAGTGGGATCAGCGGGTGGAATTGATGCGGGATGTGATCCTGGCTTACCGCAACCATCCCTCTGTCTTCTTCTGGGAAGCGGGAAACAATTCTATTTCCGCCGAACATATGCGGGAAATGCGGCTGCTGAAGGAAGCGCTGGACCCTCATGGCGGGCGATGGATGGGCTGCCGCACGCTGAATACGGAAGAGGTTGCGGCTGAAAGCGAATATGTGGGCACGATGCTGAACCGCCATGCCGCGCGTTTTCTATCCCTCCACGGGCCCGTTACGGAAACGGAATACCTGCGGGAGGAAGCGCCCCGGCGTGTATGGGACGATTTTTCACCGCCGGACTACGACTACAAAAACCGGTATTTGGGCAAGGGTGGGAAAAAACAGAAAGGCCTGGATTTCTACGACCTGACCAGCGAGGACCTGGCCATGGCCGCGGCTCGGGGGTACGCCGAGTTTTTTCACGACCGGATGGGCGGCGGCTCCGGCAAAAACTATTACAGCGCCTGCGCCGCTCTGTGCTGGACGGATTCGGCCCAGCACGGCCGCCAATCCTACAGTGAAAACGGACGTATGAGCGGCAGGGTGGACGCCATACGGGTCAAGAAACAGAATTATGACGTTTTCCGCGTTCTGCAAAGCGCCGTGCCGGAACTCAAGATCCTGGGACACTGGAACTATCCGCCCGTCAGCGAAGAAACCTACCTGTATGAGGAAAAACGGTTCAATGGCGTTTACTGGGAAGGAACGGGCCGGTATGCGCGGCGGGATGCCCGCCATAAAACGGTTCACTGTGCGGCAAGCTATCCAATCGCTCGGGTACGGCTTTATGTAAACGGAAAACCGGCGGGGGAATGTGCAAAGCCGGAAAACAGTTTCATCTTTTCTTTCCCCGACGTGGATGTGACCCAATCCGGCTTTGTGGAAGCCATCGGCTTTGGCCTGGATGGCAGAGAACTGGCGCGGGACAGGCTGGAAACGGCAGGGCCCCCGGCGCGGCTCCTTTTATCGCCCCATACCGCTCCGGGAGGATTGCGGGCCAATGGCAGCGACCTGGCTTATGTGGACGTGGATGTGACTGACAGCGAGGGCCGGACAGTGCCCCTGTGCGACCTTCGCATTGATTTTGCTTTGAACGGTGCAGGTGTATTCCTGGGCGGCTACAACAGCGGACGGTTTGAGGGAAACGGACGGCACGACAACGTGATCCATCAGCCTTTCGTTTTCGCCGAATGCGGGAAAAACCGCGTCTTGATCCGGGCGGGCAAGGAACCGGGCATCATCGAGCTTACCGCGAGCGCCCGGGGACTCGCTCCTGTGAAAACGGAAATCCCCGTCGTACCCGCTGAAACCAGCCCTCTGTCCCTCGCGTGTTTCGCTCGTATGGAGGAAGAACCTGCCGGTTTGCCGGGGCGGGAGCAGAACAACATCCCCTCCGTTCCTGAAATGGACGCGCTCAAGTACGTGCCGGATCGGGAAAACTACTGCAAAATCCTGGTCAACGGTCAAGAACCGGATTTCAGGAACGTGCGGGCCGTGAACAAAAACGGCAGCGTCTGGGGCAACGTCCTGTGTATTCTGGAGAGGATGCACGGCATGGCCTCCGACAGGATGGATTGGTCGTGGCAGCCGAAGGATCAGCGCCTTGTGCTGCGGTCCGGCGGACATACGGTGGAGGCCCGGGTGGGGACGACACATTTGCTGGTGGATGGACGGGAAAACCTGATGGACGGCGCGCCGTATTTGACGGACGAGGGCATCCTGGTAATGGAAGTAAACGCCATCGCCGGGTATGTTCAGGGCGCGGCTGTTCAATACGACGACAAAATTGGCGCGCTGAGGATCAGTTTGTAAAGCTCAATGAAATAATACAGGAGGAAGAACGCATGAACAAGGTTTATTGCTGCTATCCCGGCGGGAAACACAAGGCGCTCACCATGAGCTACGACGACGGACGCACCTATGACCGGCAGCTGGTGGAAATCTTCAACCGGTACGGCATCAAAGGCACGTTTCATTTGAACAGCGGCTTTTTGGGTGATGAAAGGCATATCGCGCCCGAGGAAGTAAAAACCCTATACGCGGGCCACGAGGTATCCTGCCATACGGTCACGCATCCCACCATCGCCCGCAGCCCTCTGCCGGAGGTGGCCTGGCAGGTGCTGGAGGACAGGAAAGCCCTGGAAGCCCTGTGCGGCTATCCGGTGCGGGGGCTCAGCTATCCCAACGGGTCCGTCAGCAAAGAGATCGAGGAATTGCTGCCCCTGTGCGGCATCCGGTATTCCCGTGTGGTGGGCTCAAGCGACAGCTTCGCCCTGCCCGAAAATCCCCTGCGCTGGCAGGCTACCTGCCACCATAACCACCGCCTGATGGAGCTGGGCGAACAGTTCCTGGGCCTGTTCAAGCGCCAGTATCTGTACCTCATGTACGTGTGGGGCCACAGCTATGAATTCAACGATAAGGACAATTGGACCCTGATCGAGGATTTCTGCCGCATGATGGGCGGGAAGGAGGATATCTGGTACTGTACCAATATCCAGTTCATGGATTGCATGGACGATTTCAAGCGCCTCCAGTTCGCGGCGGACAATTCTTTTGTATACAATCCTAACGCCCGGGACTGCTGGATCCAGGTCAGCGACAATGAACCCATCTGCATTCCCGCCGGCAAAAACGTGACGCTGTAAGAAAGTGTGGAGTTTGGAGTGTGGAGAGTGGAGTTTTATATAGTCATACATTGTTCACACTGATCGTTTAGCGGATGTACAACGCAAACAAAATATAACTCCACACTACACTCTTCACACTCCACACTTATCCCTATATTGCATAAAACTGGAGGTTGCCATCATGAACGTTTACCCTGATCCCGTGACCGGCTACGAAATCCGCCGCTATACGGACGGCCCGGAGCGGAATACCAAGCTGTATTTCACCTGCGAAAACTTTTCCGTGGACGACCGACACTTTTTCTTCCATAAGGATTCAGTACCCGGGGACCTGAACGGCGGCTGCTGCCGGGCTGACGTGGAAACGGGAGAAATCATCCGGGTAACGGACGATTCCTTCCGGGGCTTTGCCACAGACCGGGTAAAGAACATCGGCTACACCTGCAAAAACGATACGGAAGTGTACGCCGTCGATTTGAACACCCTTGAAAAGACCAAAATCGGCGATCTGCCCAGTGGGGGGCAGATTACCGGCCATTTGACCGCGGCCAATACCGGACGCATCGCGTGCAGCTATCATTTAGCGAACAAGCTGTACGCGCTGGTGATCCTGGATCCCGACAAGGAAGCCGAAATCGTGTATCAGTCGGATTACCGCCTGGGTCACGCCCAAATCTGCCCTACCGATGAAAACCTGATTTTCTACATCCATGAAACGGAGGGCGACGCCTTCCAGCGCACCTGGATGTTCGATGTGAAGGAGCGCTATGTGCGGCCCTATTACGTGGAGCATCCCAATGAATGGATCACCCATGAAGTCTGGGCGGCGGATGGCAGTGAAATGGCCCTGATGAAGCTGGATCCCGCCGGGTTCGTGGACGGGAAAAAGGGCGAAACCCACACCGGGAACATCATCATCGGGGACAAGGACGGACGGCATTTCGATATCGCCGCAAGTGAAACCCAGTTGTTGCATCCTTGCCTGAGCCGGGATAAAAAGTGGCTCTGCGCCGACCGGATCAGCTACCTGGGAACGCGAATTCAGGAGGGCGTGGTGCTGATCGAACGGGCCACAAAAAAGGCGAAATTCATTGCTTCCACCGGTACCTGCAAAACCGGGGCAGATCATCAGCATCCTTCTTTCAACCGGAAGGGGGATAAGATTTTGTTTTCCAACCCGGATGAAAACGGCATCGGCCAGGTGTGCGTGATCGACCTTGAGCAAGTATGGAAGGATTGGTAAAAGCATATGCCCACGATTTGGATCATCGGCGATTCCACGGTGGAAGACAATACGCCCCCCTTCCGGGGCTGGGGCTGGGCACTGCCGGAATTTGTGAAGGAAGGCGTGCAGGTGAAAAACCATGCCCTCAGCGGACGCAGCACCCGCAGCTTCTGGAACGAGGGACTGTTTGAGCCTGTCCGGCAGGGGATGCAAAAGGGCGATCTGCTGCTCATCCAGTTTGGTCACAACGATGAAAAGGACGATGAGGAACGGCACACCGACCCGGACAGTACCTTTCAGGAAAACCTGTGGCGCTACTGCACTTCCGCCCTGGAAAAAGGCGCGCAGCCCGTGCTGCTGACGCCCGTTTCCCGGCGTTTTTTCGTGGGCGACGGCAACATGCTGTATACCCACGGGGAATATCCCCGGGCCGTACGGAAGCTGGCAGCGGAAAAAAACGTGCCGTTGTGCGACCTCAAAAAGGACAGCCGGGAGCTGTATATAAAATTGGGCGAGAAAAAAACAGCGGACCTGTTCGTGCGCTTGCCCCCCGGCGAACATCCCGATTTCCCTAACGGCCACGATGATAAAACCCATTTCAACGCTTACGGGGCCAAGGTGATCTGCGGCCTGGTGGCGGAGGAAATGCGTCAAATTCCCGCATGCGCGGCCTTTCTGAAATAGTCGGGGCAGGAGAATACTGCTTGAACAGGGTGTTTTACATGGCTGGATTTATGGGACGGAAAAAACGCGCTAAAACTGGTGAAGTGCAATAGTAAATTCGTGAGTGAAAACGTGAGAAGCGGACAGGAATTAATTCGTACAGAAACGACTGAAAGTGAGAAATATGATCCGCCGTGAGACTTCCCCAAACTTTGTGTAAACCTCCAAGATGGTGTAGAATAAGAGCACCAGAATGGAGGTTTTCAAATGGCAAGGAAGAACGGAAGGCAGCGCAGCCCGGAGGAAGCAGCCCGGCGTGAGAAGATCCGGGAGCTGCTGGCACTCAGCGGAGTCGAAGGGATGGAGGACATCCAACAGCTGTTTCGCGAGACCATCGCAGAGTTCATGGAATCAGGGCTGGATGCAGAGATGGACGAGCAGTTGGGCTACGAGCGGTATGATGTCCAAGGGAAGGAGACGGACGACAGCCGGAACGGGCACAGCAAAAAGACCCTGCGAACCAGCTTCGGAGACACAACCATCCAGGTTCCGCGGGATCGGAAGGGCGAATTCGAACCGGCCATCCTGCGGAAGAATCAAACGAGCATCAGCCAGGACGTGGAAGCAAAGATCATCTCCATGTATGCAAAGGGCATGAGCACGACCGACATCGGGGATCACATCCGGGATATCTACGGTATTGAGGTCTCTGAGAGCACCGTGAGTCGGATCACGGACAAAGTGCTGCCCGAAGCCAGGGAATGGCAGCAGCGGCCGCTGGAGAGTATCTATGCGGTCATGTTCATGGATGCGATCCATTATCATGTCCGCAGCGAAGGCCAGATCGTGAAGAAAGCCGTGTATATCGCCATCGGCATCGACCTGAGCGGCCGGAAGGACGTTCTGGGTATGTGGGTCGGAGAGAACGAGAGCGCCAAATACTGGGCGACCGTGCTCAACAGTCTGCGGAACCGCGGCGTAGAGGATGTGTTCATTGCCTGCACGGACAACCTGACCGGCTTTGCCAATGCCATAGTGGCTGTCTTTCCCAAGGCAGACATTCAGAACTGCATCATTCACCAGCTGCGGAATTCCAGCAAATACGTTTCCTATAAGGATTTGAAGGCGCTCATGGCCGACCTGAAGAAGGTGTATGCCGCTGTAGACGAGCCGTCTGCGGAAGAGGCACTGGAAGCGTTTTCAGCCCGGTGGGACAAGAAATATCCCAAGATTTCAGCATCCTGGCGGGAGAACTGGCCCAACCTGTGCACCTATTTCAAGTTCTCGGAAGAGCTTCGGCGGCTGATCTATACGACCAACGCAATCGAGGGTTTCAACCGTCAGCTTCGCAAGGTGACCAAGGCCAAGGCTGTTTTCCCCACGGATGACAGCCTGCTGAAAATGCTGTATCTGGCCATGCTGGATATCACGAAGAAATGGACCGGTCGTCGGCAGGACTGGGCCGTCATCCACGCCCAGTTGGCCGTGTACTATGCCGACAGGATGCCGGAATAAACGGCTGTAACAGAAAACCGCCTGCCCGTCAAGGGTAAACGGCTGTGCCGCGCCTTCGGCGCCCTTGACGGACATTCGGTTTCCTGTTATCCTGCAACCAAGGGCCGGTGGACAGGCCACCGACCGCAAATCGATTTTGCCTTATTCTACGCTGTTATGGCGTTTACACAAAATTCTGGGAAGAACATCCGCCGTTCCTCAAGTGTCAGATGCTTTTCCTTATTTTCCGTCGGCATGTCCCTTCCTCCCCATAATGTCAAGTAGTTTTTGTTATAAAATAAGGTTTTTTGAAACTTTTTTACTCACAGACGGCTCCCCAAAGAGGATATTCTATCGCTTCAAGAGCAGAAATAGCGAGAATGGGTACAAGCAATAAAGCGTCA
>JAFXMP010000061.1 GCA_017530275.1 Clostridia bacterium | reverse complement strand
CGGGGATTTTGATCTGGCGACTGCCCCGGACGGCAAGGGCTATTATTTCTTTGAGCGGGTGCATAGTGAAACCATCATTGCCGATCTGACGGAGGATTATACAAACGTGACCGGCTATTACTCCACGCATTTTCCCCAGCCTCAGCCGCCCTTTGTGCGGGAAGCGACGGCGCATTTCATCCGCCGCGGCAAGCATTATCTGGTTACCTCCGGTACGACGGGCTATCTGCCCAACCCCTCCCAGATTGCTGTGGCCGATACCTGGCACGGGCCCTATCGGGTGCTGGGCGATCCCCATCCCGGGGATGAAAGCCAAACCTCCTTCCATTCCCAAATCTCATCGGTGTTCAAGGTGCCTGGCAAAAAAGATCTGTTCATTAGCCTGGCGGATCGCTGGGCCCCGGCATTCATGGCTCTGCGCTATCAGGATTACGGCGAATGGTTTCGCCTGCGGTTTGCGGAAGAAAGAACGCCTGCAGAAGAAGCCCGCATGGCGAAATTGCAAAAGCTGCTGCCTCCGGACAGCGCGATGGATACCTCCAAAGCACGCTATGTGTGGCTACCTTTCCGTTTCGAGGGAGAGATGGGCATTCTGGACTGGCGGGATCAATGGAGTTTAGATGAATTTGAATAAGGAGTGCAGCCGCAATGAAACGTTTTGAATTATTTGAACTGGCATTTCCCGGTGAAGCACTGACGGACCACTGGGCGCAAATTGACCTGAGAGCTGAATTCACCTGCGGCGATACCGTCAAAACTGTCAAGGGCTTTTATGATGGAGAAGGGCGGTATATCGTCCGCTTCCTGCCGGAAACTGCCGGGGAATGGCATTGGAAGGTCACAGGCGCGGTGAATGCCGAGGGAACAGAAATCTGTGAAGCTGCAGAAAATGTTCATGGTTTGGTAAAAGCCGTCGATACCCATTTTGAATATGAAGACGGCACGCTGTTCGTTCCCTTCGGCACCACAGTGTACGCCCTGGCCCACCAGGACGACGCGCTGGTGGAGCAGACGCTGAATAGCCTGAAAGCCGCGCCCTTCAACAAAGTACGCATGTGTGTGTTCCCCAAGCATTATGATTATAACCACAACGAGCCGCCCTGCTACGCCTTTGAGAAAAAGACAGACGGCGGCTGGGACGTGAACCGGCCCTGCATCGCCTTCTGGCATCGGTTTGAAAGCATTTTGCAGCGCATCGCGGCCATGGACATTCAGATCGACCTGATCCTGTTCCATCCCTATGACCGCTGGGGCTTCTCCGAGCTTTCCCAGCGGGACAACCTGATTTATCTGGACTATTTACTGCGCCGTCTGGCTGCATTCCCGAACATCTGGTGGAGCCTGGCCAACGAATACGATTTGAACATGGATGATAAATCCCTTGCCGATTGGGAAGAAATCGAGGAATTTGTGGCGGGCCATGATCCGTACCATCATCTGCTGTCCAACCACAACTGTATGTGCTTTTGGGACGCCACCCGCAAAAACATCACCCATGCCAGCCTGCAAACCAAGGGGCTTTCCGAAATCCCCCGCTGGATACGGGAATACCAAAAGCCCGTGATCATTGATGAATGCTGCTACGAGGGCAATCTGCCCCATTTCTGGGGCAGCATCAGCGGTCAGGAGATGGTACGCCGGTTCTGGCGCTGCTATGCAAGCGGCGCGTACTGCACCCACGGGGAAACATTCCTGTCTGACGATGAAATCCTCTGGTGGGCCCGCGGCGGTGTTCTTAAGGGTGAAAGTCCCAAGCGGATCGCTTTCCTGCGTCAAATGATGGAAGGTCTGCCGGGCCCCCTGGTGCCCAGGGGGGATAATATCTGGTCTGTTGTACTCAAGGAGGGAAAAGACCTGGATCAGGCGCTGGCCTCCGTACCGGTGGAGATGCAAGGCTTTTGCAGGCTGTTTTCAGCCAGCATCCACCGGATGAGCCTGCCGGACAGAACGGCGCATTTAGGCGGGGAACATGCCTGGGAATCCCATTGCGGCGAGGAAGCCTACCTGACCTATTTCGACCTGCAGTGCTACGGCGAGCAGACCGTGAAACTGCCGGAGGACAAAACCTATAAAGCTGAAATCATTGATGTGTGGAACATGACTCGGACAACGATTGCTAAAGGCATCAGCGGCGAAACCAAACTGACCCTGCCCGGACAGGACAACCTGGCTTTGCTGATCACGCGCATCAAATAAAGGAGATACGGCTATGAAGGAATACATGAACGCATCCCTGGCCCCCCGGAAGCGGGCGGAATTGCTTTTGCAGGAAATGAACCTGGACGAAAAGATGGCCCAGCTGGTGGGCGTGTTCGCCATCAAAGGGGCGGAGGACCGGATGGCGGCCTTCTTCAAGCATGGTATTGGCCAAATCAGCAGCCTGGAATTCCGCTCCTGCGATAGTCTGGAGGAAGTGGCCGCCTGGCAGCGGCAGTTGCAGACCATCGTGATGGAGGCCAGCCGCCTGCATATCCCCGCCGTGTTTCACATGGAAGGCTTGTGCGGGCCGTTGATGCAGGACACCACCACTTTTCCCTCCGGCGTGGCCCGGGGGTCCTCCTTCGATCCGGCGCTGGAACGGAAGATCGGCGAAACCGTGTCCCGTCAGGAAGCGGCGGTGGGCGTTACACAGGTTTTAGCGCCTGTATTGGATATTTCCCGGGATTCCCGCATGGGCCGTCAGTGCGAACCCTACGGGGAGGACCCCACCCTGGCCGCTGCCATGGGCGCGGCGTATACCCGCGGCATCCAGGAAACCACTACAGACGGCCGCACACCCGACGCTTCCGCCAAGCATTTTTTCGGCTTCCACAATTCCGCCGGGGCCATCCACGGGGCCCATGTGGACGCAGGGGATCGGCTGCTGCTGGAAATCTACGGCAAGCCCTTCCAGGCGGCCATTACCGAGGCCGGGCTGAAAGGCGTTATGCCCTGCTATGGTTCCGTGAACGGATTGCCCATCCATGCCTCCAAGCATTACCTGAACGGCATCCTGCGGGGCGAAATGGGCTTTGACGGCGTCACCGTGTCCGACTACGGCGGGGCCAGTAATGCCCATGAATATCAGGGCATCGGCGAAACCATGGGCGACGCGGGCCTGCGCTGCCTGGCCGCAGGCTTGGATGTGGAGCTGCCCATGCCCAAGGCTTATGCCGATGAGCTAAAGCAGAAGTTTGCCGACGGCGAAGCGGATATGGCCCTGCTGGACAACGTGGTGACCCGGGTGCTGGAAGCCAAATTCCGCATGGGCCTGTTTGAGCATCCCTTTGCCCTGGAGGGTGAAGAACTGGACAAGACCGTGCATCATGAGGAAGACGAGCGTATCGCCGCCCAAAGCGCCCGGGAGGCCCTGGTGCTGCTGAAAAACGACGGCGCGCTGCCCCTGACTGGCAGGGAAAAGACTATTGCCGTTATCGGCCCCGCCGCGGTCAACGCCCGCTATTACTTTGGAGGCTACACCCATCTGTCCATGGTGGAGGCCAAGCACGCCGCCCGCAATTCCATGGCGGGCGTCAATGGCAATGGCGTCAAAAATGAAGTGCGTTTTGTGCCCGGCACCAGCGTGGAGGACGACGAAAATGAAGAATTTGCCGGCGTGTTGACCAAATTGAAGCCCCACTGCAAAAACCTTCTCCAGGTTTTGACAGAGAAATTGCCGAATACCCGCGTCCTGTATGCTCAGGGTTATCATAAAGCAGGCGCGGATGAAAGCCTGTTCCCAGATGCGTTGGAAATCGCCAGGCAGGCCGACGTGATCCTTTTGACCCTGGGCGGCAAAAACGGCTCTGGCTCCATTGCCACCATGGGCGAGGGTGTAGACGGCACCAACATCAACCTGCCCGCCTGCCAGGATGCCTTCATCCGGGAGGCGAAGAAGCTGGGCAAGCCCCTGATCGGCATTCACTTTGACGGTCGGCCCATCTCCAGCGACGCGGCGGATGCGTGTCTGGACGCGATCCTGGAATGCTGGAACCCCGCCGTTTATACAGCGGAAGCCGTCACCGACGCCCTGCTGGGCCGCCTGAATCCCTCTGGCAAAATGCCCCTGTCCACCGCTCAGTGCGCGGGACAGAT
>JAFXMP010000060.1 GCA_017530275.1 Clostridia bacterium | reverse complement strand
TCGTCCATGACGATCATACCGCCGGAGCCCATCATGGAGCCCGCCGCGATCAGGTTGTCGTAGTCCACGGGGGTATCCAGCAGTTCAGCGGGCAGACAGCCGCCGGAGGGGCCGCCGGTCTGCACGGCCTTGAACTTCTTGCCGTTGGGGATGCCGCCGCCGATATCGTAAATGATGGTGCGGAGCGGGGTGCCCATGGGCACTTCCACCAGGCCGGTATTGTTGATCTTGCCGCCCAGAGCGAACACCTTGGTGCCCTTGCTCTTTTCGGTGCCCATAGCGGCGAACCAGTCCGCGCCGTTGAGGATGATCTGAGCCACGTTGGCGTAGGTTTCCACGTTGTTCAGCATGGTGGGCTTGGCGAACAGGCCCTTGACAGCGGGGAAGGGAGGACGGGGGGTGGGCTCGCCGCGCTTGCCTTCGATGGAGCGCATGAGGGCCGTTTCTTCGCCGCAGACGAAAGCGCCGGCGCCCAGACGGATCTTGATATCGAAATCAAAGCCGGTTTCAAAAATGTTCTTGCCCAGCAAACCATATTCCCGGGCCTGGCCGATGGCGATTTCCAAGCGCTTCACAGCGATAGGATACTCAGCGCGGACGTAAATATACCCTTCGCTGGCTCCGATGGCATAGCCGGCGATGGCCATGGCTTCGAGAACCGCATGGGGGTCGCCTTCCAGAACGGAACGGTCCATGAACGCGCCGGGGTCGCCCTCGTCGGCGTTGCAGGCCACGTACTTCTGATCCGCCACGGAAGCCGCCGCGAATTTCCACTTGAGGCCGGTGGGGAAACCGCCGCCGCCGCGGCCGCGCAGGCCGGATTTCAGGATCTCGTCGATGACCTGCTCGCGGGTCATGCTGGTAAGCACCTTTTCCAGGGCCTTGTAGCCGTCGAAAGCCAGGTATTCGTCGATGTTTTCGGGGTCGATCACGCCGCAGTTGCGCAGGGCGATGCGGTGCTGGTGCTTATAGAAGTTGATGTCGGTCAGCGCCTTGTTGGCGTTCTGTTCGTGGGTGGCGTGGTCGCTGTATACCAGATGCTGCACCTTGCGGCCCTTGAGCAGGTGTTCGGTGACGATTTCATCCACGTCTTCCACCTTCACCCGGGAATAGAAGGTGCCTTCGGGGTACACGATGACCACGGGGCCCGCTTCGCACAGGCCGAAGCAGCCGGTGCGGATGACCTTGACTTCCTTGTCCAGGCCGTTTTCCTTGATTTTTTCCTCAAAACGCTCGATCAGCTGAGCAGAGCCGGACGAAGAACAGCCGGTGCCGCCGCAGCAGAGCACGTGAGCGCGATAGATATCCATGAGCTTCTCCTCCCTATTACAGCATCAGGTGCTTATTTCTCGGCGGCGCCGATGGTGTATTCTTCCACGGGACGCCCGTTGACGATGTGCTCGGCCACTACGCGGCCCACCTTTTCGGGGGTCATGTGCACGTAGGTGACCTTTTCCTGTCCGGGCACGATCACGTCCACCATGGGCTCCAGACGGCACATGCCGATGCAGCCGGTCTGAGAAACGGTGACATGACTTAAGCCGCGCTTGCTGATCTCGTCCATGAAGGCCAGCATCACGGGCCGGGCGCCGGCGGCGATGCCGCAGGTGGCCATGCCGATCACCACGCGGGTGGCCTCGGCTTCATCTTCCTTGCGCAGGTTGATGCGGTTCAGGGTTTTTTCGCGGATGGCCTGCAGTTCAGCCAAAGATTTCATAGGATGACACCTCCAAAGATCGGTTCTATTTCTTCCCGCAGGGATTCCTGCATCCATGCGGCGACTTCCGGTTCATTGAGGGGTACGCCCTCAAGGGCTTCCCGTACCTCACGGGTATCGAAGTGCATTTCGCCCTTGGGCGATACGCAATGCAGGGTAAATTCAGGCTTGTCCGGGTTCATGGTGACCAAGGTGGTCAGGGTGCCCGGCAGATCGCCCAAAGGCAGGCAGTCGATGGAAGACGTGTCCAGCGTGGCGATGAGCTTCGTCCCCGCCCCCAAGGCGCTTTCGATGGAAAGGTCCCCCCCGGTCAGACGGCAGTTTTCCGCCATCATGGGAATGCCCAGCCCCACCTTCCGGGTGGTGCGCGTGGTGGCGAAGGGCGATGTGACCCGGGAAAGCAATTCCTCGCTCATGCCGCATCCGTCATCCTCGATGATCACGGACAGCATCCCGTCGTCCCCAAGCACCACGGACAGGGAAACCACCTTGGCCTGGGCCCGGATGCTGTTCTGCATCAGGTCCAGGATATGCAGGGACAGATCGCGCATCTTTTTACGCCTGCTCCTTCTCCCTGTACTTGGCCAGGATGCCGGGGATATCGTCGGGCACCAGACGGCCGTATACTTCGTCGTTGATGGTCATAACGGGGGCCAGACCGCAGGCGCCGAGGCACCTTGTGGCGTTCAGGGTGAACAGTCCATCGGGAGAGGTTTTGCCAACGGGAGTCTGCAGCTCTTCGCTCAGGCGGTCCAGCACCTTCTGGCTGCCCTTCACGTAGCAGGCCGTGCCCAGGCACACACTGATGGTGTACTTACCGTTGGGCTCCAGGCGGAATTGAGAATAGAATGTGGCGACGCCGTACACCTCGCTCAGCGTAACGCCAAGCCCCTCTGCGATGATCTTCTGCACATCCATGGGCACGCAGCCGAAAATCCCCTGCGCCTTTTGCAGCACGGGCATCAGCGCGCCGGGCTGATCCTTCAGGTCGGCGATGACCTGATTCAGCTGTTCATACTTGTCTTTCATGTCCGGCATGACAGTCTAAGACCTCCTTTATTCTTGCTTCGGATGGATTCCGAAATGGCGGCATATATCCTTTCTATACACCGTTTTATATCATAACACATTTTTTTCAAGAATGCACGCCCATTTTGAAAAAAACCGGAGAAAAATCGTGTGAGTTTTGCGATTTATTGCTAAAATTGCAAGTGTTCCAGAAGGACAAAGAAAAAACCAGGGGAGAGTGAGCGCCCCCCTGGCATTTCCGGTTCCGTTATTCTGTTTTCTTTGGCAGGAGGCGTCCTGCGCCGTTCAGTCAGCCAGCAGCTTATCCAGCAGTTGGATCAAAGCGTCCTTTTCTTCCTCCGTCAGCCTGCTGCAAAAATCCGCCGCCGCTTTCTGCCGCTCGTCCAGCACTTCATAGGCGCGGGCTTTCCCTTTTTCCGTCAGCACGATCAGGGTAGAGCGCCGGTCCTCTGGGTTGGCTTTCCGTTCCAGATAATGATCCTGTTCCAGGCGGTCGATCTGTTCAGAGAGCGAAGAGGCGTTGATGCCGATTTTATCGGCAATGTCTTTTTGGCGAACGCCGTTTTCATTCTCTTCCATCAGCGCCAGCAGCAGCATTTCCCGGGGAAACATGGGCGCGCCCATAGGTCCCTTGCAAAGGGGAGGCCGCATGCCGTGATTGAACGGACCCGGGCCGTGGGGAGCCATGCCGGGCATCATGGGTGGATGCATCCCAGGCAAGGGCGGCATGCCGGACCGCATGCCCATGCGCGTTTTGTGACCAGCCTTCCGCAGTTTTTCGATCAAAACTTGTTCTTTCGTCTTTTCCATATTGATTCACTCCTTTGGAATCGCTCTTTATCTTCAAATTGTTCGGAACCGAAATAAATATAGCATACCAAAGCGGGATTGTCAAGTAGTTCGGTCCCGAAATAAATATTTTTTCACACAGTATCGAGTTTTCACAGAAAAAAACGCGGCCCTGTTCTGTTCAGGACCGTGTTTTGACTGGCCGGGCTTTACACCATTTCCATTTGTACGCCCAGCTTTTTTAATCTTGTGATGGTTTCGGCTTCCAGGCCGCTGTCGGTGAGGATCATGCCCACTTCCGACAAATCGCAGATACGCGCCAAAGCGACCCGGCCAAACTTGGTATGATCCGCCACGATCACGCTGCGGGCGGCGCTGCGCAGCATCAGCCGCTTTACGCCCACCTCGGCAAAGTTGGCGTTGGTGGCTCCGCCGGTCAGGTCAATGCCGTCCACGCCGATGAAGGCTACGTCAACATGGGTATCCCGGACGAAGCTTTCTGTTACGGTGCCAACCAGTTCCTGACGCCCCTGCCGCCGGGTGCCGCCGGTGACGATCAGGGTGCTGGAAGGGTGGATGGGCGTTTGGTAAGCAATGTACAGATCGTTGGTGATGATGGTGATGTTTTCGTGGTGTGACAGTGCCTGTGCAATGAAGAAAGTGGTTGTGCCAGAATCGATCATGACCGTGTCGCCGGGATGCACCATTTTGGCCGCGGATTCGGCGATGCGGTGCTTTTCATCCAGCATCTGGCTGATCTTTTCAGAGTACATGGATTCATATGATGTGCTGCGGTCTACCTTGATGGCGCCGCCATGGGTGCGGCGCAGGGCCCCTTGCTGATCCAGGTCGTCCAAATCACGGCGTACAGTGGCTTCGGATACATGAAACTTTTCTGCTAACTCATGGATTTGTGCGCTGGTATTGGTTTCTATGTATTCCATTATTTTCTTCTGCCGTTCGGCTGGGATGTAGGTGTTCTTTTCCATCGGGCAGCACCTCCGCGCTTGGTATAAAAGGTGTTTCCGGGCCGCAACCAACTATAATATACAATACTTTCCTGGATTTGTAAAGCATTGCCCCGGAAACTGTTTCCGGGGCAAGAAAATCTGTCACAGTAGAATATGAATCTTTCAACGCGTTACATTTTTCTGATCGTTTCGGTGAGCAGCGCGGCAAATTCGCCCCGCACGTTGCGGCCCAATTCGATCACTTCCTGGTGATTGATGGGTTCGCGGTACACGCCCGCG
>JAFXMP010000059.1 GCA_017530275.1 Clostridia bacterium | reverse complement strand
TGCAAAATGTTGCCCCCCTGCATCACCACGATGGTGTCGCTCATGGTGAGCGCCTCCTCCTGATCGTGGGTGACGTAGAGGAAGGTGATGCCCAGGCGCTGCTGCATGGATTTAAGCTCCAGCTGCATTTCCTTGCGCAGCTTTAGGTCCAGCGCGCCCAGGGGTTCGTCCAGCAGCAGCACCTCGGGCTCGTTCACCAGGGCCCTTGCGATGGCGATTCGCTGCTGCTGCCCGCCGGACAGGGAATCCACGCTGCGCTTGCCAAAGCCCTGCAAATTCACCAGATCCAGCATGTAATCCACCTTGCGGTTGATCTCGTCCTTGGGCATTTTTTTGAGTTTTAAGCCGAAGGCAATATTATCCCGCACATTCAGGTGAGGAAACAGAGCATATTTCTGGAACACGGTATTTACCCGCCGCTTGTAGGGCGGAATGCCGGAAATATCCTTGCCGTCAAAAATCACCCGGCCGGAATCCGCCGTTTCAAAGCCGCCGATGATGCGCAGGGTGGTGGTTTTCCCGCAGCCGGAGGGGCCCAGCAGGGTGACGAATTCCTTTTTGCGGATGTACAAATTGATATTGTCCAGCACGGTTGTCCCGTCGTACTGCTTGCAGATATTTTCCAGAGAAATCAAGCGCTGTTCTTCCATAGGGAGGGCCTCCATTCGTGAGCGTTAAGCGTTTAGAGCGTGCAGCGTGCGGAGTTGCGAGTTGGGAGTTGAGATACTATAGTCCGCTCTTTCCATGCATCAAACGCGATGACAGAATTCATCTCAACTCTCCGCTCCCAACTCTCCACTCTATTCAAAAGTTTGGCGGTGTGGACACCCAGATAAACTGGGCCCTTCGTTTCCCGTTGTTTTCGATCCAATGGGATGCGCCGGGATGCAGGCAGAAGCTCTCCCCCGTTTTCACTTTATGGCTGCCGCCGTCCAAATGCAGCGTCACCGTGCCCTGGAGTACATAGCCAAACTCCTCGCCTTCGTGGGGTGGCATTTCCTGGGTCCTTCCACCCTGATCCAGATCCACCAGAATGGGTTCCATCTCGTTTTTCTGGGCGCTGGGCACCAGCCAGGTGATGCTGCCTCGCAGGAAATCGGCGTCCTCCTTCACAAACATATCGGCCCTGGTGAACACTGTTTTTTCCTCGGCTTCCGTTTCCGAGAAAAATTCCTTCAAATTGCTGCCCAAGCATTCCAGCATATCGGTCAGCGTGGCGATGGAGGGCGAGGCCAGATCCCGTTCCACCTGGGAAATGAAGCCTTTGCTCAGCTCGCACCGGTCGGCCATTTCCTCCTGGGTCAGGTTTCTTTGCAGCCGCAGGCGGCGCAGCTTTTCCCCGATGTTCATTCTTCCTCTCCCCCTCTCCGAAAAAATGTTTAGCATCGCTAAACTGGAAATCGTCATGATAGTTTAGAATTTCTAAACTTCAAGGCAGAAAACATTAAACCACAGGAATGGGGAAATGTCAATAGTCCAAAGCGAATATTTTGTCGAAAGCCATTTCCCTTCTGGTCAAATTATATGCAAATTTGTAAAAATGCAAAAAAAGCCAAGAAAAAATCCCCGCGGTTATAACACGGGGAAAATCGGGAGCGGATGAAACGTTTCCCTGTTTCCTGTTATTTCAGGTAATGGGTTACGATATAGCCTTCCATGCCGTTATAGAGAATTTTGCTCCACCATTGGCCCCATTCCACCACAGTTACCACACTGCCGCTGGGCACCTGGCAGATCACGTTGGCGGTGCCGTTGCTGCTGCGGGAGGAGCGAAGATACACGAAGGAATTGTTGGGCTGCTGCACCGTGGCGGAAGAAAGCGGGGCAGGCGTTGTTCCCGGCATGGGCGTGGGGGTGATGATGCCGGTCTGATAGGCGGCGAGGTATCGGGTCATCATGTAGCCCATTTTCCCGTCCACGTACACATAGGCCCACGTCCCATAATTGGCAATCACAGACACCTGTGTGCCATTGGGATACTGGCCCAGCGAAGCGGCGTCCGTGCTCATGTTTTCCCGCAGATTCAGTTTCCCGCTGTTGCCGGTGGCAATATACATCAGCGTGAACTCAGTGGGCACGGGAACGGGCGTTACCGGCGCGGGCGTAATATTGGAGGAAGAGACCGCAAGGAATTGGGTCATCATATAGCCGGACAGGCCGTTCACGCTCACCTGGCTCCATCCGTTGCCCAGGTTCACCGCATACAGCAGGGTGCCGTTGGGAAACAGGCCCAGAGACCGGGCATTCTGGCTGGCGTATTCCCGCAGGTGCAGTTTTCCGGCATTGCCCGTGCGGACATACATCAGCGTGGCGATGCTGGGATTCAGCGTGGGCTGGACCGTGGGCGTAACAGGACCTGCTGCGGAGAGGAATTTCAGCATCATATAGCCGTAAACGCCGCCCACATTCACATATGCCCATTGCCCTGACCGGGTTGTGACCGTCACGGCGGTGCCGTTGGGATACAACCCCAGGGACCGGGCGTTCTGGCTGGCGTACTCCCGCAGATGCAGTTTCCCGCTATTGCCCGTTTGGATATACAGGGTGGTGTACTCCGTGGGCACAGGGGTGCCGGTAGGATTGACAGGCGGGATAGCCGAAAGGCAATTCATGCTCATATAGCCTCTTTGCCCGTTCACCTGCACCAGCGCCCAGCCGCCGCTGATATTCTCCACCAGCACCGGCGTGCCGTTGTAAAACAGGCCCAGGCTCTGAGCGTTCACCGTAGGCAGCGCCCGCAGGTGCAGCCGCCCCGTGTTGCCGGTTTGGACATACATGTAAAAAGCGCTTGCGCCGCCGTCCGCGTTGGCCGGGATCACCGCAAAGAACATCACCGCCGCCATCAGCAGCGCGCAAAGGGAAATGATTACGGGCCTCTTCATTATTCTCTCTTCCTTTCCATAAATGGAGCAATCCAGGCGTTCACTGCCCGACTGATACGATTATACCACAGAATTCGTTCCATTTCTACCCAATCAGGCCGAAAATCGGAAAGATTTACACAAGTAACAATTGCTTCATCTGTTATAAAAGAAATGTAATAAAACAGCCTTTTATTCCGTCTCATCCTGCATACCTCAGAGGGCGTTTTCAGTATATGCTGCGTCCGTCTCCAAATATGCCTGCCCATAGCGTCCCTACGGCATCTTTTTGTGCTGTGTTCCGCAAGAAAAACCAAAAATGTTTCAGATTTATTAAACAATGCGGCGAAAGGCCACTTTCTTTGAAAAAAATGCTTGCATTTCAACTAAGGTTATGCTAAAATATTTAAGCTGTCAATGAGGATGTATCGCGGTTTTCCGCATCACCAAATGACCAATTCCCCCGTGGAGGTAATGACAATGGGCAAGTTTTGTGAAGTGTGCGAAAAGGGCTTGATGACCGGTCACAACGTGAGCCATTCTAACCGCAAGAGCAGCCGCACATGGGCTCCCAACGTGCAGCAGCTGCGCGTGGTGATCGGCGGCCGTCCCATCCGCGTGAACGTGTGCACCCGCTGCATGCGCACCATGCGCAAGAACGGCATGATGCTCTCCGCGCTGGCTCCCGCCGCGGAAGCCGCTGGCGAAGAAGCCTGATTTTCCGCCGCACCGCAATCAGCCGCCTGAAACAGGGCGGCTTTTTGCGTTTCCTTTTTCCCTCACTGAAAAAACGTCCCCCGTCCGGGAGACGCTTTCTTTTGGTGCGGTTTATACGCTTAACTTCCGTTCCATGATCTGGGCGGTGATCACGTACATGACAGCCGCATACGCCAGGTTGATCAGGCTGAACACCACCAGCATCGGAATGGAATCGAGGATACCGGAAGTGATCTTCCGCGCCGTCCAGTCGGTAAACCAGGTCAGGAGCAGGAACAGCACGAAACTGAGAAGGCCGTTGAACTTTTTACCGTTCAGCAGGGCAGAGCTCACCACGTCGGCCAGATAGGCGGTGTTCACCATGAGGATCCAGCCGGTGAGCAGGTTAAAGACGACCGCTGCCATGGTCTTCGTATCAAAGGTCAGCGGATGGCCGGCAATGGAGAAATTCTCCAGGATACTCTGAATCAAATCCCAAAGCTGGCTCAGCTCGCCGGATTTAGCGAACAGCAGGGTGATGTCCAGGGCCCCCAGGGCGAAGAAGAACGCCCCGGTGACCAGGATGGACAGGCTGCATTCCAGCACCTTGGCCCCCAAAATCTTATAGCTGCTGTTGGGGGTCATAAACAGCATGTAGCTCTGCTTGGTGTTCATATCCCGGTGCAGCGTCAGCACGCTTTCCAGGCCGATCACCAGCACGCCCATGGTAGCCACAGCCGTCAAAAGCCCAATGGCCAGGGCCAGCGTATCCTCAAAGTCCGCGTAAAGCGATACCAGGAACAGCGCTTCCAGGGCGGCGGTGATGCCCAATATCACCAGCTTGGTGATCCACGTTTTCCTGAATTCATATTTCATCAGCTTGAACATTTGTTTCACCCCTCCGTATGGCCGTAAATCTGCCGGTAGCGGTCCGCCATAGACACGCCCTGCTCGGCCCGCATGGTTTCCAGGTCCACATTTTCCACCAGTTTGCCTTCCTTGATGAACACCGCCCTGTCGGCCACCGCTTCCATCTCCTCCACCAGATGGCTGGACATGAGCAGCAGTTTATCTTCCGTGGCGTATTGCAGAATGCAGGCGCGGATCTCGTCCCGGGCCAGCAGGTCGATGCCGTTGAAAGGCTCGTCCAGCATGTACACCTTGGCGTCACGGGCCATGGTGACGGCAATTTTCAGCTTGGCCATCATGCCTGAGGACAGGGTTTTTGTTTTCATTTCCTCCGTCAATTCCATTTGTTTGAGCAGTTCCAGATAGCGGTCATAGGAAAAATCCTCAAAGAAATCTTCGTAGTATTTACCCACATCCTTCACCGTCATCCAAGCGTAGAAATAGGGCTCCGTGGACATATAGGCCACGTACTTCCGGCTTTCGATGCTCACCGGGGCGCCTTCAAACAGCACCTGACCGGAGGTGGGCTTGATCAACCCCGCCGCCATTTTCATCCAGGTGGTTTTGCCGCTGCCGTTGGGACCCAGCATAGCGTACACGTGCCCCTTTTCCAATTTCAAATCCACGTGATCCACCGCGGTTTTCGATCCGAAAACCTTGGTCAATTCCTTACTCTCCAGCATCTTCGCTTAATTCCTCCTTCAGGATCATCTCTGCGGCTTCCTGCCGCGAGATGCCCAAATTTTTCATTTTTCCCAGAAACAGGCCGACCGCCTGCCGGGCCAGTTCCTCCCGCAGGGCCTCGATCCGCTCCGCGTCTGCGGTCACATAGGTGCCCATGCCCCGCCGGGTTTCGCAAATTCCCGCTTTTTCCAGTTCCTGATACACCCGGGCGGCGGTGTTGGGATTGATGCCGTAGGCGACGGCCAGTTCCCGGCCTCCCGGCAGCTTTTCTCCGGCCTTACGCTCCCCTGCGGCGATGGACGTTTCGATTTCTCCCATCACCTGCAGCCAAATGGGCCGCATAGGATCGAACTGCATCCGCTCCCCCCTCCCCTAGTGCTTTAGTGAACTATGTAAATAATACACTAATACAATCAAAAAAGCAATACCCAAAAATGAAAAATCCGCAGAAAATTTTCTGCGGCGGTTTGGAGCGCTGAAAGAGAGTTGAGAGTTGGGAGTTGAGAGTTGAGATTTATATAAGGGAACAATTTGGAATCCGAAGAAATTGAAACACTATATCATCTCAACTCTAAACTCTCCACTCTAAGCCCCGTTTTTAATCCTTCTTCTCGTCCCTGTCCTCCACCAAAGCTTTCAATTCCTGCATAAAGGTGGGGATATCGGTAAAGGAGCGGTACACGGAGGCAAAGCGGATATAAGCCACCTCGTCCAGCTTGCGCAGGGCTTCCATCACCATTTCGCCGATCTGGCGGGTGGTGATTTCTTCCTGCAAATTGTTGTAAGCCAGCTGCTCGATGGAATTGACCACCTTTTCAATATCGGCGGCGGAAACGGGCCGCTTGTGGCAAGCCGCGATGATGCCGCTGCGCACTTTCTGGGGATCGAACAATTCCCGGGAATTATCCTTTTTCACCACCAGCAGCTGCTGCACTTCTACCTTTTCATACGTGGTAAACCGGCGGCCGCAATGAATGCATTCCCTGCGGCGGCGGATGGAATTGCCGTCGTC
>JAFXMP010000058.1 GCA_017530275.1 Clostridia bacterium | reverse complement strand
GAACCGGCCTGGTTTGGTCGATCCTCTTGCTTATTACCTGAGAAATACTTGAATTCTTGTTACGATGTAGCGCCGTATACCTGACCGGTACGTACGGTGCAATGAGAGGGGCGAGGACTATTGCCCTCCCTCTACTCTATTGAGCTTGAGACGGTTTCTGTTCTGTCCCCAAAACAAATATGCAGACGATCTCTGACATTGTGCTGATACAATGTGGATTTCGTCTGCTTGCTTTCTTTATCGTCGGCAGGGTTATCTCTTGTTTACGTCAATCCGATGAAAAAGTGAAGAAGTCATCGCAACCTAACAAGTACTGGGAGAATTATTGCAAAATCTTCCTCTGAATAACGATCCAACCGATCAATAACCAAGGGCAAAAGCGAAGAAGCAAATAGGCAGTTTTTGTTTTCAAACTATAATGCTTGATTCCCGTATGAACAGCAAAATCTATGATCCGCTTTTTTAGTTTATTTCTGAATTGCTTACCTGTTTGATTGCGGCTTCGTGAAAGCTCAATAAAGCAGCGCATCATTGTATTCAACTGAAACTGACGATTTTTATTCAACTGCTCTTCCGTAAAGATTTCTGGAATATGTGAACTGATATACGCATTATAATGATTATAAGCCATTATATAATCATTGATTTTTTCTTCTGACCAGATAGAAGTAATGCTTTCGTTGCATAACCGGTGAAGATATAGTTTGCGATCAAGCACATATGCTTTCCCGACAAGCTCGAATAACTGATAGGAAACCTCCAAATCTTCAAATACATGCCCATTGGAAAACCTGATCGAATTCCACAGTTCCTTGCGGTAAAGCTTGTTCCAGACGGAAATACTGATCTGTATGTCCGCAAGCGCCTGCAGTGCGTGGATACGGTCATATGCTCCTTCTTGCGCATCAGGAACCCCTTGCTTATTCTCCAGATCTTCCAGCTTCATTTCCCCGTTATCGCGGTAATTTGAAAACTTGCACATGACAATATCCGCTTTTTCGCGGTTCATCGTTTCCAGCAGTATTTGCACGATATTCGGATGAAACGCGTCATCCGCGTCAAGAAACATGAGCGCTTGCCCAGTCATTATCTCAATACCAGCATTTCTCGCGGCGCTCAATCCTTTGTTTTCTTGATGGATGACCCGGATCCTTCTGTCTCGCGCCGCAAACTGGTCGCAAATTTCAGCGGACCCATCTGTTGAACCGTCGTCCACAACCAGGATCTCCAAGTTTTGATAACTTTGATGGATTACGCTTCTCAGCGCTTCTGACAGATACTTTTTTCCGTTGTACACCGGAATAATGACTGTGACCAGATCGACAAATAGCTGACTGCTTTCCATCTGTTCCCATCCCTATTTTTTTTATCGAGCTTTTCTGATCGTTTTTGCCCACGCATACAGTCTTTGTATTGTTTGGCGGTTTTCCAGGAAAAAGAAACCTATACAGATGAAAGAAATGATCACATAGAAATCCGAAAAGGTTACCGACCAGGCTGCCATGAAGAGCAATACCGAATGGACCGCATATCGTTTTAAGTTGATTTCAAATCTCACATATTTTCTTATATCAAAAATACTGATGGCGGCAGTCACAAAATATGAAACAGCTGTTCCTATCACAGCGCCGCTGGCGCCGTACTGTTTTATGCCGAAATAATTGATCAGGATATTCAAGCATGCGCACAGAAAAGATAAACGCATGTCATTTACTGTGCGCTGCAAGGCGGCATATATCGACCCCATAAAGCTGAATAAAGCATAGAAAACAGCGGCAAAAAGCAAAAACGGGGTGTATTTCCACGATTCCTGAAAGGCTTGCCCTACATAAATACGCATAAAGGGCTTTGAAAGCGCAATAAAGACAATTCCGGCCCCGAACAGAACAAAAGAAAACCGATCAAAAACAGAAGCATAATAGCCCTGCGCGTTGTCTGTCTCCGTTTCCCGAATGGAAGACAGGCCCCACGCCTGGTTAAAGATGCCAATTATCACATGAATCAGGGAGGGAAGCTTCGTCGCCGCAGTATATATGCCCAGCACGGAAGCGCCGACGAGCCACTCGATCATCACCTTATCCGAAGCGTGAAGGATCCACCAGGAAATACCGCTTAGGATAAGCGGCGCGGCGTATCGAATCATCTGCCGCAGCAATGCCCAGTTTATTCGGACGCCCCGAAGATCCTGGTATATTCTGCCGACAAAAAAGCAAAGGATCACGCTGGACAGGACGGAAAGAATATTTGATATCAGATATCCTTTCACGCCCATTCGGAATACCGTCAGCAGAAGAACGTTTGCCAACGCCAAAACAACCGTCTGACAGATGCCGATCATGGAAAAGGCTTTATTCAGGTCTTTCATTTTTAAATATGCTCTTTCAATCTCCGCAATAACGGATAGGATAATATGCGCGGCAAGGTATACCCGCCATTCCGAAATAGCCTGATAGAATCCGAGAAGCGGCATGATGCACACCGTTGCTGCAATGGCGCAAACAGAAACAAATGCAGCGGAAAGAAGCACCTGTTCCTTGGAAACATCCCGCTTCATACCAAACCGAATCACGGCCTTTTCAATGGACAATGACACAACTGGAATAATCAGCGCCGAAAAAACCGCCACTAAATCCGCCGTGCCATATTCCGCCGTGGACAAATAGTTTGTATATAAAGGAACCATAAAGAACAGAATCGCTTTTGAACCCAAGCTCCCGATTGCAAAAATGGCTGTATCTTTCAGCAAATGCTTATATTTTCTGTCCATTCTCATGTGCTCCTAACCGCGTTTTATTCAAAAAAGATACGCCTTTCAGCCATATTTCCTCCTGAATATCTGATATATCAAAAGTCCGATCGGATAATTAAGCGTCATCAGCCCTGGCCGTTCGCACTTTTTTTTCATCCGTCGATAGGATAAGCCCGCGTATTTCCCATAACAAATATACATCCAGGTTTGTTTGAGCGTCAGTCTGACACACAAACGGGGCTTTTTCCTGGCGGATAAAAAGGCGTTGCATACCGCCATGCCGCCAAGCGGCGATTGCAGCCGCATTCCTCTTCCGGATTTCGTCAATCCGCCTTCTTCATATTGGCACAGGTAAATGATTCGGCTGCAATAGTAAGTCTTGTATTTTTTCGCCATTTGAACCCAGAAATATCCCTCGCTGATAAAATGTTCGCCGGAAAATTCCGGGAATGGATACGCTTCCAGAACATCTGTGCGCACGACCTCACAGCAGTCGCCAAACCGCCCGCCATTCAGACGGAAATCGATATGATTGGATATCACCGGCACATCAGGCATTCCTTTTACCAGCGCATTGTTCGGGTTGATTCCCCTTTGAAAAGAAAAGCAGGCAAGCATCGGATCCTTTCCGCATGTGAGGATTGCATCTCGAATCGTCGCTACCGCATCCGGCGTCAATGTATCGTCGCTGTCAACGACACAAACATAGCTGCCCTTGATATAGGGATGCGCATAATTGAGAGCGGTATGCTTTCCGCCGTTTTCCTTGTAACGGTAATCAACGGAAAACCCCTGCGGCTGAAATTGGCGGATATATTCATCCGTATGATCGCTGCTTCCGTCGTCGATCACAAGCCATTGGAATTCCTTGTCCGTCTGCGCGTTCAAGCTGTCCGCGAGCCGTGGCAGCTTATCCTTTCTATTGAAAGTCGGGGTTAAAACAGTCAGAAAACAGCTGTCATTTTCCATCATCAAAACCCCCCGTATTGCAAAAAGATCATTGCAAGATAGCGCAGGGTCAGAATGGCGCAGGTTCCCATGACGGCCGTATAGACGATAGAATAGTTGTTATCATCCTCTTCATATTGCATGATCTGCACGAAGAAAACGGCAACCGGAAGATAGAGCAGATACGCGAGCCTATAAATCCAGCTATTATATATGGAAGCCACGTAAATAAACGAAATGACGCCGGTCAACAGAAGGTAATCGTCATAATGATTGATTTTGTCCAGCAGCGCGGAGCGTCTCTTCCATCCGATAAACATAATAATGTAGTAGGGGATGCCCTTCAGCACAGTCATGGAACCGCCATTCTGCAGTGCTTCGGCCGCGTTTTCACCAATATATGAATAAATCTTATACGCAAGATTGGGCACGTACGGCGCGATAGAAGAAGCGAAACGAAGCAGCAGCGGCTCAAAAAACACGCTTGTGGCAAGCATGATGAAAAATGCCGCTATGTTCACCGCCCATGTTTTTTTGATTTTGATTAGCAGATACAGCGGGATCAGGAAATAGCCTGTAGGATGAAACCAGATCGCCAATGCAATCAGCGCGAGGCTGAACAGCGTATCCTTCCATCCATGCCCGCGAAGCGCCAGGACGATGCAAAGCGAAGCAAACGCATTGGTATAGCACTGCTTGACGCCAGAAAACGAGAAGAAAACATACTGCGTTATCAGCAAAAAGAATAGAGCGTTGGGAGCGGCTTCCTCGCTGATTCGGTACGCGGCGACCGTTATCAGCATCGATAGAAACGTGGATACATAAAACAGAATGTGCGCGTTCGACGTAAAGCGCTGCAGAAAACCAATGACACAGTTGAGTCCCGCGCTGCCTGTATTCCTGATGCCCAGAAACGCGATCGTATAATTCAGCCGGTCTCCCACAGGGTTTGGGTTGAACTGGGTAACGATCACGTTGTGCAGCGTAAACAGCAGAGCGATAAAAACAGCAGCGGGAATCGTGAGTTTATAGCTGGTTTTGACTGGCGCCAGGCCATTCATACTGTTTTCTTCGTTCACCTGGATCATTTGCGCGTATTGTCCTGAAGCGATTTGAACGGAAAGAAAAAGCGCGATCACATAGCAGCCGCAGATGAAAAACAAAGTCATATCAGCTATTCACTCCCGTTTTTTCGCAGACCTTTTTCTCATACAGCGCCGTCAGCCACCTTGCCGTTTCACGAACATCGTACCCGGCTTTGACCACATCCGAGAGGGCGTTCGGCACCCTCCTGAATATGCTTTCCCGCATAATGCTATCCGCCCAAAGCCGCGGCTCGGTAATCGGAAGAAAAGTTACGCATTTGCTGATGTTCAGTTCCCGGGACACCCTGTCGCTGCAAAGGAAGGGAACGCCCGCGGCCTGGGCTTCCACTCCGATCACCGGAAGCCCCTCAAACCTGGAGGGGAGGATAAACACGTTCAAAGCCTGTAGGAGAGCGGGAATATCGTCTCTGACGCCCAGAAGCAGGATGTTTTCTTGCAGATCCCTGCTTGCGATATACGCTTCTGCTTTGTCTTTCAGCTCTCCCGTTCCCGCCCAGAGAAAACGGAAATCCGGTTTTCTCGTTTTCAGCTCCGCCAGAATATCCACCATAAAAAAAGGATTTTTTGCCTCGGAAAAACGCCCTGCCGTGCCAATCACCAGGGCATCCTGCCCCAGGCCGAGCGCATTTCTGACGCTGCGGCTTTTCTCTTCGCTGAACGCATATTGTTCAGTGTCGATCCCGTTTTTCAGTATGCAGCATTTTTCTGTCTGAGCGGCAATCTTTTTGCCGTATCTGCTAACGATTGCCTCGGCTGAACAGCCTATAAAGAAATCGGCGATATATCTTGTATTGAATGACATGATCTTATAAAGCCAATCGTGGATATTTGCTTTTCCTCCAGTACTGTGACTGTGCGCGATGGTAAAGCGGCCATATTGCTTTGCGATTTTTAGATAGATGGATGCCGTGCTGCCGATATGGCCATGGACAATTCGATACTCCGGATGTGCCTGAAAAAAAACATTCCACCATTTCTGATAAGCTAAGTGGTTTTTCCCTGTGTACTTCGGGTAATGAATGATTTTCCCGCCCAAAGAGAGGATTTCCTCGTCGTAATCGCAGCGCCCCTCCGCCGTTACCGCGAAATCGAACTGCACGCTGTTCCTGTCGATCATCCGCAAGAGATTCATCAGCATGGTTTCCGCCCCCGCCCGGTTCATCGCGGTCAAGACATGCAATATCCTGATAGGTCTTTTTTCACGTACATCCATTGATTTCGATTCCTCTCGACCCTATTGTCAGCGATTCATCCCAGCAATGGCATCGCAGCATTTTTTCGCGCCATGACCGAATTCTGTTACATATTTACGCTGGAAAAGCACCGTTCTGCGGCTGAGCGCCTCTTTTTCCTCATCGATTTTCAAAAGCTGGTCAATCAGGCTGTCCTCCCGCTGATGAACCTCGCACGGCAGCTCGTCCGTCAGGCGCAAATACATTCCCCGGTTATCGCCATATTCACGCATATCGTAAGCAAAGCAGTACATAGGCTTGCCCATGATAGAATAATCAAAGAAAATGCTGGAGTAATCCGAAATCAACGCATCCGAAACGATCATCAGCTCGTTCAGATCCGGATAGGCGGACATATCCAGGAACACGGGATATCCTGCCAACTTCATATGCTTGGCAACTTCATAATGTGCCCTGAACAGAACGACAAAGCGATCTCCCAGCGCCTCCTGCCACTTGCTCAGATTCATGGGAATATCTAACACAATCTCGTTGGATTCTCCCCGTGCGTATTCGCGGAAAGTGGGCGCGTACAAAAGGACGGTTTTTTCTTTTCCGATGCCCAGCTTTTCTTTTATCCTGCATACCATTTCCGGTGTATATGACGCCAGAATATCGTTTCTTGGAAGTCCGGTCATGCGGAAATGAGACACCGGAAGCCGGAAGGCGCGCGAAAAAACGTCCACATCGTATTGACCCTGCGCGCACATGATATCCGCGCGAACCAAAACGCGGCTTTTAAATGAGAGGTTTTCCTCCTTTATGTCCGCGCCCATAGTTTTGATCGGCGTCCCGTGCCAGGTATTGAAGCAAAGCGTTTTCTTTTTCTTAAAGCTCAGCCCTCTTTCCATGGAGGAATTCGTTATCCATATGCCCGCTCTCAGTGCGGTAACAAAGTATTTGAAACTGTCCGCTTTGATCACGCTCGACCTGCCGGGAATACTGAATCTCTCAGGCGCGTGCAGCGCCCATACAAACCTATAGCCGTCAAACCGGGGGTCTGACAGCATGCTTTCATAGATCGCTTTGGGGCTGTCCGCATATTGCTTTCCGCCGAAGCAGTTGAATAGAATCAGTTTTGCATCATATCCCACAAGTATCCCAAGCATTTTCAGCAGCGCGGACATGACAAAAAAATAGATCTCGTACAAAAGCCTTGACGATTTCAAAAGATAAGATAACCGGTTCATAGCTTTATGTCTCCAATGCGCTGTATCGATTCCACATAAAATCTTTTAATCAAGCCGAGTGAATGCGCTAAATCATAGTTTTCAAGACGCTCACTGTTTCTTTTTACTTCCTCAGAGCAGTCGGTGTTAATAGCAATCCGGAGCTTTTCCTTCATGTCTTCCGCGTCAGAAACGCGAAACAGAAGCTTGCTGCCCTCCAGCAGCTCAGCCGTTCCCCGGTTGCGGGAAGCGACGCAAGGCAGCTCCGCGGCCATGGCTTCCATTAACGAAAGCGGAAGACCTTCCCGAATGGAGGGCAGGATAAACAGATTCGCCATGCTGTAAAAAACCGATGTATCCGTCCTGTACCCTGCCAGAACAACGCGGTCACTCACGCCTATCTGAAGAGCAAGCTCCCGGTATTCCGACAGCAGCGGCCCGGAACCGCACAGGACAAACCACAGGCCGGGGAAATCCGGCAGTGCCTGTATGACGGTTTTGTGGTTCTTGTTTGCGTTAGCCTCTCCAACCGCAAGCAGAACCTTAGCCTCCGAAGGGATACCCAGCTCATCCCTCAGCGCGGCGGCCTTCTGCGGACTGCCATGCTTGAAGTGCCCGCGATCGATTCCGACCCCCGGGACATACTTGACCTGACCCGCTCGAAAATGCCGTGCGCGCTCATAGTCCTCTTTGGTAATTGTAATCAGCACATCCGTTTTGCGGGCCAGCAGACGTTCAGCCGGGTAGTACAGCAGCCAGTTTATCAGCGGCGCGCCGCGATAAAAATGAAAGCCATGCGCTGTATAAAACACCTTGCAGCCGTTCCGGCGCGCCTTTCCCGCCGCCATCCGCGTGAGCATCGCCCCGACCGGGGTATGACAGTGGATAATGTCGAAGCGTCCACTGTCAAAAATCCTTTTTAATTTCTTTAACGCGCTGATGTTGCCGGGATGAAGCGGGTTTCTCTCAAAGGGAATATCATAATAAGCGTCGCAATAAGGAATCAAGCAATCCGCGGGGTTCTCATAATCGTTTTTTGCAGCGACAGCAGTTTCCCAGCCCATCTCCTTGCACATCTTCAAATAAGGGATGTGGAATTCCCGGATATGCGTTTTCACTACAGTCGCCACATACAGGATTTTCATCGGCATGTTACCTCAATCCCGCCGGGTTCGCCGTGGAAAAACCTTCTCTGATGAGGCTGCTGCTGATTTCCGGGGTGCGCGGAAGATAAACGACCTCCACGCCTTCCTCTTTCAGGAAATCGAATTTTCCGCTCCAGTCGTCACCGATCACAAACGTATCGATATTGTACTCGTGCACGTCCGTCTTTTTTTGTTCCCAGCTTTCTTCCGGGATCACGAGATCTACATACCGTATGGCTTCCACCAACGCTTTGCGTTCATCATAGGAAAAGTAGCTTTGCTTATGCTTTTCATTCCGGTTAAAGGCGTCAGAAGAAACGGCCACTATCAGATAATCCCCCAAGGCCTTTGCACGGCGAAGCAGATTGATATGCCCGTAGTGTAACAGATCAAATGTTCCGTAAGTAATAACTCGTTTCATTCTCGATTCCCCAGTGTTCTTTTCGGTTTGAATTCTTTCCTTTTGCCAATCGCCCCCTGCTCGATCCCTTCCGTGCTTTCTTCCAAAAACAGGATTGCGGCTGTGGCGAAGAGAAGCTTCAAATCAGTCAGTATGCCCATGTTATTGATATAAAGCAGATCAAACTGCAGCTTTTCATAAGGGTCTGTGTTATACTTGCCGTAGACCTGGGCGTAGCCCGTCAGTCCGGCCTTGACCTGGAGGCGGAGCTTGAAATCCGGAATGGTTTTCTCGTATTCCTCCGCGATTTCGGGGCGCTCCGGTCGGGGGCCAACGAAGCTCATGTCCCCGGCCAGGATATTGAAAAGCTGAGGCAGCTCGTCCAGGCGGCACATACGGATCACGCGGCCCACGGGGGTGACGCGGGCGTCATCCTTACCGGAGCTTAGGCGGGGGCCGTCCTTTTCAGCGTCCACCCGCATGGAGCGGAACTTGAGGATTTGAAACCGTTTTCCGTTTCGGGTCAGGCGCACCTGCTTATACAGGGCAGACCCGCCGTCGCAGAAACGAACCGCCAAGGCGATGGCCAGCATGACGTGGCTCAGAAACACGATGCCGATCAGGGAAGCCGCGATATCGAAGAATCGCTTCGCAATGCGGTATTCCGGCTTTAATTCGCTCCTTGCCACGTACAGCACCGGCGCGTCGAAGGCCTGCACATGCACTGCTTCCTGCATGATCACATCCCCCACGTGGGGCAGGAAGAAGCCGGGGATGCCCTGTTCCTTGCAGTATTTCAGAATCCCATTGCGGCATTTGCTGTTCACGCCCGCGACGAACACGGCGTCGTAACCCGCCAGCAGGGGCTTGAGATCATGGAAGCTGTCGTCATATTGCAGCTCCTTCGTGATTTGATACAGCCGTTCGGTGGGTTTTCCGCGCAGATTCCCCAGCCTGCTCCTGTCCTGCTCGGAGCGGTAAATCAGGATGGTTTTCTTGGTGGGGTACAATTTGAAGTATAATCCGTTGCCCCAGCGGGACCAAGCGATATCCAGCAGCCCGTCCAACACCAGCATGGGCAGGAACCAGAACGGCGCTTTCCAGACATTCCAGGCAACGGAGACGACGCCATAGACGATGAGAACCGAAAAGAACTGCGCCAGAAACTGTAGGAATACCAGCATCCTGATCCGGGTGTAGCCCAGCAGATAGGCGTTGTAGGTGCGGCTGAAAAACAGCAGGCACGCGGCGTATCCGGCGGCAACATAGAAGTTGTACCGGAAGCCCACGTCCTCCACGCCTAGCAGCGCGCCATATCGGAACAGCATCCAGAAAAGGTAGAATAGCGCGATGGCTGCAGCATAGTGCAGCAGCTTGATGCCGGAGATGCACAGCTGTTTTTTGTATTGATCGTTCATTCCATTCATATCGTATCTATGGCGTCATTTTTCGCTGTTCGTTCAGGGGTTTACAGTTCCTCTTCCGTTTCCTCTTCCGTTTCCTCGACTTCCTCGACGGGCGTGAAGCGCAAATCCCTGCCCGCGTTATCCACCGCGTCATGCCAGAGGAGCGCGCCGTTGTCCAGGGTGAAGGTGACGCTGCCGTCGGCGTAGACTTCCGTCATGGAAGCGATTTCCCATTCCTCGTCAAAAACCACATCCGTATTCGCGCCCGAGCCGGTCAGCGCGCCGGTTTCGTCCAGGGCGCAGGTGTATATCCAATAGAGCACTTCATATTCGCCCTTGTCCTTCGCCGCGAACACATCGTAAACGCCGTTGTGCAGCTCCACGCTGATCCACGCGTCGCCGCATTCCCATTCGCCCGTGAACAGGCCGTCATCTTCGTCTTTCCAGGGCAGGAACGCCTGATCCGCCACCGCGTCGCCGGAGCCCGTCCACCGCAGCAGGCCGTCTTCGCCCACGGTCAGCACCGCGCCGAAGCCGGAGGCGATCACCTCTTCCGTAGCCGGTTCTTCGTCCGCCTCCAGTTCCTCCAGGTCGGCCATGTTTTCGTATAACAATTCTCCGCCTTCGCAGACGAGGGCGTTCTGCGCCCCGTCGTAGAAGCACCGATCAAACTCCACGGTGTACGCATCGTCGCCCGCAAAGCGCATGTTCAGCACGATGAATTCGCCGTCCTGATACCAGATATCCACGGTGTAGTCTTCGTCGGTCTCGCAGATCCAGCTGCCCGAGAAGGCGTCGATCGCGGCCTGGTCGGTGTTTCCTTCGGCCAGGGCCGTTCCGAGCAGGCCCATGAGCGCGGCCAGAACCATACAAACAAGCTTCTTCATGGTTTTCTTCTCCTTTCTGACGATGAGAACGCGCTTCATACAGAATCAGTAAAACTTAATGTTGTTGGCTTTAATCCCGGCTTGTTTGAGCTGCTTTTTCAACGATTTAAGCTGCTTTTTGGTGTAAGCGCTCTTCTTGATCTTCACGATGATCCTGCCCTTAGGCACCTTGCTTCCCGTGAAAGCGTCTTTGCTGATCGACTTCACGTTGCCGCAGAGCTTGATCAAATTGGCTTTGCTGCCCTGGAACGCTTTCGCTCCAATCGTGGTGACTCTGTACGTCACACCACCCGTCGTGACCGTTTTTGGGACGGTGATCTTGTGCATGTTTTTTTGCTGCGTAGCTCTAAAGACCGCAGTCCCATTAACGTTCGTTGCGTATTTTGCTTTTGCGGTAGACACATAATTGGACGCGGGCGTCGGCGCGGGCGCGGGCTCCGTGGTCGGCGCGGTAACCGGGCTGGCCACGCCTTCTCCGCCCGCCTCCTCCGCCCATGCCGCGGGAGCCAGAACGCCGTTTTCCAGGTCCGTCATGGGAACCACGCCCAAGAGCAGAGCCAATGAGACCACAAGCGTAATCAGTTTCTTCATGCCAAACATCTCATCTTCAACCTCCTGATGATGATTTATAGAAACCCGCTGCAACACGGATAACTACTTCGACTTGCCGCGGCCAGCCGGCTTGTCGCCGTAATAGCCGCCGTAATATTTCCCATAATATTTCCCGGAATATTTCCCGTAGTATTTCCCATAATACTTCCCGCCGCCGGCGCCCACCCGGTTGAGCACCACCCCCAGCAGGGGGCAGCCTGCCCGCTCCAGCTGCGCTATGGAATTGCGGATGACGCTCTTTGGCGTCACCCCGCCGCGCACCACCAGGATGGCCCCGTCGCACAGATGGCCGATGCGCTCCCCGTCGCTCACCAGCCCCAAGGGCGGCGTATCCAGAAACACATAGCGGTAATTGTTCGCAAGAAGTTCCAGCAGGTCGCTGAACCGGCGGCTTTCCAGCAGCATGGAGGGGTTCACCACGTTTTTTACGTTGGGCAGCAGATCACCGTGCTCAAATTCTGTAGTCAGCACGCAGTCCTCGATGTTTTTATTGTCGGACAGGTAGTGACTCAGGCCCCATAACTCCTTCCCGTCCTGCCGGGAAAGCTTATAATTCTGCACGAAGACGGATTTGCGCATGTCCGCGTCCACCAGGATGGACATTTCGTGGGCGCGGGCCATCTGCTGCCACAGGTGCATGGACACCAGGCTTTTGCCCTCGTTGGGCTCCGAGCTGACGATCATGATCTTCTTGATGTCGCTGCCGAAAAAGCTCACGTTAATGCGCAGGCGGTTCAGGGCTTCCTCCATGGCGTAGGGCAGCTGGGGGTTCACCTCAATGATCGCTTTCGTGTTCATGCTTTCTCCCCCCGTCAGCGTTGTCCTTTCCATCCAGCTCTTTTTTGATTCCTTCGATTTTCCCCTCTGGGATTACGGACAGGGGCATCACGCCGAACGCCTTTTCCAAATCTTCAGAGGTTTTCACGGTATCGTCCATGCGGTAAATCACGGTGAGCACAAACAGCGTAGCCATTAGCAGTGAAACGGATCCAAGCGCCACATTCTTGATCAGCGAGGGGGAACTGCGCCGTGTGGGAAGCACTGCCATTTCGGCAATGGTGGGCGTGGTGGCCTCCATCACTTTGGGGAGTTCCACTTGAAAGGCTTGGGCCATCTGGTTAGCGATATTCATGGCCTCCCTGGGGTCGGTACTGGTAACGGAAATTTTCACGATGCGGGTGTTGTTGACCACGCTCAGGCTGATCAATTTCAACAGTTCTTCGTAACTGTAGTCCAGTCCCAGTTCCTCGATCACACCCTCGACCACCGGGCGGGTCTGCATCAGTTCCACATAGTCGTTGGACAAGGATGTGCCGATGTTCAAGTCCGCCAGGTTCACCACCGAATCGCTGGAGGCGGACACCATGTACATTCGCGACGTGGCGGTGAATTTGCTCGGGATCAGGAAACAGGTGACCAACCCGGAAATCAGCGCCCCAAGCAGCACCGCAGCAATTAACAGGGGCAGGCGGCTCATATAATAGCCGAACAAGTCCACCAGGTCGATATAATCCCGCCTGTCCGGCCTTGGCTTGTAGGGCTGGGCTTTCGTAGCTTTTTTTTCTTCCATGCTTATGTGCTTTCCCCTTCTGTAGTTTCGTTTCCGCTGCCGATGGGATTCAGGGAGAACAAATCCATCATCGTTTCGCGTACTGCGCCGTCCGCTGCGTAAAATTCCTCGTGGAGCTGGCCGTCCCCCAGCACGGTGCCCAGCACCGTTTCGCCTCGGATGGCTTTCAGTCCCTTATCCTTGCCCTTTATTACAACAGGCAGCGGGCTTTCCGCCTCACGACGAAGGCGTTCCGTAAGCTCCAGCGATTTTCCCGCCGCGCCAGGAAACCATCGATAGACATCTTATCCGCATAAAAAATGCGGCGTTGTGGCAATTAGCTCCACCCCCTGCCGCTTTTCCTCCCGGGGCATGGCTTCCGTCATGTCGGCTTCCCGGCTGCCATCGTCTATGCCCGGCAAAATGTGGGCGTGAAAATCAATCAGCACCGGACAGCCTCTCCCGCTTGTTCCATCGTAAACTCCCGGATCATCATTTCTTTCAGCCTTTCCAATTCTTCCCCCATATCCAGGCCCCGCTCCGGCTTGTTGTAGACCAGCCCAATGGCGTAGCGGGTCACCGCCGACAGCATGATATGGAAAGACATGGAGAGCATGGATTCCTCTGAAATATCGCTTTTGATGGTGCCGTCCCCCATGCCCTTTTCATACAGCCCGTGAAAGCCTTTTCTCAAATCCTTGATCACGTTCATGTAGGGCATCATCTGTTCCTCCGTGGCCTTTGCGCCGCGGATATAGCTGTTGAAGAAATAATTGAATCGAAGGATGTCGCTGTAGCCGCGGTACAGGTCGAGAAAGCTGTCCATATACCACCTGAAATACTCCGCCGCGGTCATCCTGTCTGCCCGCTCCTGGGACATGGTCGCGTTGCGCGCGCTGATATATTTCATCCATTGGGCCGCGCCAATGGCAATCACTAAATCCGTCTTGGTGGCGTAATACCGGTACAGGCTTGCCCGCGGAATTTCGCAGGCCACGGCAATTTCCGGCATGGAAACCGATTCGATTCCTTTTTCGGAAAAAAGCCGGTACCCTGTCTCCACGATCCGCTGCTTTTTCTCCGCGATATTCGCAAGATCCATTGCCCGTCCCCGCAAAACTCCTGTCCTCCTTCTATGCTGTCAAAAGCATAATAAGACTGCCTGTTTCATTATACTCCTGTAATGTTGTCTTGACAAGTTTTTTATAGTGTCCACGGTTCATTTGCTATTTGCTTTTGAAAAGCCCTTGCCTATGTCTCCATTTGCGGGTATAATAACGTTAGGCGATTATGCCCATGATTCAAGAGCAAAAAGCGCTTTGACAAGATACCATATTTTGTTAGCGTCTGAGGGGGAACAATGATGCTCAAACAAAAGCCGGTGCTGTTTTATTCGATCATTTTCACGATACTGATGGTGGTTCTGATCGCGTTTGTATATAATTTTAATATTCCGAATCCAAACATGATCCTCATTGCCGCCCTGGTGCTTTCCACCAGTATCGGCGGCACAGTGCCTGGCGTGATATGCGCCGCGCTCATGCTGGGCTATTCGTTATTCTTCTTTTCAACGGATCATTCTTTCTTCCAGTTTACGGAAATCAACCTTCATAAAATCATCGTGATTTCCCTTGGCGTGTTCATCAACTTTTTCAGTGTGGCGATTCTCAAAAAGAATCGTGACCGCACCGGGAATCAGCTGAAAAAAACAAATGACGAGCTGATGCACACCAACAGTCAGCTGGCGCAGACAAATGAAGAATTGAAAAAAGTCAACGCGATTCTCAAGTCCATGGCGTCAAAGGACTCCCTCACAAACCTTCGGAACCGCTATGCGCTCCGACAGGATTTTGAGTTATATGTGGGGCTGCCCCTTTGTCTCGCTTTCCTGGATCTTGATGATTTCAAGGCCATGAACGATTCAAAGGGCCATGCTTTCGGGGATAAGGTACTGGCCACCGTTGGAAAGGCCCTGGCGGACAATTTCCGCACATGCAACTGCTATCGCTACGGGGGAGATGAATTCCTGATCGTTGGCGAAAATGAAACAGTGGAAGCGTTTACCGCGTCCTGGGATAAGGCGAGGAAAGCGCTGGAGGCTTCCAACATTCATTTTTCCGGCGGGTATGTGTACGGAGTGCCTGAAACGATCCCGGAACTGCGCGGTATGATTATGCAGGCTGATGAAATGCTTTATGTGGCGAAGCAGGGTGGAAAAAATCAATTCATGGGGGCCGCGTTTGATCGGGATCATGTCCCCATCCAGGAAGCTGTCGCAAGGCACAAGAGCCACCACGAAAGCAGGGAAGGATAATACAACAGACTTTTTTGAAAGTATAATATCTCAAAGAAACACAGTCCGGAATGAACGGGCAATCCCCCACATTCCGGCTATGAATGCGGGAAGACGCGGCATTGCGGAGGAAAAAGCAAGGCGCGATTCCATTTCCTTCAAAAGCGGAGGAGGGGTACTTTGAAAGGAAATATGATAAAAACCAAGGTCACTGAAAAAGTCAGTTCTGAAAAAGGACTGGCTTTTTCGCATACATAGATGTAGAATAGAGAGGACGAAAGGCGGTGGGAGGATGCTGAAGGAATATGGACAAACCAGGATGGAATTATCCCCTTATCAGAATCT
>JAFXMP010000057.1 GCA_017530275.1 Clostridia bacterium | reverse complement strand
GGACAGGTGCTCTTTTCCGATCCTACCAGCTCCGGAGGCGTGGTGCTGGCAGTTTTGACGGACGGAAGTCAGGCCGGGGTTCTGCCTGATCAGTTGGAAACGGTTGGTCAGGGCTCCATAGAAAAGCAGCCTATTACTTCTCTCTCGATGCTTGCTCAGCCTGGGGTCAATATCGCTGTTGGATTAGATACGCCCGCGGAAGAAGCGTTGGCGCGGGATTATCCGAACACGAAACTGGTTCCTTACACCGATATTGTTTTGGCATATATGGACGTAGCCAAAGGCCGAATGGACGCCTGCGTGAGCGCGCGGACAGAAATGGAATTTGCCATTCAAAACGGATTTACCGGCGTTCGCCTGCTGGATGAGAATTATATTTCGGCGAAAATTGCCGTAGGTATTTCGCCCGTTTCGACGATTCCCGATCTAAAAGGAAAGCTGAATGCCTTCATAGCGGAACTCAAAGCGGATGGTACGCTGGACGATATGTATGATCGCTGGGTGATTCGCTCCGAGGATACCATGCCCGATAATATCCCCCGGGCTGAAAATCCAGCCTTTAAGCTGCGCGTTGGCACAACAGGCACAGTAATGCCTTATTCGTATTTTGTCGGAACAGAATTGGCGGGTTATGATATTGAACTGGCCAATCGGTTTGCCGGATGGCTTGGAGCGGAACTGGAATTGAAGGTGTACGATTTTGGCGGCATCGTCCCGGCCGCCGAAGCGGGCAGCATCGACTGCATTATGTCAAACCTTTTTTACACGGAAGAAAAGGACCAGGCCATTCCTTTTTCCGATGTACTGTTCGAGGTGCAAATCACCGCCATGGTGCGCTCTGAAGGGCAAGGACAAAATAGCGCTTCAACAACTGGATATACGTCCCTTTCTCAATTGAACGGCAAGCGCATCGGCGTACAGACCGGCACCAGCTTTGACAAAGCGGTGTTTGAACAGCTGCCCGACGCGGAGGTGTCGTACTATAACACCAAGGCCGATCTGATCAGCGCCCTGCTGACCTATAAAATCGATGGTTACACGGTGGATGAGCCTGTCGTAAAAGTGGAGATGCATCAGGATGAAAGATTGACGTATATTCCGGAATATATGGAAAACTTCGAGTTCGCCTATGTGTTCCCCAAGACGGAAGCGGGCCAGGCGCTGCGCGATCAGTTCAGCGAATATCTGCGAACGATCAGACAGGACGGTACCATGGCGCAGATCGAGACGAAGTGGTTCAGTGAAGACGATACGCAAAAGACGCTGCCGGATTACAAGGCTTTCCCAGCCCCTAACGGCACGCTGCGCATGGCCACTGAGGCGCTTTACGAGCCTTTTACCTATATCATGAGCAATGAGATCGTGGGCTATGATATCGACATCGCCGTGCGCTTCTGCGAGGCTTATGGCTACGGCCTGGAAATCGTGGATATGAGCTTCGACGCCGTACTGCCTTCGGTGTATACGGGAAAATGCGATTTCGGCGGCTCCGGCATCACCATCACCGCCGAACGGGCGGAAAGCGTGCTGTTCTCCGAACCGAGTTTTACCGGCGGCACCGTGATGGCGGTGCTGAAAGCGGAAACCGCGCCTGTCACCGCTGCTGAGGGCGTATACAAAACCCTGGACGAGTTGAACGGCCGGAATATCGGCGTGCAAACCGGCCAATCCTTCGACGCCATGATTTCCGCGAGGCTGCCGGAAGCCACCTTGACCTATTACAATAATAAGGCCGACCTGATCAACGCCCTCATCACCGGCAAAATCGTCAGCTATGCCGCCGACGAGCCGGTAGCTAAGGTACAAATGCAGGAAAACGACAAGCTGACCTATGTGCCTGAGTATCTGGACAGCTTTGAATTTGGCTATGTGTTTGCCAAGAATGAGGAAGGCGCGAAGCTGCGGGATCAGATGAACGAATACTTGAAAAAGATTCAGGCGGACGGTACGCTGGCGGAAATTGACCGGCGGTGGTTCAGCCTGAACGACGCGGAAAAGACCCTGCCGGATTATCAATCCTTCCCCGCGCCCAACGGCACATTGCGGTTGGCCACGGAGGCCCTCTATGAGCCTTTCAGCTACATCAAAAATAATGAGATCGTGGGCTATGATATCGATATCATCGTTCGTTTCTGCGAGGCCTGCGGCTATGGGCTGGAAATCGAGGATATGAACTTTGCCGGTATTTTGCCCGCCGTACAGAGCAGAAAGAACGACATCGGATGCGCCGGCATTACCATCACCGCCGAACGGGCGGAAAGCGTCTATTTCTCCGATTCCAACTATTCCGGCGGTACCGTTATGATGGTGCTGAAAGCGGAAACTCCAGCGGTAACTTCGACAACCGATTCCAACCGGACAGAATCCTTCTGGGAGAGCATCAAAGCCAGCTTCAACAAGACCTTCCTCCGGGAAAACCGCTGGAAGCTGTTCCTGGAGGGTGTCGGCAACACCATGCTGATTACCCTGCTTTCCATCCTGTTCGGAACAGCTCTGGGCTTCCTGCTATTCATGCTGTGCAGGAATGCGAATATCTTTGCCAATAGCGTTACCCGATTCTCCATATGGCTGGTAACTGGTACGCCCATGGTGGTGCTGCTGATGATTCTGTACTACATCATCTTTGGTTCTGTAGCCATCAGCGGCATTTCCGTGGCGGTGATCGGCTTCACGCTCACCTTCGGAGCGGCGGTGTTTGGCCTGCTTAAGATTGGCGTTGGCACCATCGATCGGGGCCAGTATGAAGCGGCCTACGCCTTGGGCCACAGCAACCGCCATACCTTCTTTAAGATCATTCTGCCCCAGGCCATTCCCCATGTGCTGCCCGCCTATCAGGGCGAAATCGTGGGTCTCATCAAGGCAACGGCGATCGTGGGCTATATCGCCGTGCAGGATTTGACCAAGATGGGCGATATCGTTCGCAGCCGCACATACGAAGCCTTCTTCCCTTTGATTGCCGTGACCGTCATTTACTTTGTACTGGAAGGGCTGTTCAGCTTCGCCGTCAGCCGTATACGCATCAGCATTGATCCCAAAAAGCGCAAGCGCGACCGAATCCTGAAAGGGGTGAACATCCATGATTAAGATCGAGCATTTGAAAAAGGAATATCCCAATGTGACCCCCTTGAAGGATGTCAGCGTGGAAATCCACGACGGCGATGTGATTTCCGTCATCGGCCCTTCAGGCACGGGCAAAAGTACGCTTTTGCGCTGCATCAACCAAATGGAAAAGCCCACCTCCGGGAAAGTGTGGATGGACGATACAGAGATAACGGATAAAAAGTGCGATATCAATAAAGTGCGCCAAAAGATGGGCATGGTGTTCCAGTCCTTCAACCTGTTCGGGCACTTAACGGTGATTGAAAACATCATGCTGTCGCCCATGGATTTGCTGGGGAAAAGCAAGCAGGAGGCTTATGACGAGGGGATGCGCCTGCTGCGTACGGTAGGCCTGGCGGAAAAAGCGCTGAACTACCCCGACGAGCTTTCCGGCGGGCAAAAGCAGCGCATCGCCATTGCACGAACCCTGGCCATGGATCCGGATGTGATCCTGCTGGACGAGCCCACCAGTGCCCTGGACCCCACCATGGTAGGCGAGGTGCAGGCTGTCATCCGCGACCTGGCCAAGACCGGCAAAACCATGATGATCGTCACCCACGAAATGAATTTTGCCCGGGCCATATCCAACCGTATCTTCTACATGGACGAGGGCGGCATCTATGAGGAAGGCACGCCGGAGCAGATTTTTGAGCATCCGCAAAGAGAAAACACCCGGCGCTTCATCAAGAAGCTCAAAGTATTGGAACTGAACATCGAAAGCCGTGATTACGACTTCCTGGGCATGGCGGGACAGATCGAAGCCTATTGCAATAAAAACCAGATTCCTCCCAAAACCGCCAGCCGCATCCAGCTGACCTTTGAGGAAACGGCGCAGATTCTGGTGTCCCTGCTGGAATGCCCGCGCATCCAGGCGGTATGCGAATATTCCGAGGCCACTGAAACCGCGGAATGGACAATCAGCTATAGCGGAGAACGCCTGGACGTGATCAACATCGGAGACGAACTTGCCCTGGCGGTATTGAAGGGAATAACGGAAGAAATGAAGTATAGCTGGAATGAAAACGCTGGACTGCCCAATCAATTGAGCCTAAAGATTCAGCAGGCATAACGGCAGCCATTCCAACGCTCCATGCTTTTGTGCATAACGCCTGGATCACGAAGATTGAACCTATGCTGACGGTCTATACTAATCGTATCATTTGTTTCCATGTATTATGCGTCTTCCCAAGCTGCGCGGTATCCGATTTTCAGAAGGAGGAAAAATGGAACATGAAAAAAACGGTTTTGGCAGCACTTTTCCTGCTATTCACGCTGTTTGCGTTTGATTGTGC
>JAFXMP010000056.1 GCA_017530275.1 Clostridia bacterium | reverse complement strand
CTTGCGAAGCGGAGGATGTCGTCCTTGAATTCCCGAAAACGTTCAAGGAGGCAGCGGAATTTCCCTTTGCCAACCCTGCCGCGCTTCCCGGGAACTTTTTCAGGCTCAGGATGGACGGCCATTCCTTCTTCGACAAGCTCGTCATATTGCTGAAGATAAGCGTCCAATTCCTCGGTCGGGAAAGCGTTTGCGCCTTCCGCTGCAAGCACTGCCCTGCGGTGGCACATTGTTTGAAGCAGTTTCCGCAGCTTTCCCGCCCAGTCCTGATTTCCTGATTCCTCCGCGTAAACCAGTTCCCTCTCCAAATGAGCGCAGCACATGGCGTGAAGCACATTATCATACTTGTGATAGGGCTTCCAGAAATCATGTACCGCTACCCCGTTTGCCATGGGCAGAATTCCCATGGCATCTATCCCTTCCTTTCCTCGTTTATCCTGTACCGAGTAATATCGCCATTTGTCGGTACAGGCGCAATGCAGCCACTCCAGTTCTCCATTCACCTGGATGCCTGTTTCATCAAAATGGAGAACGAATTTCAACAGGATCATCTGCTTGATGTAATCCAGTGCCTTTTCCACTTTCCGCGCCGCTGTTGTCAGCGCGTCCTGAACCTTCCCCTTGCTGATGGGAATGCCCAAACTGCTCATCAGCTTCTGCGTTCTGTCCACGCTGACCATCCCAAGCGTCAGCAGCGTTACCGCCAGCGCGGACACGCCCTTTCCGTATTGCTTCGTCCCTGTAATATGAGCTGGAAACGCGCCTCTTTCTGCCTGACCTGTCATATGACAACAATCACAGCCCATGGCTTCGTGAGCTATCAGTTTGGTCTTTACCTCTACATCGTACTCGTACCGGGTTTCACAACTGCGCAGTTTGCATGTGACCGCATAGGGGCATCCTTCGCATACAGCAGGTTTATGGGAAATCACCTCATCCGGTTTACGGTCTATTCTCATTCCCTTCCCCTTGTGTCCTTCCTGTCCGCCCGGTTTTTTTCCGCTTTTCTCCCGAAGGCTCCTGGGCGCAGGTTTATGGTATCCGTCCTTTGATGGCGGCACAGAGCTGTTCCCGCTGTTTTTCCTGTGCGTCAATTCTTCTATTCTCTTCGTCAGTGCGACAATCAGCGCGTCCTTTTCTGCTATTTCTTTTCGCAACGCTGCGAGTTGCTCGCTTTGCTTTTGGAGTTGTCCGTTTTGATCCTGGAGCTGTTCGGTTAACCTTTTTATTTCTTCTATCAGTTCCTGAATCAGCTCCTGCATCCCGAACACCTCCTCTCAGTCTTTCGCTAAGTTGAGATATTCGACGTTGTTCCTAAATTTCCTTTTGGATATTTGGCAACCATTTTTTGCATCATTCTCTGCGCGACTGAACAGTTACCATGAAATAAATAAATCTACAATATCAGAAATGTGGCTCTATTTGGGGAACGGTTGAAGCTTCAAATAAAAAAGAGGGCCTTGCCGCAAACGCAAAGCCCTCTCTTTGTTATATTGAATCATTCCTTTGTGCATCATAATGGAGAAACAAAAAGCTTACCCATGCAAGTTACGATGTGAGAGCACTCATTTACGCGGTTGATATTGTAAGAAAACTACAGATGGAATAAAATCAACATGACAGAGTATCAGACAGAGAGGAGATTGACAGATGAGAATAATCACACACCTGACAGCGATACTGCTTTGCCTTGTCATCATCATTCCATCAGGATTATGTGAATCCTGGAATGACCCCGCATTGCTTGACCTTTCTGATACGCTGGGTTATGATACCCACTATCTCCTTTACGACGTGGATTACTATGAATCATCTTCACTCCAGCCAGGAAAAGTAGTCAAGGTCAAATACACAACCGATGTTTATGGAAAAACCATGAAACGTTGGGTGAACGTGTATTTGCCCTATGGCTATGAGGAAAACGGCGCGGAGAGATATCCTGTTATCTATTTCTTCCACGGTGGTGGCTGTGATCAAAATACTTTGCTGGGAAATCCGTTTACAGTAAACGCATTTGATCACATGATTGAAACCGGCATCGCCCGGCCTTTCATCTTTGTCGCGCCAACATATTATTACGACATCAGAGCAAAAAAGCATGACGTGGATCTGTTTGAGCAGGAAATGCGGAAAGACCTGATGCCAGCAGTGGAAGGCGCATACCGCACTTATGCGGAAACAGCGGATGAAGCGGGTTTCTCCGCGTCCCGGGATCATCGGGCCATCTGCGGTTTTTCCTCTGGCACCTTCTACGCATGGGGGCTGCTGAGCCGCATGATGGATGTTTGCCGATATTATCTGCCCTGCTGCGGCGCTGGAATCAGCGAACAGGAAATGGAAGCGGTGATTCAAACCGCTAAGGAGCATCCCCAGGACTTTTTCCTGTACCTGTCCTGCGGTGGCAGGGAGGATGTGGCTTATCCCCATTGTTTGGAGGCTTCAAAGCGGCTGCGCGCCCAGACAGACATTTTTCATTACGGAACCGACTCGGAAACGGATAATTTCTTTTTCTCGCTCTCAGATAATCCTCATTTGGATAACTGCACGAAATACTATTTGTACAACGCATTCTACGATGTGCTGTTCAAAAACTAAGAGGAGGGAAAACAAATGAAACGCTTTTTGACTGTTCTGCTTGCCCTGCTGCTGTTTGTCAGCTACGCTTCCGCTGAAGCCCGTACCGCGCCGGAGGACAAAAAGGTATATACCACGGATGATTTGATCGGTCGGGAAACCGCCTACCGCTTATATGACAAAAAATTCTATGACGCGCCTTCCCAGCAGCCCGGCACGATCGTCAAGTTAGAATACACTTCCAGCCAGTATGGGGACCCTGCCGTGTATTGGGCTAACGTTTACCTTCCTTACGGCTATGCAGAAAACGGAACCCAGTGTTACCCTGTTCTGTATTTTTTCCATGGCACCAATGAAACGCAGGACAGCTTCATCATGGATGAAAAAGCCAAGAATGCCGTGGACAACATGATCGAAGTGGGCGTGGCCGTTCCCTTTATCATGGTGTTTCCCACCTACTATTATGATTACGGGAATCGCGCCTTGAATGTGGAAAAGTTTGTTCAAGAGATTCGGCTGGAGCTGATGCCTGCTGTGGAAACCGCTTATCGTACCTATGCGGAATCCAAAGACACAGCTGGATTCACCACCTCCCGGATGCAGCGCGCCTTTGCGGGCTATTCCCGCGGCGGACGCATGACTTGGGAAATGTTCGCTACGATGCAGGATTATGCTTATTGGTATCTGCCCATGAGCGGCGGGTTCAGCAATCCGGAGGAAAATCCCGTGCCCGATCATCAGCAGGAGCGGCTCATGGACGCGATCCAGCGGCAGCCCCAATGGCTGGGTAACTATTTTGTATATTTTTCCTGCGGCGGCAAGCGGGATAATGCTTTTGACATGTGCAATGATCTGACCAATATCATGCTGGCGGATGAGGCGCACTTTTCCTACGGCCTGAATCCGGGAGAAAACAATCTCTGCTATTGCAGCTCCAACGAACTGCACCAAACCCTGATTGGCAGATTCTACCTGTATAACGCGTTCCAGGATGTGCTGTGGAGGGCTGAATGATGAAACGTATTTTGATTGTTCTGTGTATCCTTGCGCTTTCGCTGAGCACCGTTTGGGTGCTGGCGGAAAAACGTCAGGCTCCGGATGATCAGAAAGTGATCACCACCAACGATATCCCCGGATTTGAAACGGTATTCCGCCAATACAACGCCAAATTCTATGACGCGCCGTCCCAGGAGCCTGGCACGGTGGTCAGCCTTTCCTACACCACCAACGTGTATGGCGAAACCATGAACCAGTGGGCCAATGTGTATGTGCCCTATGGCTATGACGCCACCAAGCAGTACAACATCATCTATTTCTTCCATGGCACCAATGAAACCCAGGAAAGCTTCATCTGCAATGAAAAAGCGAAAAACGTGATCGACAACATCATCGACATGGGCCTGTGCGAGCCCTTCCTCATGGTGTTCCCCACCTACTATTACGAATATGAAACCCGCACTGTGAACCATCAGCTGTTCCCGGACGAAGTGCGGGGCGACCTGATCCCCGCTGTGGAATCCAAGTACAGCACCTATGCTCCCACCGTCGACGCCGAAGGCTTCGCTGCCTCCCGCGACCATCGCTGCATTTCCGGCTACAGCCAGGGCAGCGGCGCCTGCTGGAATGTTTCCTATAAAGTGCTGGATTGGGCCAAGTGGATCATGCCCATGTCCGGCAACTCAGTCAACAACCTGGACCGGCTCAAGGAAGCTCTGACCGAATCCGGCATTTCTGCCAGCGACATCTTCGTGATCCTCTGCTCCGGTGGCAAGCGGGATATGGCCCATGAGGGCACCGTCGCCCTGGCCAACGCCATGATCGCGGACGAAGCGTTCAGCTT
>JAFXMP010000055.1 GCA_017530275.1 Clostridia bacterium | reverse complement strand
GCATCCGTCGGTTTTTCGGAACGAGCGCGTTGCCCGAAATCGAATTGACAGACGAAGCATTGACCTTGTTGGTAGAAAAGGCTGTGCAAAAGGGCCATACGGTGCCAGGGGTACAGAAAAAACTGTCTCTCCGTCTTTCAAGGGAAAGTACCCCCAGGCTGACCATGGTGGATTACCCCACAGGGTATATCCTCAAGCCCCAAGTGGCGGAGTTTCGTGCGTTGCCCGAAGCTGAACACCTGGTGATGCAAATGGCTGCCTTGGCGGGATTGTCCGTCGTGCCGCATGCGCTGGTCCGGCTGAAAGATGGATACGCCTATCTCACCCGCCGTGTGGATCGGATACGTGATCAGAACAATGAGTCTTTGCAAATGCTGGCCATGGAGGATTTTTGTCAGTTGGATCTGCGGCTGACGCAGGACAAATATCGGGGTTCCTATGAACGTTGCGTGAAAGTGATCCAGCGGTATTCCGCCCGGCCAGGCTTGGACCTGTCCGAGCTGTTTTTGCGGCTGGTCTTCTGCTTCCTGACCGGCAATTCCGATATGCATCTGAAAAACTTTTCCTTGATCGAAACAGCGCCGGAAAGCGGAAGCTATGTGCTGTCGCCCGCCTATGATCTGCTGCCGGTGAATGTCATCATGCCGGAGGACAAAGAAGAATTTGCCCTGACCATGAACGGCAAAAAGACAAACCTGCGCCGCAATGATTTTCTCATTTTTGCGGGATCCGCGGGAATACCCAGAAATGCCGCGGAAACGATGATTCGGAAAATGGTCAGCAATATTTCCAAATGGATGATATTGTGTGAATCTTCTTTCCTGCCGCCTGATATGAAGCAATCGTTGAATGAACTGATGCAGCACCGGGCTGAAAGAATAGCGTATAATTGAACCGCTATAACAAACATCAACATGGGATCATCTTCTACAGCGCCTTGGGCAATATAGACAAGGCGTTCCTTTTATTTCTTCATCTTATGCCCATCAAAAACAGCGCTAATAAGTTGATTTTTACCTATAATAATTGTAAAATTCAGCAGGGAGGCGATCAACATGAAAGTCGATGTCAACGCCATCGTAACTGCAACAGAGGCCAATCAGAATTTTTCTAAAGTTGCTCGATTAGCCGAGAGAAAGGGCCGTGTCGTAGTCTTTAAAAACAATCGGCCCAAGCTCCTGGTGATTGATCTTGATACGGAACCACAGATCGAAATGTCAGAGGATGAAAAATTTGAATTTGTCGAAAAGCGTATCCTCAAGGAGCATATTGAAGCATTTAAGGAGTTAGCGAAATGATCAAATTCTCCAAGGAAAAGGTAAAGTTGCTCCATCAGATGCTGTGGGAAGTGTCCGGAGGAAGTAAAGACGTAAGAGACGAGGGCCTTCTGGATTCCGCGCTGGAAAATGCTTTCGCTGGATTTGGCGATCAGGAATTCTACCCCTCCAAGGAAGAAAAAGCTGCTCGTCTTGGATTTGAGCTTATTTCCAATCATGCCTTTGTAGACGGGAACAAACGGATCGGCGTGTTTGTCATTCTTACTTTCTTGGAAATGAACGGAATTCGGCTGCGGTGTAAAGATGATGAACTTGTCACCGTCGGTTTGTCCGTGGCGGCAGGAACCATGAAATATGAAGGCCTTCTCCAATGGATTCTGGATCATGAGTAATCCTGCTTTTAGTGCATCAGGTTTCACGGAATCCGCATTGTGTTATCGGCGCTATTCTCACCACCAACTGCAATTTCAGTGCATTTTCTGGAGAAAATAGAAAAAACCATTGGTCTTCGCTTTGGCTCAGATTACCGCCTCTTCGGTGGCAGCTTGCGCTTTACTACTTGACATTTATCAAGTATTTTGCTAACATAGAGCCCGTGGGAGGTGGATGGCATTGAATCAAATCATTCATGAATTACAGGACATGACGCACCTCAGCTGGGCAAAGACGCGCAATTCGTCCGGTACAGCGGGTT
>JAFXMP010000054.1 GCA_017530275.1 Clostridia bacterium | reverse complement strand
GCGTCAAACGCATACACGTCGGAGGACGTGGGCGTCCAGGTATAGGAAGTATAATCGTATTCGCCCATCCCGATGTACACAAGGAGATTGGCCGCGTATTCCCGGGCGCTGTGCTGAATCGCTGTCATACCCAGCCGCTCACTGTACGCATCCCATTCGTCCATCCTTTTCCGCGTTGCCTCCGCCGCTCCGTCAGGCACGTGGATACCGGCGTTTTGAAGGGCTTGAACCACTTCCTGATCCGTCATTTTCGGTTCCCTCCTTGTTTCGTTTTGAACGCCGAACAGGTTCAGCAGCGCCTGCAGGCCTTCCTGAAGCTGTTCCAGTGAATACGCGGGCTGCTGCGCGGGTTCAGCCGCTGCCGCCTTTTTGTTTTCGTAGATTTCCGGATGCTGCGCGGCAAAATTTAGAAAGCGCTGGTTCAAGTCCGTTTTCGCCCAAATTTCCATATAGCGGAAATCAAAATCATCAAAAGGATGCCGGGAATAAATCTCCGTCATCGTGGGGTCGGTTTCGCGCAGGGCGTCGATCTCATCCAGGGTGATGCCGTTTTCACGGAGAAAAGCTTCATACAATTCCCTTACGTCTTCAAGCCCGGTTTCCGTGAGCGCGTCCGGCACCAGCGCGGCGTACAGCGCTCCATTGTTCCAAAAGAATTGGGCAAGCCCGCCGTTTTGGATTTCCATGTCCAGAATCAACACGATAAACAACGACTGTTCCCAGGTCGGAAGCAGCGCAAAACCCGCCGTTTCCGGCCCGCCGACCTTTTCGATCACGGCAAAATAGAGCGTTTCATATGCTTCCCAATGGTAGTCCCTGTCCCCGTATTCTTCCCAGAGTTGATCGAGCTTTTCATAGAAGTCCGCGTCCGTTTCAGCGATTCCCGGCTGTACGGCGCATAGGAACAGGCAAAAGGAAAGCAGATAAGCGCAAATTCGTTTCATCGTTTTCTTTTCCTCCTTTTAGATCAAGGAAAAATATCTCTTGCGATCGCTTATGGCTCCCGCCAAATAACGGTGCCGTTATGGTCAATATACGCCAGCTTTGCGTCCTTTTCCACCAGGGCCAGGCCACAGTAGAATGGTGTTACCGCATCATAGCCGGGAGAGATGATGATATCGCCTTCAGCGTTGATGAATCCGCATTTTCCGTTGATACGGACAGGCAATGGATCATCAGACGTCTTTGTTTCGTCGTTCCAGTAAAAATCATCGGGAAAACATGTTAAGTCAACCGCTTCGAATATCGGCTCCGTTATGGACAGAACCTGCCCGTTCTGGATCTTCATCAGCTGATAACGGGTAATATTGTCTTTGATAACGCTCTGCCAGAAACAGCGATTGCTCATCACCCAGCGAAATCCATACTTTATACCATTTTGTTCCCGTGGAACGGAATAGAGTTCCGTGCCGTTCCGGTCAAGCAGAATGAACTGTTCTGCGGCTTCATCATAAAGGACGAGGTAATCATTATGGTAGTGTTCTTCCGGTAAAGGCCCACCGCTCCATAAGTCATATACAGGCGGTATAATGACTTCACCGGTCAGGTCCATCCAACCGTTCCTCCGATCCTGGAAGAAACAAACCATACCATTTGATGCGCTGAATACATAATCAAAACAGGGCTCCTTAATGATCGTTCCGTCAGGCTTCGCGAGCCCAAAGATCTGTCCCCAGCCGGATGGATGCAGCGGCTTTTCCTCGTCTTTCAGTTTCCGCATAATCGTCAAAACGCCTTCCTGCGGCAGACCGTAAGGCATGATCCCTTCCGGAAAAAGGATTTCAGTCCCGTTTTGATCAAACAGGTGATACTCCGGTCCATAGTCCGAATCACTGGTTCTTCCATGGATTTCATTTGCGACAAGAATAAACCCTTCGGAGAAACCGATGTCATCAAAAAGACCATCATACGCAACGGGAACAATGCTCTTCCCGTCAGATTTCCGAATGACGCCGTAAACCGGACTATCATTCTCTTCTTCCATTCTGACGTATTCCGCAACGAACAGATACTCCTCGTCTGTTGCTCCATAGGAAAAAAGTTCTTCATAAGCTGGCTCGTGAAGGAAGCTGGTGTTCCGGTCATAATAGCCGAATTTTCCGGTTTCCGGATCGAAAAAAACATCACCTTGCCCGTATTCCCAGACAGGGTCAAAAATCTCCTGTCCCGTTTCATCGATCAGGAAAACTTTTTCCTGATGATCGCCTGTATTGTTAGAAACAACGGCAACTCCCCGGTCAAACAGGTCAGCATTGTCCCATTGCGGCTCGATCACCACTTCCCCCGCCCGGTTCATGTAGCCCCAGAGGCCGTTTTCGCGGATAGGGTAGAGGGCCTGGGCGGTTTCTTCCTCCGCCCATCCGCCCAGCGGCAGCAGGCACAGGATCAGCAGAAAAATGAAGAAGCAGCGTTTCATGGGGTTTCCTCCTTATGATACGGCATCGTCAGCGTTTCGATGGCCAGCTCAATATGCGCATCCTCAACGCCGGAATCGGGGCAGGCCCCGGCGCGGGTCAGCACCGCGCCGTCGATCATCTGTCTGAAATCCAGGCCGCAGTCCCCAAAGGCCACATAACAGCAGGCCATATAGAGCATCTTGCTTTCTTTTTCCATTTCCACATAGGAAACGGAGAAGGGCTTTTCGATATCCATGCCCAATGAATCAAAATAATCGGCAATTATTGGGAACGCCTGCCGGACGTGGGCGCGGTAATACCGGCAGCCTTCGCAGTCGCACAAATCTTCCTCGCGAAAGGCGCTGTAAT
>JAFXMP010000053.1 GCA_017530275.1 Clostridia bacterium | reverse complement strand
GTTCTGTCCATGTCAGGTCAATCCCTTCCGGATCGTTTCCAGTGAAACGCCATGCTCCCTTGCCAGCCCCAGCCCGTTCATTTGATCGATAAAGGCCTGTTTTTCCGGGATCAGCTCCAACAGCGCCGCCATCAGCATGTCTCCCGCCGCGCCCATCGTACATTCCAAATACAGTGTTTTCATGTTCATTCTCGCTTTCTGCTCATAATCCGTCAAAAAAGTATTGCGGAAGAAGAAACGATTTAGGTTCTTTTGTCAAGCATAGAGTCCGTCAATAATACATGTCAAATCCGTTCTCCAGACGGTCGGCGTAAGCTTTTCCTGCCGCGTACAGGGCGGGCAGCATGTAGTCTTTATTGTACCGCACTACCGGAATGCGGTCATAGGCTCGCATACCCATATGGGTCAGGCCCCGTTCCAATTGGGTCAGGCATTCCAGCGTTCCACGCCCTGTTCCGCCTGCGCATGCGATCAGCACACAGCGTTTGTCCGCAAGAAAACGGTTGTGTGAAGCATCGCAGCGGCGGAGCCTGTCAAAGAAAGCTTTGAAGCATTCCGTCATGTCGGACCAGTAAACCGCGCTGATCCAGACGATCCCGTCCGCTTCCTTTAATGTTTGATAAATCTCCGCGAAATCGTCCTGGATCACGCACGCGCCTGTTTTATTGCAGGTTCCCCAGCCGTTTCCGCAGGCCCTGCAATGCTCCAGCTTCTTTTTGTTCAGATGGATTTCCTCCGTCTGCGCACAAGCGTCCGATAACCCTTTCACAAACTGATCCTTGGCGGACGCTGTCAGGCCGTCCGCATTGGGACTTGACCATACCACGGCAACTTTTTTCATGTTTATATACCGCCTTTCTGTGCAAGGCACCGACGGGGTTATGAAACCGATGCCATTTCGCTTTATCGAATAATAATGTTTGCTGAAATGCAGATTTTCTCCTGAATCTTCATCCTTTTCTTATGCTGCTTCTTCCCGCACCTGAGCGGTGTAGAGCTGATAATACAGGCCGCGCCTGGCCATCAATTCCTCATGGCTGCCCGCTTCGGCGATGCCCTTATTGCTGATATACAGAATTCTATCACAATTCTTGATGGTAGACAACCGGTGGGCCACGATGATGCTGGTGCGGCCTTTGAGCATTTCGGCGATGCCTTCCTGCAAGAGCTTTTCAGTCTGGGTGTCGATGGAGGAAGTGGCCTCGTCCAGGATCAGGATGGCGGGATCGGAAAGCAGGGTGCGGGCGAAGGCGATCAGCTGCTTTTCGCCCTGGCTCAGGTTATTGCCCCGCTCTTTGATCTCGGTCTGATACCCCATGGGCATTTTGCGGATCAACGCATCCGCCTGTACCCGCCGGGCCGCTTCCTTCACTTCTTTGTCCGTGGCGTCCAGGCGTCCATAGCGGATGTTGTCCATCAGCGTGCCGGAAAAAATGAAGCTGTCCTGGAGCATGATGCCCAACTGGGAGCGCAGGGAATGAAGCGTCACCTTGCTGATGTCGTGGGTCTTGCCCGCTTTGTCGTGGAGCAGTATCCTGCCGCCGCTCAGGTTATAGAACCGGCACAGCAGATTGATAACGGTGCTTTTGCCCGCACCGGTGGGGCCCACCAGGGCGATGCTTTCCCCGGCGTTCACGTGCAGGTTCATGTGCTCCAGCACGTTGGTATCTTCTTCGTAGGCGAAGGTCACGTCTTCAAAGTCCGCTTCCCCGCTGATTTCGGGCAGCGTTTCCGCGCCCGGCGCGTCATCCACGACCACGGGCTCGTCCATGGTTTCAAAGATGCGCTCCAGATAAGCGATATTGTTGACAAAGGAATTGTAGATATTCGCCAGATTGGTGATGGGCTGCCAGAAGCGGCTCACGTACTGGCCCATGGCCAGGATCACGCCGAAGGACACCATTTCCCCGCCGCCCATCCAGTACACGCCCGCGATATACAGGAAGGTGGTGACGAGCTGGGTCATGGTTTCGCTGCTCAGCCACACGCAGTTGCTGATATAAACGGCTTTCAGCCATGCCGTCCGGCAGGCGGTGGCCAGCTTTTCCATGATGGAAATATTGACCTCCTGCCGGTCAAAAAGCTGGCTCACCCGCACGCCGTCGATGGATTCTGCCAGGTAGGCGTTATAGTTGCTGTTTTTGTTGCTCTGGTTCTGCCAGGCCTTACGCTGCCGGGGTTTGATGAGGATGATGATGCCCACGAAAACGGGCAGGCCGGACACGATGACGGTGGCCAGGGTGGGGGCGGTGGAATACATGAACACCACGATGAAGATCAGGTTGATGACGTCCATGATCATGTTAATGATGCCGTTGGACAGGATGTCCGACACCGAGTTTACATAGTTGATGACCCTGACTAAAATTTTCCCCGCCGGCCGGCTGTCGTAGAAGCTGAATGGTAGCTTTTGCAGATGGTCGAACAGGTCGCTGCGGATATCGTAAATGATCCGCTGGCTCACGTGGGCCATCATCCGGGAACGGATGGCGGTGAACACGATGCTCAGGGAAATCACGCCAACGAACAAGAACGCCATCCTTCCGATCATGGCGGCGTCCTTGCTCGGCACGGCCTCATCCAGCACCCATTGGGTGATCTTGGGGATGTACAGGGAAGCCACGCTGGCCAGGGCGCTGAGCTGTCCTGCCGGGCCGAGACCCGGAAACGGGCAGAACGGACCAAGGCCGGGGAACAGTGCGAACGGCCCCCGCCGCACCGGCACACCGCAGCGATCCGGCGGCGGAGGGATGATCGGTATCCTTATTGCTGTCATTGTGCTCCTGCTTGGCGGCGGTGGAGGTCTTTCCGGTCTCTTCAGCGACGGTTCG
>JAFXMP010000052.1 GCA_017530275.1 Clostridia bacterium | reverse complement strand
GTTCGTAGGCTCGCTGGCTTTGCTACACCGCTTCCTCCCCTCCTGCCGTTGCCGGCAGCAGCTTGCGGTTCGCTACACTTGGCGGTAAATACCCGTGGCAGGACTTTCACCCGCAAGAATCGTGCCATGCCCGGCACACAATCTAAAGCTGTTTTGGCGCTTCAACCAAAACAGCTTTTTGAATAACTCGGGTCTTTTTCATTCCAAGACCAGTTATGCGCTTTTTGCAAGATGATATGTGCTGACCACCTGCTTGACAAGATTCCTGATCTGTTCCTCTCGGTTGGCATAGGCGGCTTCCATAAGTTTTTCCAATTGTTTCAGGAATTCTTCCTCGTCAAACGCCAAAGGTTTGCCAATATGAATCAGATTATTCTCTGTCTTTTGGAGGCCCTCTTCCGCCATCAGTTTTTCTTCATACAGTTTTTCTCCCGGCCTGAGGCCTGTGTACTCGATTTTGATATCCACGTCAGGCTTAAAGCCGGAAAGGCGGATCAGGTTGCGCGCCAATTCATCGATTTTCATCGGGGAGCCCATATCCAATACGAAGATCTCTCCGCCATGCGCATACGTACCAGCAAGCATCACCAAACTGACCGCCTCCGGGATCGTCATGAAATAGCGGATAATATCAGGATGGGTAACGGTCACTGGGCCGCCCTTCTCAATTTGTTTTTTAAACAGTGGGATAACTGATCCATTCGAACCAAGTACATTGCCAAAGCGAACAGCTACAAAATCCGTCTTTACGTTCCGGAATATCTCTTCGTCACGCTGCCTATTTACGCTTTCACCGCCATCATGCGTGAAAAACTGGGGAATATCAGCCGCCTTTCCTTCCTTGATCATTTTGTCGAAGGTCTGGATCACCATTTCACACAGGCGTTTGGAAGCGCCCATAATATTCGTCGGATTCACAGCTTTATCCGTAGAAATCAGCACGAACCTTTCACAGCCATGGATCATGGCCGCATAGGCTGTTTTATAGGTCCCGACCGCATTGTTCTTGATTGCTTCGCAGGGACTGTCCTCCATCAAAGGCACATGTTTATGCGCTGCCGCATGATACACGACTTCCGGTCTGAACTTTTCAAACACTTCAAATATCCGCCGGCTGTCACGCACGGAACCAATCAGCGTTTCGAGATGCATTTCAGGATATTTTTCTTTCAGTTCAAGCTGGATCGAATATGCGTTATTCTCATAAATATCAAAGATAATCAAGCGCTTGGGCTTATGCGCAGCAATCTGACGGCAAAGCTCCGAACCGATGCTGCCGCCGCCGCCCGTCACGAGAACAGTCTTCCCAGTGATGAAGTCGAAGACTTCTTTCATATTCGTTTTGATCGGCTCGCGCCCAAGCAGATCCTCGATGGATACCTCCTTCATTGCGCTGGCAGTGATCTCGCCCAGTACAAACTGATAAAGGCCGGGTAGCTGTTTCAGTTTACAGCCGGTCTCATTGCAGATCGTCAAAATATCGCGCTTCTGCTGGGCCGTAGCGCTGGGAATAGCGAGAAAAATCTCATCTACCTTGTACTTTTCTACCGCGGCCAGGATTTCATTTCTATCCCCAACGATCGGAATACCGTTCAGATAGCGGTTCAGCTTATTGGGATCGTCGTCAATGATGCATACGACCTTATCCTTTACTTCTCTTGCCTTGCCCATATCGCGCAATATCATCTGGCCTGCGTTTCCAGCGCCAATGAGCATAATGCGCTTGCCCGCGACTTGCTCGTGCTTTCTCTTCAAAATCTGAATAAAACGGAACGAGAAGCGCACAGCAATGAGGAGAATAACTTGAAACAACGCTCCAAGAATGTAATATGATACTGGCATCCGGCAAAAGATCGCCGTGATCAAAATCGTGTGGAGAGCGGATGAAACCATCGAACCAAAACAAGCCCGCGACATTTCAGAAAAGCTCGCATACGCCCACATTCCGCTGTACATACGAACAATGATGAAAATAATGATTGAAACAGCGGCGGCCGGAAAAATGAAGGTGGCGTAGGAACTCATGTAACTGGCTGGAATAGCGGTGAAGCTCCCATCAAAACGCAGCCACAGAGCAAAGAAATAGGCAGCACAGATAGCTACAAAGTCATAAACTGCCATGAACACCGCAATCGTCTGCCAATGTGCGATGTGCCCAAGCCACAGCTTGGTCTTGCTTGTTTTTCTCAAAGGAATCAACACCCTCTTCATTATATTCTTTTGCAATAAAGACTGCTGTTTATTCTATACGTTTTCAATATGCATCGTATCATCAGTAAAATATTAGTTTACAATGTATCATCGTTTTGAAGTTTATCTTTATTTCCAGGATATATACCTCAGAAGCATCTATATTATACAATCTTTATCGGAGAATTGCAACAAAACATTTCGTGTCTGAACGAGCATACGGCCGGAATCAAATCATCAGGCTCAGTACTTCAGCATTCCCTGCAGGAGTACCATCATCCAATACGGGAAGTAGCCGGTGCGCCGCATGACGCGGAGCAGTTTCCCTGTATTTCCCGCTTGTTCAGCAAAAGCGTACACATCCTCAGAAATGCTCCGGATCCTTTTTTCGAGCGTTTTGATTTCACACAGGCTTTTACTGCAGACGGGCAGAAGCAACATAAAGTGAATGGTTCCTGCATGATACTCGCTCACGCGTTTGCGGATGATTGGGTAGTTAGGATTCTCTTGCTGTGCGGAGCAGAATACCGCAAGGGAGGCGTCCAATTCAACCATATCCCGGTAATGCGCCATGATGCTTTTCCTGGACATGCTTTGCCCCTTTTGATCGACGCGGTAGCAGTACACGGAAAAATCAAAATACTGCATCGTTTTTGCAGAGGAAAGGGGATAAGCCACGATCAGCGCGTCTGTATACAGCATATGCTCCGGAAGATGCAGACCGCAGGCCCGGAGCACTTCCGTGCGAAACGTCATGGCCCACATACCGAAATCATGCCTGGCAACAAAGCGGGAAAGGTCTTTCACGCCGCCTCCTTCTGCCGCATATTCATCGTGAAGGGATAAATGTTCCGGATCGGGCCCTGCTTTGTAATTGGTGACGACGATATCAATATCGGTGTTTTCCAGTGTTTGAACAAGCCTGACGAGCCCTTCGGAATCGAACCAATCGTCCCCGTCCAACAGCTTAAAATACGTTCCGGACGCGTGCGCGAGGCTGTAATTGACCGTAGACCCATATCCGCCGTTTTCCTTATGTACGGGAAAAACGGAAGCGGGATACCTGTCGGCGAACACCTGGCTGATTTTGAGGGTATCATCTGTTCCGCCATCGTCGATTACGAATATTTCCAGCCTGTCGATGATTTCTTCAACGCATATGGATTCCAGCGTCTGTTGAATGAAGCGTTCCATATTATAGGCTGCGATAGATATCGTTAAAACTTTATTGCTCATTCTTCCCGGCTTTCCTTTTTCCCTTTTCTCAGCCTTCCCGTTTGGTTCTATTCATTTCTGCTGATCCATCCTGCGCGCATTTTGCCGCTGCCGCAGCCATACTGCCGCCCACGTCAAGAGATACCATTTTGCTTTCAGCCAAGCGAGGGTAATTCGTTTCGCGATACCTAATTCTGAGAGGTCCGCGCTTCGAAAAGCCGCTTCCATGACCGGCAGCGTCCGAAGCCGCCTGATTTCCTGGTATCGTACTTTTCGGTTCGCTGGATTGGCGGGATGAAATGTGTCGTGGGTCAGGATCAGCAGCAGCACGGTCAGCACAAACAACGGCCAGTTTTTTTCCTGGCCCACGGACGAATTCCCGATGACGTCAAGCATTTCCAAATAGGCTTCCTTTTGTCCCGGTTTCCAGTTGTTGATTGTTGATTCAGGAGAAATGGAATAACGATAAACCCATTCCGGGATCAAGGCGGCCCCCCTGCACACAGTCAGATAACGGAGCACCCAATCGCTGTCTTCTCCCAGCCGCAGACGATGATGAAAAAAAACGTCCTGCTCTATACAGACAGATCTGCGAAAAACCCACCCATGGATCGTCAACAAATCTGTTGGTTCCGCCAGCGCTCGATTCAGCAGTGCGGAGGTATCATACAGGCAGTCGGTGTGTTTAGGGACGCTTTTTTTTTGTTCCGTTCCGCGGAGGATTCTTCCGCAGCAGGCATCTACCGTGTCATCCAGATGCGCTGAAAGCGCTGCCAGCGCATCCTCTGCTAGTTGATCATCAGCGTCCAGAAACAGGATCCATTCTCCTTCAGCTTCCAGAAGACCGCGATTCCGCGTCTTCGACACACCTGCGTGCACTTCTCGGAGCAGACGGATATTTGCGGCTCGCCGGCACCATTTTTCCGCCGCTTCTACCGTACCGTCTGTGGAGCCGTCGTCGATCAGAAGGATTTCTTTCGGCTGCACGCTCTGCCCCAAAACGGAATCAATGCAGGTATCTATGGTTTTTTCCGCATTATGCAGCGGGATAATGACAGATATCATTTTGCGTAACCAACCGGACGATGGAATATCCGCTTCTTTATAAAAGCGATCACATCGGGCAGCAGCAAAGCGGCGCAAATGCCCAGAACGATGCCGATCAGATCGATCAAGGTATCCTCCCACCGGGCAAACCGCCCAATCAGGAGTTGGTGCACCTCATCAAATACCCCATAAAGATAGCTGAACAAGATAGAAAGAAAGATTTGTCCTTTCAAGTTTTCCATTGCCTGATAAATGCAGAAGCTTAACAGAAAGAACAAAAAAATGTGCGCTATTTTCCGCAAGGAGAATCCCGCCACGATCGGCTGGTTTGAAACCCGAACCACCTCTGTCTGCTGTTCTACATGAAGAACTGTCGCGACGCTGTCACTGATGCTTTCTGATTGGCTGGTTCCCTGGGAGGAAAAAACAAAAACTACTGCCATGATCAGCAGCGCAAAAACGATCCATATGACTCTTTTCAAAAGCATAGGCACTGTTCTTTTCTTCATACAATGTTTTCCTTTCAAGCTTTCTTTCAATACGGCGCAGAGTGAAGCATGTGGTACTGTTCTTCCGTGTTCCTGGGCACGGCACAGCCTTTGTGCTGCACGCTCAGCGAGGCGCAAATACCCATGCTTTTGCTCACAGTCCGGCAATTGGCATAGTCCTGCTTCTTACCCATCCTGTGTTTTCATCGACATCAGTCCAATGTCAGCTAAGAATCCGAAAACGCGGCAAATCTACCGCATTCTCGCATCCGCATTATACTACACCCTTTTTTTTTCGTCAATAACCCTCAAATCTGGGTCACGGCTCACGCATGAACGACAATTTGGTTATTTCTCACATGCGTCTCAGCATGATGCATTCTGTATAGCTTGCTGAATTACTTCCGCTGTGTGGCTCCCCTGATTTTTCGCATCAGGAAAGCGCCGCCCTTTTCCAGCCAGTTGACCTGTTCCGTCTGGTACACGGCCAGTTCCCGATATGGAATCTTACGTGTTTCCATCCATGCGTCGATCATGCGCTCAGCCAGGAAGCCCATCATCCGCGGAGGAACGGTTCCCATCCTTTTTTCAGTTTCAAATAGAATGCCGAACAGCCAATTGCAGTAAGCGTCCAATTGTTCCCGTTTCATGATGAACATATTGAAACGATGGCCTTTTGTCCTTTGCATACTCCTGTCAAAAGCTGCCAGATCAGACGCACAGCGATCCGCCATCACGCTTCGCAGCGCTTCCAGGTTCTCGATCCCGTGGGCATGCACAAATTGGCTTTTCCCCGTTTCGATGAAATAATTCCTTTTTTTAGGAAGAATGACAGGCATTTCTTTCATCATGGCTTGCAATGTTTCTTCCGTCAGCGCCCGCTTTTCCCCAGGTTCGCAAAAGTAGCGTCGGTAATGGCATAGTCCCAGAGCCTCCGCAGGTATGTTTTTCCATGCCCAGTAAAGCGCCGTCAGTTCGCAGTAGCGGTCATTTCTGCCGCTGATCTGGTCCCCGCTGTCGTCTCCCCTATAAGGAAGCCGCGGGTTTACCGCGGCTCCCGCCTGGACAGGCACATACATTTCTCCTGTCGGCATTGTATAAGGTTTATGGGTGGCCACAATGATTTTTATTTCCATCACGCACCAGCTTTTCAGTGTTTTTCATGCCTAACGGCATGTTCTCCGCTATTGAGCGGACCGCCCGTCCGGATGATGATGCCGGTTCACACAGCATTTTCTGATCCATCGCTTTATTAGCTCTACAGCTTCCAGTGCCAGAGATTCTTTTCGGCGCAGCAAATACAGGAAATCGGTGCCGAAGAACAAAACGGCTGACAGCATAAGCTTCAAAAACTCGCTCATATTCAGGAATAATACCCAAAAAGACGCAATGCTTCCCAAAACAGCGCCAGTGATGATAGGCGCCATCGGGATTTCTCGCAGCGTTTGCCGCAGTTCATCCCGCAGCGCGCGGTATTGTACTGCCAAAACCACGGTTTCAGCAGCCAAGGTTCCCACAGCCGCGCCGGTAGAAGCCAATGGGGGAATCAATATCGCATTCAAAAGCAAATCCACCGCTGCCCCCAGCGAAACGGACAGCAATAGTGTTTTCTCCCGGTTGGTCGGGATCAGGATCTGGATCCCCATGATGTTGGTCAGCCCGATGAGCACCAAAGTGGGCATGATCACCCGCATGGGCAAAACCGATTCTTCATAGGAAGGACCAGAAAGAAACAGGATCCCCTCCCGGGCAAAAATTTCAAAGTAGCACAGCAGGGAAATGGTGGCAAGGAACACAAAATGCAGCGCTTTCCCTGTCATCCGCTGGAAGTCATCCTGTTTTCCATAATGAACATAGTGAGAAGACCGGGGCAATAGAACAGCGCCCAGCGAGGTAACAACCGCTGTTAAAAGCCCTTTTGTTTTCACAGCCGCGGTGTAAAAGCCGGTATCCTCTTCCGTTTTCATAAAACCCAGCATGGTAACATCCAGATTCGTATATACCGTTGTCGCGCAGGAAATGGCCAAGAAAATGCCCACCGGCTTCAGGTGCTTCTTCCAATCGCAATCCCCCGGGCGCAGAAAATCCACAAATTTGCGGGCATGGATCAGATTCACCAGGTTGGATGCGGAGGCAGCGAAAATGGAAATGCCTCCATAAATCACATAATCTTTTTCGTTCTTGACCAGCAGAAACATGGCAATCAGGGCGATCAGCTTAAACACAATGGAACGGATGGTGATATATGTATACTGTTCCAAGCCCATATAAAGCCATTCCATCCCGATGGAAGTCAGGAAGATCGTACTGCTGACGATCAGGTACAGCAGCCGTTCTTCTTGAAGACGTGGAACAAACAGCAAAGCCAAGATGAGCAAGCAATAAGAAACGCCGTCCGTGACCAGGTTAATGCCCAGCAATTCATGAACGGTCCTGGTCAGTTCTCTTCGGTCGTTCCGCGCCTTGGCGCAGGCCCTGACGCCATAAGTAGGGATCCCCATTTGAGCTACCACCGAAAAATACGCCACCACGGATGTGGCGATGGATACCTTGCCAACGCCCGCAGGCAGCAAAACCCGCAGGATATACGGGTACGTGATCAGAGGAAAAATCAGCCCCGAAACCGATAGAAAGGCATTCATAATAAAGTTGCGCCGAATGGATATCTCCTTCATCTTTCCTCCATGATCAGCCCTTGTTCTTCCTGTGTGCCAGGGCTTTTCGGCGGTTCGTGCCCTTCGTTCCCTGTGCATCCATCCCCCGGAACTAGCCTTACGCCTGTTTTACCATTTCATATTCCACCCAGGTCTCCACCTGCATCCCGCCAAAGGGGATTTGGATCATCATTCGCATATTGCGGCGGTTCACTTTCAGAATGACCGTCTCCAGTCCCGCATACGCGCCATCGCAGATCTGAATCCGATCGCCCTCCTGATAAACCTTGGTTTTCCCAATGACCCCGTCTCTTTCCAGCAGCATAAGCGCAAACGTTTCATCGCTTCCCTGCAAAACATACTGATGCTCATTGTCGCTCAGGCAGCGGATCACTCCAGGAATACGCCGGATCATTCCCGGCTGCTCAATCTTTTCCTCGGCATACAAAAAAATATAGCCTGGCAGCAGATCATGTCTTTCGCGGATCGCTTCTCTTTTTACCCATTTCAACTGTTCCCGTTTCGGGCTTATCACTTTACAGCCAAACGTCTGTTCCACCTGTACGGAAACAGTTCTGGTTTTCTGCGTTTCGCAGAATACACAGTAGGTATACATCCTTTTGCTTAAAGGCCCAGCTTGGCGCCTGCAGTTGACTTCTGTTTCCCGGCGAAGGGACGCGAACCTGCCTGCGCTGTTTTTGCCCCGTTCCTCTCTTTCTTTTATTATCCGGTGGCATTATACCCGGAACGCCGTCCGTCTTCGGACAGCGATAAACGGAAGCGGCCAAGAACCTTCCATATCCTTTCAGTCCGGTAAAAATCCCGCGTGAATACGGCCATTTACATATAAAATTTTAGCATATAACCAGTTTTTATGTCAACACAAAAACGTATGAACCACACGGTAAAACAATGCTTATTCCATTATGCAGTGGACTTTTTCACCAAAGCGCTGTGGGCATAACGGATGATCAGCAGTGTGGAGCACATGATCCAGCCCATCGGATAAGCCAGGGCCACGGCCAGGAAGCCCGCGCCTAAGGCTTTCGTCACAGCCAGGTAAATCTGGCGGAACACCACGAAGGAGGCCACCATGATCACCGTAGGCATTGTGGCGTCCCCCACCCCTCGAAGGGCTCCCGCGTAAATCTGGTTAAAGCAGATGGTGATATAGAAAGGCGTCACGATACGGATGAAACGTTCCCCGAAAACCACCACATCCTCCTCCGGGGAAAAGATAAACAGCAGGGGCCGCGCCAGCGCGTACACCAGCACCCCTAAAGTGACGGTGGCAGCCAGGCTCATGAGCGTCGCCGTGCGAACGCCCTCCCGCGCCCGCTTTTTCTGCTTCGCGCCCCAGTTCTGGCCCACAAAGGTGGTGGAACTCATGCTGATGGCCTGCACCGGGATCAGGGCAAAGGAGTCCACTTTGTTGTAAATGCCGTAGCCCGCCATGCAGGCGGACCCGAAATAGTTGATATAGGACTGCACAAACACATTAGAAAAAGCCGTGATGGCGGATTGGATGCTGCTGGGCATGCCGATTTTCAGGATGTTCCGCAGGGATTCCCGGTCAATGCGCAGCTCCCTCCAACGCAGGCCGTAGCCTCTCTCCTCCCGCATCAGGGTGATCAGGATCAGCAGGGCGGAAATGATCTGGGAAAGGATCGTGGCATAAGCCACGCCCTCCACTCCCATTTTGAACGCCAGCACGAACAGGAGATCAAGCCCCGTATTCAGCAGCGCGGAAAAGATCAGGAAAATCAGGGGCCGCCTGGAATCACCCACAGCCTTTAGAATGCCGCTGCCCATATTGTAAAACAGGATGCCCGATATCCCGGCGAAATAAATAGACAGATAGGTGTGGGATTCGGGCATTACATCCTCCGGCGTCTGCATGAAGCGCAGCATGGGATCAATGATCAGCTGGCCCACCAGGGTTGCGATGAGGCTCACGATAAAGGTTACGGCGATGGTGGTATGCACCGCCTTGCTCAGGCCTTCCCGGTCGTGAGCCCCGTAGCGCTGGGAAATCACCACGGAAGCGCCGGTGGCAAGGCCTGCGCAGAAGCCCACCACCGTATTGATGATGGGGCCGGTGGAACCTACCGCAGCCTGGGCCTGCTGGCCCACGAACTGGCCCACCACCACCGTGTCCACCGTGTTGTACAACTGCTGGAACAGCAGGCCCACGGCCATGGGAACGGAAAACTGCACCAGATGCCGCCAGATGCTGCCCTGGGTCATATCCGAATCTGTTCTCGCCACGTCACCAGCCCCCTTTCCGCAAATTCGTTCAAATCCTCAGCGCTTTGCGAAGCCTTGGCGTCAGGAAGGACGCCAGCGCGATCTTGGCTGCATCCCCCGGCAGGAAGGGGATCACGCACAGGGAAAGGCTCTCCGAAAGCGTGCGGCCCGCGGTATACATGAACCACGCGGTGCCCAGCCCGTAGCAAACGGCAGTGCCCAATAAAAGCAATACGCAGCGGCCTAAGAAACGTTCCTGCAAACGTGGAATGTTCGTCCCTGAAAGCAGCGCGTAAAAGAGATAGCCAACGATATAGCCGCCAGTAGGCCCCGCTATCCTGCCAACGCCTCCCTGAAAGCCTGCGAATACCGGCACGCCCACGGCCCCCAGAAGGATATACGCGCCTACCGCCAGCGCGCCAAAGCGCCAGCCTAACAGCAGCCCGCCCAGCATCACGCCCAAGGTGGCCAAGGAAATGGGCACGGGACCGATGGGAAGCTGCAATTGCGAAAAAACAGCGATCAGCGCCGTAAACAGAGCGCAGAAAACCAGTCTACGCGTATCCGCTTTTTTCATAATACCCGATCCCTTTCCACGATCTTGCGCAGATAGTGGATCAGTTCCTCCTGCGTACAGGGCTTCCCCTTGGCGTACCACCACCGCAGGGTGGCCAGCAGCCCGCCCACGCAGAATTCCGACTGAATGGGGATGGCGTAAGGGCCGCTCTCCGGTTTCATATCGCTCGGGATATTCAAGCGCGCTACCACTTCATCCGCGCAGAGCCGCAAAAAGTCTTCCAGCATCCTTTGTCCCCTGTTCCCCGTTTCCATGACGACCTTTTCAAACTGCTGATGCTGGTTCAGGTAGTCCATCAAGCGGGTGGACAGGAGAAGAAAGTGCTCGCTGGGATCGTTGGGGGGATCGTCATCGACGATATACGCGGAAAAATCTTTCAGCCTCTCCGCCCTGCGCCAGCGAAAAAAATCGCGCATATCCCGAAAATGCTGATAAAATGTGGTGCGGCGGATCATGGCTTCATCGCACAGTTCTTGCACCGTAAGCTGATCCCAATCCTTTTTGTTTTTGTACATCAGCCGCATGAAAGCGTCCGTCAGCTGCTGGTAGGTGCGTTGGATACGGCGATCCAGTTTTCCGCTGTCATTACCTGCCGTCATTGTTCCTCCTTACGGGTATCTCCCTTAGATAATTGACATGATGTAATATATGTAGTATACTGTAATTAGGAGCAAAAGTCAATTCTTGAAATATTTTTGCTCACCTTTCTTGTTTTCCGCTCGTTATTTGCATTTTTTTGCAAAAAGCTGAAGGAGGATCATTATGGATTTCAATTCGATTTATCTAAAATTGAAACAAAGCTGGATTTGTTCCGCTATTGTGACCATCGTTTTAGGACTGCTCCTGGTGCTGTTCCCCGCCGCCGCGCTCAACTCCGTAAGCTATGTGTTGGGCGGTATCGCCATCGCCATGGGCGTGATCCGCGCCGTTCGCTATTTCAAACAGGATCATACCTATCCCTTCCTGTTCCAGAGCGATCTGGTGGTGGGTCTGCTCAGCGTGGTTTTCGGCATTTTTATGGTTTCCCAGCCGGTGACGGTGCTGTCCGTGCTGCCGCACGTTTTCGGTATTCTGCTGGTGGGCTGCGGCATCGGCGGTATCCTGCGGGCCGTGGACGCAAAAAAAGCGGGCTTTGCTTCCTGGGGCATACTGTTAGCGCTGGCTATCGTTTCCATCGTCCTGGGCTGGCTGATCATGGCCAATCCCTTCAGCGTGATGGAAACGGCGGTCATCATCATTGGCGCCAGCCTGATCTATCAGGGCGTGACCGATATTGCCACTACCCTGATGGTGGGCAAACGCATCAATGCCTGGAAAAAATCCCAGCCGCAGTAACACTGCGCTTTTTCCGCATGCTTTTTCCCCCTGCCGCATATGTTCCGGCAGGGGGTTGATTTTTTTGAAAAAGCTGATCGTGATCTTGCTGTTCCTGTCGGTTTCCGCCGGCTTGCTGCTCATGCTGCCCACCGCCCTGAACGCGCCGGAAAAGAGGGAGCAGCCTTTTCTGATCCTGCGGATATGGAACGCGGACCAGGAAATCGCGGTGCAGTACTGGCTGCGAGGGCAGGCCAAGACGTATGAAAAAGCCACCGGCCAGCGAGTGTATCTGCGCACCGCCCCGAACAACAGAGATCAGGACCTGCTTCCCGACGCGCTGATTATCCCGGAAGGCGATCATTTGTTGGCCTTGCGGGGTTATGCTCTGGTCGTGCGGGCCGATACCGCCGCCGTTACGCCAGCGCCCACCAGCGCGCTGTTTTACCGCCCTTCCCCCGCGCCGGAAGCCGCTGAAACACCCGCCCCCTGGCCGGAAGAAAAGGAACTGCGCGCTGTGCTTTGCCCTGAAGCGCTGACGGACGCCCTTCCTGGCACGGTCCTCAGCACCAATCCTGCCGCAGATTTCGCCCAGGGCAAGGCGGACGCCGCCCTGCTCACCCCCGGTCAGGCCGCCGGACTTGCCGTAGGTTATCGCGCTTTTGCCATACCGGAAGGAAAGGGTTTCCTGCCGGTCAGGGCCACAGCGTATACCGAAGCAGGCGAAGCGTTTCTTTCCTGGCTCCAGGGTGACGAAGCCCAGCGGGCCTTGGCTCAAGCCGGTCTGTTTTCTCCGCGCCTCAGGCTGTACGGTCCAGACGATCCCGTGCGGTATGTGATCGAATGCGGTTATTATTCCGAAAATTAGCGGTATATTTTTCCTTTTTTAGGGCATACTGCTGCTGAAAAAGGAGGGGAAACCGCCATGAAGGAAGATACCTGCATTCTCTGTCGCCGCCCCGCCGCTTTAGGGCTGCATATCATGGGGTGTATGATCTGTTTTTCCTGTGAACAGAAGCTGGTAAAAAGCGTCAGGCTCTCCCCGCGCCGCCGGAGGCTGCTGAAACTTTACCGGCCCGCGGGATAAGAAAAGATTTAGGGCTTGCGTTTTTCAGCCCTGTAGGGTATAATAACCGCATCATGAACGAAAGAGGTGGAAGGATGCGCAAATAACGGTTCTGCCGTCTGAAAGACAAACGGACAGCGAAAAGAAAGCGTGCGGTGCATGCCTTGTTTTCGTGCGTCCCGGCAGGCCGGAAAGCGTGCGCGTTCTTTTTTGTGTTCTTCTTTACGTTCATCCGTAAAAAGCCCAAACAGCATGTTCTTTTCCGCGCCTGCGAACCAGTGATTCGGAGGATTTTTATGGCGCGGATTCAGGTATCTCATTTGACTTTTGCCTATGAAGGCAGTCCCGATCTGATTTTTGACGACGCCAGCTTCCAGGTGGACACCGATTGGAAGCTGGGCTTTATCGGCCGCAACGGGCGCGGTAAAACGACGCTGCTCCGCATTTTGGCGGGGGAATTATCCTCTCATGGCGCAGTTTCCTCCCCCGTTCCCTGCGATTATTTCCCCTTTCCCGTAAAGGACAATCAAAAAACGCCGCTGGACATCGCCGCGGACATGGACCCGGAGGGCCAGGTATGGCGTTTCATGAAGGAAATCGCCTGCCTGGACGTATCAGACGATATCTTAGCCCGCCCCTTTGCTACCCTGTCCGGCGGGGAGCAGGCCAAGGTGCTGCTGGCGGCGCTCTTTTCCAGGGAAAATCACTTTCTGCTCATCGACGAACCCACCAACCATTTGGACATGATGGGCCGGCAGGTGGTAAGCCAATATCTGAACGGCAAAAAGGGGTTCATCCTGGTCTCCCACGACCGGGCTTTCCTGGACGGCTGCGTGGACCATGTGCTGAGCATCAACCGGGCCAGCATTGAGGTGCAGAAGGGCAATTTCAGCACCTGGGAGGAAAATAAGCGGCGGCAGGACGAATTTGAAATCAGCCAGAACGCCAAACTGAAAAAAGAAATTTCATCTCTTCAAGCCGCCGCTCGCCAGGCCAGCGCCTGGGCGGATAAGGTGGAAAGCACGAAAATCGGCATCAAACCGGGCGGAAGGGAAAAATCTTTGGACGCCCGCGCTTTCATCGGCGAAAAATCCCGCCGCATGCAGCAGCGCCGCAAGAACCTGGAAAACCGGATGGAAAAGAACATCGAGGAAAAGGAAGGGCTGCTGAAAAACCTGGAGCTGGCCGACGATCTGAAAATCTTCCCCCTCGTCCATCCCGCCGGGCGGCTGATTCAGTGCCGGGACGCTTCCATCGCCTATGGGGAGCGCACGATCCTTTCCCATTTGACCTTTACCCTGGAAAACGGGGATATTTTAGCGCTGGTGGGCAAAAACGGCTGCGGCAAATCCAGCGTGATGAAAGCCCTCACCGGGGAAATCGCCCCGGCGGCGGGGGAAATCCGCTTAGCCAGCGGTTTGATCTTGTCCGTTGTGCCCCAGCAGGCGCATCTTTCCGGCAGCCTAAGGGATTACATCCGGGAAAACGGTATTGACGAAACCCTGTTCAAGACCATTCTGCGCAAGCTGAACTTTTCCCGGGAGCAGTTTGAAAAGCCCATGGAAGATTTCAGCGCCGGGCAGCAGAAAAAGGCGCTGCTGGCACGCAGTCTTTGTCAAAAAGCCCACTTGTACCTGTGGGACGAGCCCCTGAATTATATCGACGTGCTCTCCCGCATGCAAATCGAACGGCTGATCGCGGAGTTTCGTCCCACCATGATCTTAGCGGAGCACGACCAGACCTTTTTGGAACACATAAACGCCCGCGTTCTGCGGCTGGACTGACGATCAAGCGATTCTTGAGCACTGTAAATCAGAATGGGAGTTGAGAGTTAAGAGTTGAGAGTTGAGATTTATATAGTCGTTCAAATATACTTCTCCCGCGTTTACATTCTATCATCTCAACTCTCAACTCTCTCGCCGACAAAAAGTATTCTTAAAATCGCTTTCTGCCAAATTATCCTGCGGCATTGACAGGCGGAAGCCTGGGCATTATCATAGACAGAGGAAGGAGAGGTGCCCATGTATGAAGGGAAGCTGGTGCGGCTTCGCGCCTTTGACAACAGCGATTTGATGAAATGCTTAAGCTACAGCAACGATTACAGCGTGATGCGCGGGGCATCCGGGGCTATTCTGTATCCTTCTACGGTGGACGATGAAGCCCGCTCCATGAATCAAAACACCAGCTACACCTCCGGGGAATACCAATTCGCCATCGAAACCATTGAAGGGAATCGCTTCATCGGCAAATGCGGCTTTACCCGGGTGAATTGGAAAAACCGGCTGGCCGAGCTGGCGATCCTCATTGGAGAAAAGGACTGCCGGGGCAAGGGCTACGGGGCGGACGCCATCCGCACCCTCTGCCGTTTCGGCTTTGAGGAAATGAACCTGCACAAAATCAAGGCCCTGGTGTTCGATTTCAACGAACCGGCCCTGCGCTGTTACGAAGCCTGCGGCTTCCAGCGGGAAGGACTGCTGCGGCAGGAAATGTTCCGGGAAGGCGCTTACCACGACGTGGTGGTGCTGGGCCTGATTAAAAACACGGAGGACTAAGGGAATGGATTATACGGAAGTAACGGTGTCCACCACCACCCAGGGGGCGGACCTGGTATCGGAGATTTTTCTGCGTTTAGGCGCCGTAGGCACCCAGATTTTAGACCGGGCGGATCTGCCGGACCCCTCCAAGCCCACCGCCAACTGGGAATTGATGGATCAGTCGGTGATCGACGCCATGCCCGAAGACGTGCAGGTGAAAGCCTGGTTTGACGAAGACAGCCTGAAAAAGGTAGTCGGGCCTTTACGGGAGCAGCTTTCCCTGCTGAAAGCGCCCAATATGGGCACCCTCCAGGTGAGCATGCAGGGCGTGAAGGAAGAAGACTGGGCGGAAAACTGGAAGCAGTATTACAAGCCCTTCCGCATCGGCCAGCACATGGTCGTCAAGCCCACCTGGGAGCCCTGGGACGCCGCGCCGGGCGACCTGATCATTGAAATCGATCCCGGCATGGCTTTCGGCACCGGCACCCATGAAACCACCGCCATGTGCGTGAGCCTGATCGAAGCCTACTATCAGGGCGGCGCCCTCCTGGACGTTGGCACCGGCAGCGGCATCCTTGCCATCGCCGCAGCCCGTTTGGGGGCCAAGGGCATCGTAGCCGTGGATATCGATCCAGACGCCGTGCGCGTGGCCAAAGAAAACGTGGCCCACAACGGGCTGGAAAACGCCATTGACGTGCGCAAAGGCGATCTGCTCCAGGGCTTGTCCCAGCAGTTCGATTTCGCCGTTGCCAACATACTGGCACCCGTGATCTGCATGCTGGCTGCGCCGCTGAAAAAGCATTTGACGCCGGGAGGACGCTTCATCTGCTCCGGCATCATCGCCGAGGCCGAACCGGACGTGAACAAAGCCCTGCTGGACGCGGGCTATATCATCGACGAAATCCGCCATAAGGGCGATTGGGTGGCATTCGCCTGTCATATCTGATCGATATTTTTCCGGAAGAAAGCGCACACCTCATCTGGTATAATAGAACTGCCAAGAGACCACCATGCCTGGAGGAGTTCTGCAATGAGTTCAACAGAAATGAAGCCGGAAAGCAACAGCACCATCAGGATCGATTTCGGTGGCAGGCTCCAGTCATCCGATGCTGACAAAAGGATTATTTCGCCTTGAAGATCAAAAAGCCCTTGATGGCCAATGCCGTAAGAAAGATGATCCCCGCGTATGGCTGTCTGGTTAAAACGAATACAGCGGAACCAATGATGGATAAAACCATGCCCGTCATGATCCCGTACCTGTTCCAGTCTGGTTTATCCAGTTTGCTGATGATCACCGCACAGATTCCATGAAAAATGATCGCACAGATAACAATCACAAACGCCGTCTTGATCCATGGGGTCACTCCGGTGATGCCAAACAGGGATACGGCGGCGGAAGACCCCGCTCCATTGCCAAAAACCGGTATGAACAGCAGGATCGTCAGAAATACGTCCAGCGCTCCGCACAGGAATGAAAGATATTTCCCAATAAAATCCTTTTTTTCGTTTTCCGCCGCGGTGATGATTTCTTCCGAACAGATCAAATCGTCGATTTTGACGGAGAAAAAACGGGATATTTCTTTCAAAGAGTCAATATTTGGGTACCCTCTGCCGGACTCCCATTTTGAAACTGCTGTTCTTGAAACAAAAAGCGCTTCCGCCAGTTCTTCCTGGGTGAGCCCCTCCCTTTTCCGCAGCTGCTGCAGCTTTTCATTGAATTCCACTGGTTTCCTCCTTGTGCGGCGTCGTTCTCTTTTGGTCCGCTTTGCCTACGGCAGCCCGATACAGGCTGAACAGCCCCGCGCTGAGCATTACGGAACCGGCAATATCCGTAGCCCAATGGACACCTGAAATCAACCTTCCGAGCACCATCAGCGCCGAAAAAAGAACGGCAAAAGTATTTGCGGCATGCCGAAGCCTGGGCTTTCCGCATCGCCGGTCCATTTGAAGCGTCAGCGTGGGCATCACGCTCAATACCAGAAGGGTGGTGGAGGAAGGATAGGAAGCCTCCAAAACTCCATCGATCAGAATGGGCCGGTAATTGATGGGAACCATCTCGAAAAACAGGTAACCGAAGATGACCAGGATATAATAGGCGCCTAAGAAGAGAATATCCGGATCGACCCGAAGCATGCTCTTCCGTTTGATCCATTGGGAGAGCCCGACGCAGCCGAAGACCATGCAAATCAGGATCGGAACAAGGCCGAGCCAATCCGTAACCGTATAAAACGCCATATGCACGCCGGTCGTCTGATGGAACCACCCGTTGAAGGCCGCAAAGCCCACCCTTGTTCCGTTTGGTCCGATGGCCTGAACATCCACCATCTGGATCAGGATCGTCCACACGATGAAGGCGGCTAACAGCGCAGTGCCGGTCCATAACCTTCTTTTTTCTCTTTCTTTCATTTTTCCTCTGTCCTTTCATTTTGTGCCTATGGCCAAAGTGAAAGTAACAGAAGCTCATGAAAACGTAAAGAAACGGGCCGTCACATCCGTGATACGAATCGTGTCATCCTTGAAAACCAAGGAATTGGGGCTTATAAATGAGGAAATATGTTTGGTTTTTCCGGGGACGGCAAATCCTGCGCGGTCTATTTGACCATCGCCCGGCCGTCCGCCGTTTCAAAGCCGAATTGCTGGTACAGGCCGTGAGCGTCCCTGGTGAGCAGCAGCCCCCGAAGGCTGGTATATTCGGCTGTAATATGCGCAAGCAACGCCTTTCCCAGCCCCTTACCCCGATATGCTTCATCAATGATCACATCACACAGGTAATAGGTGGTGGCGTAGTCGCTGATGACCCGGGCGAAGCCAACGAGCTTTTGTTCATCCTCCAGCCAAACGCCATAGCACGATGAATACCGCAGGGACGCTTCGATCTTCTCCACCGGACGCTGACCGGCCCAATAGGTGGTTCTCAATAGCCTGACGATATCATCCAGGCATATGTTTTCCGCGCCTTCGAGGATTTTGTAATTCATAAGTGTCCTTTCATGATGAATAGATAGAAAACTGTCATACTTTCCGGCAAATATACAAAAGATGGTTCGTTGCCCCTAACAATTCGCGCTTCTCCGCAAACGCCAAATACCAGTCCGCAAGCTTCTGAAAGTCTTCCTCCGGGAGATGAAAATCAGGCCTATCTTCGATAGGTTCCAGCAGGCCGTCCGTACCGGCGGTGGTGATCCACTGCGTGGGCTTTCCGTCAAACAACCGTTCAAATTCAACGATATCATAGCCCGTGAACAGCTGCTCCTTAAAATGCCGGACCTGATAGTCTGCCGTAAAATTCTCTTCTTGTCCCGCCGCCCAATTACCAAAGAGATAATTGGCGTACATGATGGCGTAAACGGACAGGAACGCAAACAGGATCACCCCATTGGTTTTGGTGACGCGGATCGCCTCGTCAATGGCATTATGGACGTCTTCTTTTTCATACAGATGATACAGCGGCCCCAAAACGAGGGTCGCATCAAAGGAATCATCGTCAAATCTGCTCAAGTCCGTGGCGTCGCCCTGATACGATTTTATGTGATCCATTCCCTTGCTGTTTTCCCTTAATATGGAAAGGTTGCTTTCCACCAGCTCCACAGCGGTCACATCCATGCCTTCCCTGGCAAGCGCGATAGAATACCTGCCCGTTCCTGCGCCGATCTCCAGCACTTTGGCATGCGGAGCTGCGTAACGGTGAATGTAGTGCATGGTCGTTAGAAATTCCAGTTGGCCGTGCCGCGTTTTCTGAAGCCGCTGGTCTTCATTGGACTGCTGATAAAAACCGTTCAGGATTTCAGTTCTTGTACGCATAGCTTGATTTTCTTCACTTCTGCATATATTTGCGCCTGTCATGACCGTTCAACTGATAATACAGCGCTTTACTATCGTACATCTTTGCATCCGCCGCTCTTGCAAGGGCAGCAATGCCCTCGCCGGGAAGCTCGGAGGCGGAAACACAGCCGAACGAGGCGGTAAGATAAAGCAGGATGGCGTTTGCCGCTATAACAATGATCGCGTAAACGGAGGGAAAGAGAAAAGCGCTTAAGGGCACAATGAGTGAAAAAGTCATGAACACCGTCGGGTCCACTATGCCGGTAACAGAATAATCAGAATAGGTGACGGCAAGCGCCCAGGCAAAAAGAAAAGCCGCATAAATGGGACTTGAATAATTCAGCGCTTTGAATCTGTGCGGGATATCTTTTCTGACGCAGCAGCTCAGGGCTATGGCGACTAAGGCCACGGTCAGCAGCGAGAGATAAAAGCCGCGATATCTCCACAGATATGAGCCGTACATTTCGGAATTGACAAATGTGTACGCAAACATAAAAATCTCCAGAGCCGCCGCTACAGAAAGCGCGATCAAAGAGAGCCTGATGGACGAAGCGTATATGCTCATCAGAATTCTGTCTTTTCTGGCTGCAGTGTCTATTGTTTTCATAAATACTCCTTCGTATATGGCAAAAGGCGTTTTATCGTCTATATCGCCGATGATGATACATCTGGTTTTCCAGAGAAAAAAGCATTGCATGGGCATTATACCGGATTCGCTTCAGGAGCGCAAGGCCCTTTGTTTTTTCATCTCCGCATACTGCTCTCCGCTGGCCCCGCAGTTGGAAAACACCCGCGCCGACGGATCATCTACGCAGCAGCCAGGCCAGGTTTTGTTGGGCATCCTAAAATTGGGGATCATGGCGACCCGGTCGGGGTAATATGTTTCAAACAGCTCGCAGTACAGTAAAAGCAGAACAAAGGGAAGGAGCAGTTCATTCAATCGGTTCCCCCATTTTTCTGGAACGGATTTGTTTTTCTGTACAAAAATGAGAATATGTGGTATAATTGATATGTTGGGAAGAAGAAAAGAAACTAAACCGGTAACGAATCATATCCGCTTTCCACTAAGTCAGCGGCAAGGGAGGATGCTGCCTTGATACAGGCGGTGATTTTCAATCTGGACGGGGTGCTGGTGAGCACCGACGCATGCCATTATGAAGCCTGGAAGCGCCTGGCTTACGAGCAGGGTATCCCCTTTACCGCGGACACCTTCCGCGCCATCGCTGGCATGAAGCGGATGGACAGCCTGCGTACCCTTTTGAAAAAAGCTGAACGCACCTATTCGCCCATGGAGCTGTGGGCCCTGTCCGCCCGGAAAAACGATCTGTTCAACGATATGATCCTGAAATTGGGGCCAGACAGTATTTTGCCCGGTGCGGCGGATACCATTTCCCGTCTGCGGGAAATGGGGATCAAAACAGCGGTGGCGTCCTCCAGTGAAAATGCCTCGTGCATCCTGCGCCAATTAAAGCTCACGCCCCTGTTCGACGCGGTGGTGGACGGGCAGGACATCGAAAATGGCAAGCCTGACCCAGAAGTGTTCCTGCTGGCCGCACGGAAACTGCGCATGCCCACCAGCGAATGTTTGGTGATCGAAAATACAGCAGTAGGTCTGGAATCCGCCCGGCAGGCGGGCATGAAAGCCCTGGCCCTGGGCAGCCCGTCAGGCGCCGAAGGATTAAAGGATATGGACCTGCCCGCCATGCTGCGGAATGGAACAATAGAACAGTATCTGGTTTGACGCTTACATGGAGTCGGCGTACAGAAAAGAGTTCAGCGTGCAGATAATATAGGCTGCTTTCACTGGTTCCTGAAGGATTCAACTATATAAATCTGAACTCTGTACTCTGAACTCTGTTTTCTCCATTGAATTGCTTCAACTTATTCAATAACCATGAAGGAGGTTTTCTATGCTCAAACAGGATGTGGCCCAGGCGGTGCTTGCGGAAGCGCTGAAAACGGGCGGTGACTTTGCCGAAATCTTCTTGGAAGACCGGCTGAATAACGGAATCTCCATGCTCTCCGGAAAGGTGCAGAGCGTGAACAGCCGCCGCCTCCATGGCGCGGGCGTACGCGTGTTCAGCGGCCTGCAAGGGGTGTACGTGTACACCAACGACACTTCCCGGGAGGGCCTCATGGCCTGCGCCAAACGAGCCGCGCTGGCTGTCAAGAGTGAAAAGTATTACACGGCCGAAGACCTGAAATGGACGGACGTGCCAAACGTTCACTTCATCCAGGAAATGCCCGATCAGGTGAAGAACGCCCGCAAGGTGGCCAAAATGAAGGAAGCCCAGGCGGTACTCAAGGAAGAACCGGAAATCGTTCAGGGCAGCATCGGCTACACGGACAGCGTGCAGCGGGTGTGGATCGCCAACAGCGAAGGGCTGTTTACCACAGATACCCGCGTCTATACCCGCATGAACGTTGCCGCCATCGCCTCCAACGGCACGGAGAACCAGACCGGCGGCGTGTCCCCCGGCGGCATGCAGGGCTTTGAAATCTTCAACAGCAAAATTAACCCGGAGGCCATGGCCAAGGAAGCAGCCCGGCAGGCCCGCACCATGCTCCACGCTCCTGTGTGCCCCGCTGGGACCATGCCCGTGGCGATCGATAACGGCTTTGGCGGCGTGATCTTCCACGAAGCCTGCGGCCATTCCCTGGAAGCCACCTCCGTGGCGGTCGGCAACAGCGAATTCTGCGTGAAATTGGGCCAGAAGGTGGCAGCCGACTGCGTCACCGCCATCGATGACGGCACCATCCCCAACGAATGGGGCAGCCTGAACATTGACGATGAGGGCACCCCCACCACCCGCCTGGTGCTGATCGAAAACGGGATTCTCAAAAACTACATGATCGACAAGCTGAACGCCCGCCGCATGAATATGCCCATCACCGGCAGCGGACGGCGGCAGGGCTACATGTTCGCCCCCACTTCCCGCATGCGCAACACCTACATTGCCGCGGGGAACGACGATAACGACGAGATCATCGCCACCATGGGCGACGGCCTGTACGCCAAGAAAATGGGCGGCGGCAGCGTGGAACCCACCACCGGCAAGTTCAATTTTGCCGTCAGCGAAGGCTATCTGGTAAAGGACGGCAAGATCGTGCATCCTGTGCGCGGCGCGTCCCTCATTGGCCGGGGCAGTGAGATTTTGCCCAAGATCGACCGGGTGGGCAAGGATATGCAGATGGCTCAAGGCATGTGCGGCTCCATCAGCGGCAGCATCCCCACCAACGTAGGCCAGCCTATGATCCGCGTCAGTGAAATGACCGTGGGCGGACGATAAGGAAGGGAGGAATAGAAAATGACCATCGATCAATTCATTCAGGCTTTGTTGGACGAAGCCCTGAAAGCCGGTATTGAGGCGGCGGAAATCTATCTTTCCTCCGGCGACCGCTTCCGGGCCATGTGCGTGAAGGGAGAAATCACCAATTACACCGTCAACGCCACCCGGGGGCTCAGCCTGCGGGGCCTGTACCAGGGCAAAATGGGCTATGCCGCCACGGAGGCCTTTGACGAAGCGGCGGTTTCCCAACTGGTGGAAGCGGTGAAGGAAAGCGCCAGCCTCACCGAGGACGAGGATGTACAGGAAATTTATCCCGGCGACAAGGAATACCCCCAGGTGGATGTTTACAGCCCCGCCCTGGACCAGGTGGACGAAGGCCGGAAGCTAAGTCTGATTCAGGATATCGAAAAGAAAGCCCTGGCCCTTGACGAAAGGATCACCGCCCTGAACTACAACATGATTTCCACCAGCAGCGGCGAAACCCGGATTGTCAATTCCTATGGGCTGAACCTGCGTCATCGGGACAACATCGCCGTGTGCTTTGTAAGCGCCACCGCCAAGGAGGGCGACCGGGTCTCCACCGGCGCGGGCTTCAAGGTGACGCGGAATTTTGATGAACTGAACGCGGACGCCATCGCCAAGGAAGCGGCGGAAGAAGCGCTGTTCATGCTGAAAGCCGCTCCTGTGCCCAGCGGCGCCTATCGGGCCATCATTGAAGCCAAATGCATGCCGGATATGCTGAGCGCGTTCTCCGGCGTCTTTTCCGCTGAAAGCGCCCAGAAGGGCCTGAGCCTGCTTGCGGGCAAGGAAGGGGAAATGATCGCTTCCGAAAAAGTGACCCTCATGGACGATCCCCTGCTCCCCGGCGGCCTGGGCAGCCAGCCCTTCGACGCGGAGGGCGTAGCCTCCTTTACGAAGGCGGTCATTGAAAAGGGCAAGCTGAACACTTTGCTGCACAACCTGAAAACCGCCCGGAAAGCGGGCGTCCAGACCACCGGCAACGCCGCCAAGTCGGGCTATGCCGGGGCCGTGAACGTCAGCCCCACTAATTTCTTCCTGGCTCCCGGCGAAAAAACCTTGGCGGAACTCATGCAGGACATGGGCGACGGCCTGGTGATCACCGAGGTCAGCGGCCTGCACGCTGGCGCCAACGCCATCAGCGGCGATTTCTCCCTGATCGCCCAAGGTTACACCGTGAAGAACGGAAAAAAGGATCAGCCCGTGGAACAGATCACCGTGGCGGGCAACTTCTATCAGCTTTTGAAGAACATCCGCGCTGTGGGCAGCGATTTGCTGTTCCCCGGCAGCTCCATCGGCAGCCCCTCCGTGGACGTGGGCGAAATCGCCGTGGCAGGAAAGTAGTTGAAAACCCCGTTTCTGGATACTATAGAATACGCAATGCACCATTCTTCATCGGCAGGGAAAGCCTGCCGTTTTTTTGTCTTTTTGCAGCGGTTGATATTTTTCTTTCGCTGTCATATAATAGATGCGCCGCTTCGTTTTCAGGCGGCTTTCTCTCCAGTGTTCGCTTTTATCCGCAAGTTATTTCTTTTATACTACTTTCATACTCCCTGTAGGTTTTCGGGGAAAGGAGCAACGCCATGCTGGTTTTGAAGGATATCGCCAAGGATTATCAAACTGGGAGCACCAAGGTGCAAGCGCTGCGGGGGATCGACCTGCAATTCAGGCAGTGCGAATTTACCGCCATTTTGGGCCCTTCCGGCTGCGGAAAAACCACGCTGCTGAACATTATCGGCGGCCTGGACCAATATACCCGGGGCGATCTGATCATCAACGGAAAATCCACCAAGCAGTTCAAAGACAGCGATTGGGACACCTACCGCAACCATTCTATCGGCTTCGTATTTCAGAGCTATAACCTGATCCCACACCAGACGGTGCTTTCCAACGTGGAATTGGCCCTGACCCTGTCTGGCGTGAGCCGGGAAGAACGGCGCAAACGGGCCATCGATGCGCTGGAAAAGGTGGGCTTGGGCGACCAGTTGAAAAAGCGTCCCAATCAGATGAGCGGCGGCCAGATGCAGCGCGTCGCTATCGCCCGGGCCCTGGTGAACGACCCGGATATCCTGTTGGCCGACGAGCCTACCGGCGCGCTGGACAGCGAAACCAGCGTGCAGGTGATGGAAATTTTGAAGGAAGTTTCCAAGGACAAGCTGGTGATCATGGTCACCCACAACCCCGATCTGGCTGACCAGTACGCCAGCCGCATCATCCGCCTGCTGGACGGCAAAGTGATCAGCGATTCCGACCCCTGCACAGAGGCGGAAACGAAAACTGGGACGGCAGAGAGGCAGAAAAAGCCCTCCATGAGCTTCCTGACCGCTCTTTCCCTGTCGCTGAATAACCTGCTCACCAAAAAAGGCCGCACGGTGCTCACCGCCTTCGCCGGCTCCATCGGCATCATCGGCATCGCGCTGATCCTGTCTCTGTCCGCCGGGGTGAATGCCTACATCAACCGGGTGGAGCAGGATACCCTCTCCTCCTATCCCATCGAGATCGAAGCCACCACCATGGATATGACCGACATGATGAGCGGCATGATGGGCATTTCCAGGGACGAACGAGTGCGTGAGGACGGCAAGATCTATTCCGGCAGCCGCATGACCAGAATCATGAGCGGCTGGATGAGCGGCATCACGGACAACAACCTGAAAGCCTTCAAGCAATTCTTGGACAGCGAAGCTTCCGGCGTGGAGCCCCTGGTCAGCGGCATTCAGTACGAATATGCCACGCCCCTGACCCTGTACCGCATCGATGAAGACGGGAGTCCCATTCAGGTGAACCCCTCCACCGTGCTGGAAGCCACCGGTATGATGAGCATGATGAGCATGATGGGTTCCAGCAGCGGTATTACGGATACCATGATGAGCTCCTCCATGCGCATGATGAACGCTTTTGAAGCACTGCTGGACAATCCGGAGCTGCTGGCCTCCCAGTACGATATTCTCACGGGCCGCATGCCGGAAAAGCTGGACGAGGTGGTGCTCATCGTCAATTCCCGCAACGAATTGAGCGACTACGCCCTGTACGCCTTAGGGCTCAAGGATCAGGGCGAACTAAAGGAATTGTTTGACGCCCTCATGCGGGGCGAGGCCATCGAAAGCGAGGACATGGAATTTACCTATGACGAATTGATGAATCTTCGCTTTCGCCTGCTTCTGAATACCGATGTTTACGAAAAACAGGGCACCAATTGGGCCAACCGCAGCGAATACGAAGGCTTCCTGCTGAAAAAGCTCCAGGATTCCCTGGAAATCAAGGTGGTGGGCATCCTGCGGCCCGCGGGCGGCGCCGTCGCCACCTCCACCACCGGGGCAGTGGGCTACAAATTTGAGCTGATGGAATACCTGCTGGATCAGGTGAAAAACAGCCAGATCGTTAAAGAGCAGCTTGCCAATCCCGATATCGATATCTTTACCGGACAGCCCTTCGATACCAACAAAGTGGACCTGCTGGAAGCCCTGGACAGCATGAGCGTCAGCGAGTTCATCGACCAGTACGCGGGCAGCCTGGGCCTGAACGCGGACATTCAGCAGCGCCTGAGCCAGGTGCCCTCCTTCGCGCTGAACCTGGTGAGCAAAGAGGACCTAAGGCAGGTGCTGGCCTCCGTTCTGCCCAAGGATACGGGCAATTCCCTGGAAAAGAACCTGTCCACCCTGGGCGTATGCGACATCGACGAGCCCAGTGCTATTTACCTCTATCCCAAGGATTTTGAGGCAAAGGGCAAGCTGACCGATATCATCACAGCCTACAACGAGGCGGCGGCGGAAGAAGATGTGATCCGCTATACCGATTATGTGGGCCTGATCATGTCCTCCGTCACCGATATCATCAACGCCATCAGCTATGTGCTGATCGCCTTCGTAGCCATTTCCCTGGTGGTGTCCTCCATCATGATCGGTATCATCACCTATATCAGCGTGCTGGAGCGCACCAAGGAAATCGGCATCCTGCGGGCCATCGGAGCCAGCAAGCGCGATGTGTCCCGGGTGTTCAACGCCGAAACCCTTATCGTGGGCTTTGTGGCCGGGGGCATCGGTATCCTGGTCACGCTGGGCCTGGTGGTGATCATGAACATCATCATCAAAAACCTGACCGGTATTCCCAACCTGGCGAACTTGCCTGTCCAGGCCGGGCTGATCCTGGTGGGTATCTCGATGGTGCTCACCCTGATCGCCGGACTGATCCCCTCCCGTATGGCCGCCAAAAAGGACCCCGTGGTGGCCCTGCGTACAGAATAAAACCGTTTCTGCTGACGGCCCGAATTCCATCATATTCGGGCCGTCCGTATGATGCTATGTCAGCCTAAAGCTTTCCATATTTGGGCTTGAAAACTGCCGCTTGCTTCTGTTATACCCTACTTTACCAGTTGAAAGCAAAAAGGATAAATAAAGCAAGGATTTTGTTTTTCCTTGCTTTTGCTCTTCATGTTTTATCTCTTTCTTTTCCATTACTGGTAAAGTCGGGCAGGCGAAAAATACTTTGGTCGATGATAACCGAGATGCCGTTTGGCCGACATGGACAAACGGTTTTTGTAGTTTCCAAAGCTTTCAAAAAAGCACTTTATTGTATGCAAGTGGACGTAATTGCTTTACAATTTGTTCACGCAAATCTCCGCGAGGATATGATATAATCAGGCTGTAAACGGGAAAAGGAGGGCGGTGCGCATGATCGCGTTCGAGGGGATATCCAAGCGCTACGGGGCGCATCAGGCCCTTTTAGATGTGAGCTTTACCCTGCCCAAGGGCCAGATTTTGGGCCTGCTGGGGCAAAACGGCGCGGGAAAAACCACCGCCATGAACATCCTCACCGGATGCTTGGCCCCCTCCTCGGGCCGGGTCACGGTGGGGGGGGTTGATGTGCTCGCCCAGCCCCGCCAAGCCAAGCGCATGATCGGCTATCTGCCCGAGCAGGCTCCTTTGTACGACGAAATGACGGTGCGGGCTTATCTGCGTTTCGCCTGCGAGCTGAAGGAAGTAGAAAAAAAGGCCATCGGCCTCCATGTGGAGGCGGTAGCCGATAAAACGGGCTTGACGGAGGTGCTGGACCGCAAAACCGGCAACCTGTCCAAGGGCTACCGCCAGCGGGTGGGCATCGCCCAGGCCCTGTGCGGCGCGCCGGAAGCCATCATTCTGGACGAGCCCACCGTTGGGCTGGACCCCCGCCAAAGCAGCGACGTGCGCAAGCTGGTGCGGGAATTAGCCGGAGAGCATACGGTGCTCTTTTCCTCCCACATCCTAAGCGAAGTGCAATCCGTCTGCGATCGGGTGATCATCCTGCACCATGGCCGGGTGATCTGCGACAGCGCTTTACAGGCCCTCCGCTGTGGGGAACAGCGGCTGCGGGCGGTGATTGCCTGCGGGGAAGGCGCCCTGCTCCCCGCCCTGCGCCAGCTAAACAGCGTAAGCCAGGTGAAAACAGAGCGGGGCGGCGAACCGGGCCTGACCCAGGTGGTGCTCACCGTGAAAGCGGGCTGTTCCGCCGAACGGGAGCTGTTCACCCTGCTGTCCGCCATGCAGGCCCCGCTGCTGCGGCTGGCCCCGGTTGAGGAAAGTTTAGAAGATGTTTTTTTGCGGGCCACCATGGACGAGGGGTAAGGAACAGCCGAAGGGTATTTCAAAAACACTTTAACAGCAAGAGAGTTGGGAGTTATATTGTCGATCAAACATGGCTCGCTTTCGATAAACACTATATTATCTCAACTCACAACTCTTAACTCTCAACTCTGGCTTAAGTGCTCAATAAAGATCAACTGTGCAATCAGAGGAAAGGATTTGGCAGATGGGCGCGATTTACCGCCGGGAAATGCAAAGCTACTTCTACACCCCCGCCGCCTATGTATTCATGGGGGTTTTTCTGGCGCTGTCCAGCGTTTTTTTCGGGATCACCAATTTGGCTTCCCGTTCCTGCAACCTGCTGGAGCTGCTTTCCCAGATGAGCTATTTATGGATGCTGCTGAGCCCCCTGCTGGCCATGCGCCTGATTGCGGGCGAACGCAGACGGCACACGGATCAATTACTTCTGTCTTCTCCCTGCTCCTTGAGCGGGCTGGTGCTGGGCAAATTTTTCGCCGCATGCACCGTGCTGCTCATCACCGTGGGGGCCACGGGCATCTACGCCCTGATCGTCGCTCTCTACGGCACCCTGTACCTGGCGGAAACAGCGGTGGGCTATTTGGGCCTGGTGCTCCAGGGCTGCGCTTTCCTTTCCCTGGATCTGTTCATTTCCTGCTTTGCAAAAAGCCAGACCGCAGCAGCTGCTGCGGCCATTGGGGTGAACCTGCTGGTGTGGCTGGCGGATATTTTAGCCTCCGCTGTCACGGTAGATTGGGTCAGCTCCGCGCTGAATTTTATCAGCCTGTACCAGCGCTTCGCCCCCTTCGTCCGGGGGCAGTTGAGCCTGTCCAACGTGCTGTACAATGTGCTGTTCATGGGCGTGATGCTGTTTTTGAGCGTACGGGTGCTGGATGCCCGGCGATGGAGCGAGGCATAGAGCATGAAACGGATCAAAACATGGATCGAAAGAATCAAAGAAAATTTCCAAAAAAACCGGAAATTCCGCTGCGGCGGCTTTTCCGTACTGCTGACGGCGGCGGTGGTGGTGTTTACGCTGCTCGTCGGCGCGCTGGCAGACGGGCTGGAAAAGCGCTTTGCCCTGCAAATCGACTGCTCCTTTAACGGGGCCGCCACCCAGGGCGCGGTGACCAACGCCGCCCTGGCCCAGTTGGATAAGGATGTGACACTCTACGCGGTGACGCCCGCCTCCGGGGGCGACGAAACGCTCCTTTCCCTGTTGGACCGGTATGCTGCCGCGTCTGACCGGGTGACGGTGCGGGAAGAAAGCCTGGTCAAGAACCCGGTTTTGCAGACCCAGTTTACCGACGCCGCGGGCGTGCGGCAGGTGACCGAAGACTGCCTGATCGTTTCCTGCCCGGAAACGGGCCGGGCCAGGGTGCTGAATGCGGAGGATTTTGCCCAGTATTCTTACAACACTGAAACTGGGTATTTTGATCTTGCCAGCTATTCCTATGAAAAAAGCGTCACGGAAGCCATTCTGTTCGTAACGCAGAACGACGTGCCCCAGATTCAGATCCTCACCGGTCACGGGGAAATGACCGCATCGAAAACGGAACCCCTGGAAGATACCCTGGCTTCCGCCAACTATCAGGTGGAACGGATAAACCTCGCGGCGGGGAATGAACTGGACCCCCAAAGCCTGCTCATGATCCTGGCACCCCAGTACGATCTGACGGACCGTGAATTGGAGCGGCTTCTGGACTTTGCCCGGGCGGGCGGCAACTTTTTCGTGGTTTCTCAATATTCTGATCCCTTGAACCTGGAAAACTTTCAAGCTTTTCTGCGCGCCTTTGGCATCGAAGCCTATCCCGGCATGGTGATCGCCAAAGAGGAGGACACAACCAGTTATTACGCTGATTCTCCCGTGATCCTGATGCCTTATATGCAGGAAACGGCCGTCACCCGGTCTTTGCTTTCCGCGGGGAAGGATATTCTGCTTTTAACCGCCGCCCGAGCCTTCCGCCTGCCCGACACCGTGCCCGCGGACGTGATGCTCTCCCCCATTCTTGTGACCGGGCAGGCCTATATCCGCAATTACGAGGACGGCGCGTCTACCGTCGGCCAGCAGCCCGGCGACGAAGAGGGCCGCTTCTGCGTGGCCCTGTGGAGCGATAAAATGTTTCAGGACGGTACGGTTTCCCACGCATTCATCATGGGAGACATGACCATGTTCCTGAATTATTGGATGCAGAGCAGCACGTCCTCCACCGCTTTCCTCATGCAAATGGTTCGTTCCCTCCAGGGCCAGGAGCCGGTCAACCTGGATATCCTGCCCGTCACCGCCCAGCGGGACACGCTCACCTTAGGCAATATCACCGCGCCGGTGATCGTGACCGTGATGCTGCCGCTGCTGGTACTGCTGGGCGCGGCGCTGGTGCTGTGGCCCAGGAAAAACCTCTGAAAAAAGAGCAGGCGGTCTTTTCCGCCTGCTCAGATTGTCTCCAAAGTCCCCCGGGGAAGTATGAAGGGGCCGCAGCCCCTTCATCAATACTCCGCAGGCGGCGGCGTGTACGCCGCCGAGGAGCGGCTATGCCGCTTCCTCTATCAATTTCTGGCCGAAAAATGTGCGTTTTCAGTATCTTTTGATGCTGAAAACGCCATTTTTCAAGAAATTGATGCGTCGAATGAAAGGACGGTTTCCGGCCTTTCATTCGCAGCGTGTCGAAAATTCTTTTTCGACACGCTGAGCAGGCGGTCTTTTCCGCCTGCTCTCGTTTGATCATCGCGTATTTTAGAAACACAGATCATTGTTCTTTCATCTTTTCTTTTTTCTGATACATGCTTTCCTCCACTCTGCTGAATACCGCCTCAAAGGAACGGTCTTCCTCGGGCCGATACGCGGTAAAGTCAATGGCGGCGGAGCAGCGTTCCCACACGGGCAGAGAGGCGTCCTTCTCCAGGTCCGAAAAAGCGGCCCGCGCCTGTCTGATCAAGGCGTCCATTTCGCTGTAAGCCTGTCCCATCAGGATCACGGCAAACTCGTCGTCCCCAATGCGAAACACAGGCGAATGGATGAACACTCTGCAAATGACGCGGCAGCCTTTTCTGATATACAGGTCGCCCTTCTCGTGACCGTAGGATTCATTGATCTTTTTCAGGCCGTTCAGGTCAGCGAGAACCAATCCGAACGGTTCCGCCCCGCCATTCCGGATGACCTCGTCCTGTTCGTGAATAAAAGCGTTAAAGGCGTTTTTATTCCGCATTTGGGTCAGCGCGTCTTTGCTGACCATGACAGAGACCCTCTCAAGTTCTTTTTCCATGGTTACGGCGTTTTTCACATATTCGCGGATGGCGCTGCTCATCTGGGAAACGGCTTCCGCCAGCTTTTCCACTTCGTTATTCGTGTGAATGAGGGGAACGTCGATTTCCAAAGCTTCCGGATCTTTCTGGTTCCTGCATTGGGAAGCAAATTCCACCACGCTGGTTTCCAACTGCTCGATGGGATCGGATACCTTCCGCTCCATCCAGGTAAAAAAGATAAAGACGAAGATACCGCCCAGCATGATGATCAGGATAACGCCTTCGATCACGTTATTGCGAAGCTTTGCGGAAATCTCAGCCACATCCACGTCCACGCACAGTGCGGCCACAGGTTCGCCGCTGGAAGAAATCAGCGGCAGCAAGCCGATATAATCCGTTCCCCACTCGCTGCTGGCTTCAAAGAATGAAAGAACGCCCGTATTATAAGCGTCCAAATACTGCTGGGCGGCTTCGGCAGAATATGAATCGCCCGTCAGGGAATTCAGATGCACGATCTCGTCCGCTTCAAATTCATACTCGTACTGCGTCGCCCCGGCGATCACGTTTTTCATATTGTCAACCGGTTCCGCGTTCAGCGGAACGATCACATAGATGAAATGAATGATTTCCAGATGCTCCTTGACCCTGTCCAGCAGCGCCTGCAATTCATCATATTTGGGCGACTTTTCGCCGGTCTGCATACACCGCGCAAGATCGTCCGCGTCGATTTCCTCAGCCACGTAATTCAAAATGCTGCCGATGCTCGATGCGTACTGGTCATACAGCATCGTTTTGCTGTTTTTGTACTGAACAGCGCTTAATACGACGCACAGCACCAGAAAGAAAAGAACCGTTCCGCGAAGAATAGTCTTTTTCATCGGTTTCAAAGCTTTTGCCATTAGCAGCTACCTCCCTGTGTTTAATTCATTCTATCACACAATGGACGATCTGTAAATGATGACCCTTCCATCAAAAATGAAACGGGAATCGGAAGGAAATTTTTGGATAAACCGCGAATAAAACAGAAACGTTTTCATAAACGCATCAGCCATCCATACCGCCAAAGGAGGGAAACAATGCGGCAATACGAAACTTTTGAACTGTCTTTTTCAGGCAAAGCATTACAAGACCAATGGGCAGCCATCGATCTGACTGCGATATTCACCTGCGGCGGGGAAACGAAAAGCGTGAAAGGCTTCTACGACGGCGGCGGCCAGTACAAGGTGCGTTTCCTGCCGGAGCGCGCCGGAGAATATGCCTGGAAGGTAAGCGGCGCAGTCAGCGCGGCGGGAAAGGAAACCTGCGCCCCCGCCCAGGAAGCGCATGGCCCGGTTCGGGCTGTCGGTACGCGCTTTGCATACGCCGACGGTACGCCCTTCCTTCCCTTCGGCACCACCGTATACGCCCTGGCTTCTCAGGACGACGACTTGGTGGACAGGACCATCGCCGCCCTGAAAAAAGCCCCTTTCAACAAAATACGCATGTGCGTATTTCCCAAGCATTACGATTACAACCATAACGAACCGCCCAGCTACGCCTTTGAAAAGCGCCAGGACGGCTCCTGGGACACCGGCAGGCCCAACACCGCTTTCTGGCGGCGTCTGGAAGCCATTCTGGACCGGATCGGGGCTTTGAATATCCAGATCGACCTGATCCTGTTCCATCCCTACGACCGGTGGGGCTTTTCCACACTGCCCCAGGCAGGCAATTTAGAATACCTGGATTACCTGCTGCGCCGCCTGAGCGCCAAGCCGTTCATCTGGTGGTCCCTTGCCAATGAATACGACCTGTGCGGAAGCAAAACGCTGGAGGACTGGGAAGAAATCGAAGAATTTACAGCAGCCAATGACCCATACCGGCATCTGCTGTCCAGCCATAATTGCTTTTGTTTCTGGGACTTTTCCCGGAAAAACGTGTCTCACTGCAGCATCCAGACCAAGGCGCTGACGGAAATCCCCCGCTGGCTCGCACGCTATCAGAAGCCCGTGATCATCGACGAATGCTGCTACGAAGGCAACCTGCCCCACGCCTGGGGCAGCATTTCAGGCCGGGAAATGGTGTACCGCTTCTGGCGCTGTGTATCCTCCGGCGGGTACTGCACCCACGGCGAAACCTTTCTTTCTGACGACGATGTGCTCTGGTGGGCCCGGGGCGGCAGCTTAAAGGGCGAAAGCTCCCGGCGCATCGCCTTCCTGCGAAAGATCGCTGAAAGCCTGCCCGGACCCCTGGAGCCCTGGCTCACGGGATGGAGCGGCCTGGGACTGATGACCGAGGAACAAATCAAGGAAAAACTGGACGCGGGTTATACCCCCGGCGACTTTACGTATCTGGCCCTAACCAGCCTTGCCCGCATGCAGCCGGACGACCGGGCAGCTCACTTGGCTTCAGAGCATACCTGGCGCGCCCGCTGCGGGGAGGAAGCGTTTTTGCAGTTCTTCGGCATTCAGACCAGCGCCGAAAGCGTATTTGATCTGCCGGAAGATAAAGAATACAAGGTGGAACTGATCGACGTATGGGAAATGACCCGCACCACCGTGCAGGAAAGCGCCAGCGGCAAAATCACAGTGCGCCTGCCAGGTAGGGAAGGCATGGCCGTGCTGATCACACGAATGAAATAGGGAGGCGTGCTTCGTGGAAATCATGAAAGCTCAATGGATCACCCCCGCCCAAGATATGGGCGATGTATGCCCCGTATTCCGCCGGGTGTTCCGCGCGGACAGGCCCATTGAAAAGGCCCAGTTGGAAATTACTGCGCTTGGCGTGTACGAAGCGGAACTGAATGGAAATCGGGTGGGCGATTTTGTGCTGGCTCCCGGCTGGACCAGCTATGAACACCGCCTGCAGGTGCAGACCTACGATGTGACGGAGCTGCTTGCCCAAAGCAACGAGCTGCGCGTCACCGTGGGCCGGGGCTGGTTCCGTTCCCCCATGCCGGGCTGGGAAAACGAAAAAGACAGAAAGGAACGCTTTGATCAGCCCTGCGGCCTGATCGCCCTGCTGCGCGTCGGGTACGCGGACGGATCGGAAGAAACGATCATCACGGACGAAGCCTGGGAGGCGAGCGAAAGCGCCACCCGGTTCAGCGAAATCTACGACGGTGAAACCTGCGACGCCCGCATCATACCGGGCAACTGGCAAAAGGTCAAAGCGCTGGACTGGAACAAGGATATTCTGATCCTCCAGGAGGGCGAAGTAATCCGGGAAATGGAAAGGGTCGCCGCCAAAGAAATCATCCATACCCCCGCGGGAGAAACCCTGGTGGACTTTGGCCAGGAGGTCACCGGCTGGGTGGAATTCACCGTGGACGCCAAGGCGGGCGATTTGGTCTATTTCAATCATGGCGAGGTGCTGGACAAAGACGGCAATTTCTATAACGAGAACTACCGCAGCGCCAAAGCCGAGGCGCACTATACCTGCAAGGAAGGGAAGCAAACCTGGCATCCCCGGTTCACCTTCTTCGGCTTTCGGTATATTCATTTGATTTCCTGGCCCGGGGAACCCAAACCGGAGGATTTCACCGCCGTGGCTGTGTATTCCGATATGAAGCGCACAGGCTGGCTGAAATGCGGCGATTCGCTGCTGAACCGTTTCTTCTCCAACGTGACCTGGAGCCAGCGGGGCAATTTCCTGGACGTGCCCACCGACTGCCCCCAGCGGGACGAGCGCCTGGGCTGGACGGGGGATGCGGAAGTGTTTGTCAAAACTGCATCCTATTTCTTTGACGTGGAAAAATTCTTCAAAAAATGGCTGCATGATATGGCTGCCGAGCAGTTCCCAAGCGGCGGCATCGGCAGCGTGATCCCCAACGTGCTGGAAAAGGTGCCCACCGGCGCGGCCTGGGGCGACGCGGTCACCATCTGCCCCTGGCAGATTTATCAGACCTACGGGGACAGGGCCGTCCTGGCCGATCAATTCGACAGCATGAAAAAATGGGTGGACTACATCGGTTCCGTCACCAAAACGCCCGATCTGTGGATCGGCGGCGTCCACTTCGGCGACTGGCTGAGCCTGGACGCGGAAAAGGAAGGAAGCTGCTGCGGCGGCACCCGGCCAGATTTTATCGGCAGCGCCTACTACGCTTACTCTACCTCCCTGGTGGTCAAGGCTGGAAAGCTGTTGGGAAAAGATATGAGAGAATATGAAGCGCTGCATCAGCGCATCGTTTCCGCCTTCCGGCAGGCTTTCCCCGTGTATCTGACGCAGACCGAGCACGTACTGGCCGCCCATTTCGGCCTGTCCCCCGATCCGCAAAAGACGGCGGACGCCCTGGCCGAAATGGTGGTCGAGGCCGGCGTGCAACTGCGCACCGGCTTTGTGGGCACGCCTTACCTTCTGCACGTGCTCGCCGATTACGGCCATGGGGACCTGGCCTGGTCGCTGTTGCTTCGGCGGGAATACCCCGGCTGGCTGTATCCCGTCACCAAAGGGGCCACCACCGTTTGGGAACGCTGGAACGGCATCAAGGAGGATGGCTCCTTTGAATCCGCCAGCATGAATTCCTTCAATCACTACGCTTACGGCGCAGTGGCCGATTGGGTGTTTGAGCAGGCGGCAGGCATCCGTCATGGGGAGGAGCATGCGGGTTTCACAGAGTTGCTTTACGCGCCTCATGCCGACCCCCGCGTGGGTTGGCTCCAGGCCAAGCTGCTCACCCGGCAGGGTCCCGTCAGCGCCTTCTGGCAATGGGAAGAGGACGGTGTACGCTACGAACTGGACACGCCCGTTCCCGCCCTGGTCCGCCTGCCCGGCGGGGAAAAGAAAGTGGCCCCCGGCACATATACCTTCTGGGAAAAGCATCCCCATGCCTAATACGGTTTACGGCCAAAAAAAGTCCTGCACTTTTCATCGGTGCAGGATTTTGATTGTTTTGGCGGTCATTCATTTTCAAATTCATGTTCGTGCTTTTTGAAGAAATCATAATAGACCCTCGCGTTTTTCAGCTTCGTCCAGCTGTCCACCACGCCGGACCGATCATCCAGGTTTATGATCTTCGCTCCCTGAAATGCCAGCAGGAAAGGAGAATGCGTACTGATCACCAGCTGATTGCCGCAGTACCGTACAGATTCCGCCAGAAAATCCGCCAGGATCAGTTGGTTTTCGGGGCTCAGACTGTTTTCCGGCTCATCCAGCAGGCAGAGCGTATCCATTTCGATCTTGCTCTGGAAATACATGATGGCGCTTTCTCCATTGGATCTCTCCCGCAGGCTCTTTCCGGACTCGTTCTCAATGAACCGGCTCATGGTCCTGCTCCGCGACTGATTGATCCTGTGAAGGCGCTCCAGATCGTCCAGGGACCTTATCTGGAGTTTCTCATGCTTCAGCGCATAGTAGTCCTCCGCCAGTTTTTCCCGTTTTCTGTCAATTCCTTCATTGATGGAGCGGATATCCAGCATCATGTCAAACACGTCGTCGCTGGTAATGATCCGGCTTCCTTTGGGAATCGCTTCTTCCTGGCTGACCTTGCAGCGGTCCACATAATCCTCAAAGAAGCGTGACCGGTTATACGCGCTGTTCCGCTCCAGGCGCAGCTTCTCCGCAATCACATTCAGCGCTGTGCTCTTCCCGCTGCCGTTCCCGCCATAAAGAATGGTCACCGGACGAAAGATGATCTCATTCAGGCCGGCTTTCGCAAGAACGCCGTAGGGATATACGGACTGGTCATAGGTGGTTTTCAGCCCGAACATGAAGTCGGCTTCGGCTTCTTCTCCCGGAAAATAAAAGGCATTCAGGTACAAGGCATTCTCCTCTTTCGCTGGCTTTCGTCTTCTTTGTCAGTGTATAAACATACAACGATCCAGACTACCTTCTCTCCAGGAGCTTCCCCCGGCGGTGTTTTTTGTTTATACTGTCAGCACGATCACCGTGCCCGGAGCGCAGTGTTCATTGATGAATTGCTCCATGGGCATCACGCAGTCCTCCAGGCTGTCGGCCATGTTGAAAAAACGGAAGCAGTTTTCTCCCTGCCGGATATAGGATACAAAATGCGGCTCCATGCCTTCCCTGTAACGAAAAACGCCTGCCCGGCTTTCCCTGGCCGCGTTTAGCGCCGCTTCCCTGCCCACCGTTTCCCGAACCTGGGGCACATGCTTTTTCAAATATCTGCGCATCACGCACATCAGGGTCGGCCCAGGCACCCGCAGGAAATGCATTTCGTCCAGTTCCTTCCGCACTTCGTCATAGCTCACCGCATGGCCCAGGAAGCGCCGCAGATTGTATGCGGCGATCCAGCCGCAGCCGTTGAAATTAGCGGGAATCGTGCGGTAAGTCATGCTGGAAAAGCAATCCTGATCAATGATGTATCCATCCTGAGAAAAGCCTGATTCCAACGGTTTCACGCTGCTCATTTCGTCCTTTCCCCCTCGTTCCATCGCGTGAATTCAATGGATCAAACCGGCCGTCCGTTTCAGCCACTCCCGCGTGACCGTTTTCATTTTGTCGGGATACCGGTCAAAATGATGTGTTTCCCCCTCAATGATTTCAAGCTGGCAGTTCCGATAGCGCCGGGCGGCGTCCACGGAATCCTGAAGCGGCACGGTATCGTCCTGATCCCCATGCAGGATCAGCACCGGGCCTGTAAACCGGTCCATTGCTTCTTCCACATGGATCGTCTGCGCCACGCGGATATAATTCCCCTCCAGGGTCAGGCCTTTGATCACGTCGACCGCATCCGGGATATGAAGGGGATCGAAGCAAAAGCCCAGCATATTGCCCTCCCTGGCGCAGCGGGGGATCATGAAGGCCGGAGCCCGCAGGATCAGTCCTTTCACCCGGTCCCCTTCCATTGCACCGGCCAGGGCCGCGGCCAGCCCGCCCTGGGAATGGCCGGAAAAATAAATATCCGTAACAAAATCAAGGCTTTTTGCCCAGTCGATGGCGGCCATGATATTGGAGATCCATTTATACAGCGTGTGCTTCCTGAATTCGCCGCCGCTTTCGCCATGGCCGTACATATCCACCCGCAGCGTGGCGCAGCCCGCGTCCCGCATGGCTTCACAGGCGGCGATATTGTGCGGTCTCTCCTTGGAACTGGTGAAGCCGTGGATAAAGATCACAAGCGGACTGGGGGCTTGGGCGGGTCTTTCCAGCACCGCGCTCAGCTGAATGCCGTCGTCGTTGATCATCATTGCCTTATTCCTTCCGTTCCTTTTCAATCGGCAGACGCCTGAATCAATTCTTTGATCTGATCAAATACAGTGCGGTATCCGTCGGGATTGATGTGCATGCCTTCAATGGTGTATTCCGCTTTCAGCCTGCCCTGATCGTCCTTTAGCGGTTGATTCAGATCGATGTACCGCTGTCCGTGCTTTTCAGCGAGCTGTTTTACCGCTTCATTCGCCTGGGCGATGCGTTCATTGGACCGAATCTCCAGCACCTTCTTCATTCCATCGTCAGCGGCTTCCGGGTTGACCGGATAGTAGGCCATCAGGTAAATCACAACGTCCGGAAGATGGGCTTCGATCTGGCTCAGAATGCTGTCATAGCGTTCCATCACCATGGGGATGGTTTGGCTGCTGTCGCTCAGATCATTGGTGCCAATGTTGATAAATACTGTGCGAGGCTGCAATTCCCATACGCAAATATCGAGGATGGGCAGGTAATCGAAAGTCGTATATCCGCCTACGCCGCGGTTATAAACGACGGGTTTTGGATCAGGCAGTTCATTGACCCATTCTTCGATGGGGAACATCTCCATCAGCGATGAACCGACAAACACGATGCCGCCTTTCACGGCAGACTGATTCATTTCATGATACCGCCGCACTAAATTGGCTTTTTCTTCACGCCACGCTTCCACTCTGCTCCTCCTTTACTGCCAGTCCTGACCGCCGCATAAACGGCAACGACAGCAACTGCTGCTATTATACTGAAAATTTCCTTTCCCCGCAAGGGGGCAGCCTTTCCCGATTCCCGGCAAAATGCGCATGAAAAGCGGTATTTTCAGGGTAGAAAAACCCGTCATTCTGTTATATAATGAAGCCGTCGCTTTTCAGGCTGTTTCAAAAGAAGGAGGATGGTCCCATGCAGCGCATATCGCTTCCCGATCCCCGTTTTTTGCCTCTGGGGCGGCATGACCCCAAGGAAGAAAGGACAAGTCTGTGGTGGTCCGGGTCCGGCGTGCGGGTGTGTTTGGCCTGCAAAACGCTGGAAGCGGACATCACTTCCACCGCCCGGGATCACGCGCCCTGGATGGGCGTGCTGATGGACGGCGCGCCCGTGGCCCGGTTTCCCCTGCTGCCCGGCGCCCACCGCTATCTCCTGCTGGCAGGGCTGGACGGGGACTTTTCCCATGAAGTTTCCATCATCCGGGATTCCCAGCCCAGTTATGACGAGGATGGCCCCGTGTACATCGACGCCGTTTATACCGACGGGGAGCCGGAGCGCCCGGCGGAACGCCCCCTGCTGATCGAGTTCATCGGCGACAGCCTCACCGTGGGCGAGGGCTGTTTGGGCCCGGAATCGGCGGAGGAATGGCGCATGGTGTGGATCTCCCACATGCCCGCCTTTCCCACGCTGGTTTCCGAAAAACTGAACGCGGAAAAGCGGGTGATCGCCCTGGGCGGCTGGGGCGCCGCCCGGAGCTGGGACAATCAGCCTGAATCCCGCATAGGCCGCATCTACGATCAGCTCTGCGCAATCACTCCCGGCGGAGACGTGCCCGCCGATTTTACCGAACGCCCTGCCGACGCGGCGGTGATCAATTTAGGCACCAACGACGCTTCCGCCCTTTCCAGGATGACCGATGCTGAACGCCCCGCCGCCGAAGAAGAACTGCGCGTCCGCGCCGGGGAATTGATGCAAATGATCCGCGCCCGGTATCCCAAAGCATTCATCCTGTGGGTTTACGGGCTGTGCGGAAAGCAGATGGAGCCCATTCTACAGTCCGCTGTCAGGGACCGGAAAAACGCCGGGGACTTGAACGTGCGTTACCTGTCCCTCACCCCCGCCGCTTCCAACGGCTCCCGCATGCATCCCAGCCGGGAAGCCCATCAAAAGGCAGCGGAAGAAATCGCGGAAGCGCTGCGGAATATACTGCATTGATCGATAAAGAAGGAGTGCTGCCCTTATGAAAGACATCGAAGCCCTCTATCAACGCTGGGTAAAGGAAGCGGATGCTTCCCTTCAATCCGAACTTTCCGCCATGGACGCCGCCGCCCGCGAAGACGCCTTTTACCGGGACCTGGCCTTCGGCACCGGGGGCCTGCGGGGCGTGATCGGCGCGGGCACCAATCGCATGAACGTGCATACGGTAGCCAAAGCCAGCCAGGGCTTAGCCGATTACGTGATAAAGCGTTTCCCGGAAAACAAGCGGAAAATCGCCGTCAGCTACGATTCCCGCATTTTAAGCGACGAATTTGCGAAAGTCGCCTCCGGCGTGTTCGCGGCCAACGGCATTCAGGCGCTGATCTATCGGGAACTTATGCCCACGCCCTGCCTGTCCTTCGCCGTGCGGGCGCTGGGCTGCGCTGCGGGCGTCATGGTCACCGCCAGCCACAACCCCGCCAAGTATAACGGCTACAAGGTGTACGGGGCTGACGGCTGCCAGATCACCACGGAAGCGGCGGCGGAGATTCTGGCCGAGATCGAAAAACTGGACGTGTTCACCGGCGCGAAGCGGATGGACTTTGAAGCGGGCTTGCAGGCGGGCCTGATCGCCTACATTCCCGATCAGGTGTACACTGATTTCGTTACGGAAGTGAAGCGCCAGAGCCTGCTGGGAAACGAAACGGTGGACAAGCGCGTGGCTATCGTGTACTCTCCCTTAAACGGCACGGGTCTTAAGCCCGTCCTGCGCACCCTGCGGGAAAGCGGCTACGAGAGCGTCACCGTTGTGAAGGAGCAGGAGCAGCCCGACGGCCATTTCCCCACCTGTCCCTATCCCAACCCCGAGATCCGGGAAGCCATGCAGTTGGGCTTACAATACGCGGCGAAACTGAACGCCGATCTGCTCCTGGCTACCGACCCGGACTGCGACCGCTGCGGCATCGCCGTGCGGAATGAAAACGGAGAATACGAATTGCTCTCCGGCAATGAAACCGGCCTGCTGCTGCTGGACTACATATGCAGCCGCCGCCTGGCCCTGGGCTGCATGCCGGAAAACCCCGTGCTGGTGAAAACCATCGTGACCACCGACATGGCGGAGCGCATCGCCGCCCATTACGGGGTGGAAACCCGCAACGTGCTCACCGGCTTCAAATTCATCGGGGAAACCATCGGGAAGCTGGAAGCGGAAGGGCATCCCGAACGGTACATTTTCGGCTTCGAGGAAAGCTACGGCTACCTTTCCGGCACCTATGTGCGGGACAAGGACGCTGTGGACGCCGCTTTCCTGATCTGCGAAATGTTCGCCTGGTATAAGCAGCAGGGGATCAGCCTCCTGCAAAAACTGAACGCCCTGTACGCCGAATACGGCTATTGCCTGAACACCCTGCACAGCTATGAATTCGAGGGCGCGGCGGGGTTTGAAAAGATGCAGCAGATCATGCGGTCCTTCCGGGGCAATCTCACGGAAATCGGCGGCAGGAGCATCGAAAAGCTGCTGGACTACGCCCCAGGTTTGGACGGGCTTCCTAAGTCCGACGTGCTGAAATTCCGTCTTTCCGGCGGTGCTTCCGCTGTAGTGCGGCCCTCCGGCACCGAACCCAAGCTGAAAATTTACATCTCCGTATCTGCCCCGGACAAGGCAACGGCAGCGGCGGAAGAAAAGAAGCTGGCGGACGATCTTGCGCGGTTTATGGCATAGCTTTTAGCCAGAGCGGAGAGTTAAGCGTTGAGAGCTGAGATCATACCAAGTTTATCACGAGCGAAACCCGTTTGATCAACGATATAAATCTCAACTCTTCACTCTCAACTCTCAACTCTTTAATAACACTCCCCAACTTCACAAATAGGAGGATGCACCTATGAGAAAAAGCGTTTCCCTGGTGCTGGCGCTTTGTCTGCTGCAGACGCTGTTCGCCAGTTTTGCCCTGGCGAAAAGCGACGTGACCGTGCCAGACCTGACCATTACCCGCAAAGCGATCCCGGAAAACGAAGCCATGGAATTTCTGAAAAAACTGGGTGTGGGCTGGAACCTTGGCAACACCTTCGACGCCATCAAGGGCAGTTGGAACCGCAACGCCGATGAAATGACCGTGGAAACCTCCTGGGTGGGCATCAAGACCACGGAAGCAATGATCGAGGCCATCCAGAACGCCGGTTTTTCCTCCATCCGGGTGCCGGTATCGTGGCACGATCACGTGTCTGGCCCAGATTATGAGATTAGTGAAAGGTGGCTGGATCGGGTAGAACAAGTAGTGGGCTGGGCTTATCGTCGTAATATGTACGTGATTATCAATATCCACCATGATGAAGACCAGTTCCTTCCCTCCAGTGCCCATTATGAGGAATCCGCCCATTATATCGAATGTATCTGGCAGCAGTTGGCCGAACGGTTCAGGGACTATGACGAGCATCTCATCATGGAATCCATGAACGAGCCACGCCTTATCGACACCACCTATGAATGGTATTTTGATCCAGATGCTCCAAGATGCCAGGACGCGGCGGACTGCCTGAACCGGCTGAATCAACTGTTTGTGGACACGGTTCGCGCTTCCGGCGGCAAGAACGCCGAGCGTTATCTCATGGTGCCCGCCTATGACGCCGCCCCCGGCAACGCCGTCCGGGATTCCTTCGTTCTGCCTACGGACAGCACGGACAATAAAATCATTATTTCCGCCCACGCCTACACGCCCTACGACTTTACCCTGAACCAGAACGGGGGCAATACCTTCGGCAAGCAGAACCAGAAAGAGGATATCGTCAGCTTCATGAACGGGCTGTACAACAAGTACATCGTCAACGGCATTCCCGTGGTCATCGGGGAATACGGGGCCATGGTGAAGGGCAATAACCTCCAGGATCGGGTGGATTGGGCCGCTTTCTATGTAGCCTCCGCCAGCGCCCGGAACCTGCCCTGCCTGTACTGGGACAACAACGTGTTTTCCGGCAGCGGCGAACGCTTCGGCCTGCTGGATCGCAAATCCCTTTCCTTCCCTCACCAGGTCATGGTAGACGCCATCATGCGCTATGCCGGATGGGACAATCTGCCGGAAGCGCAGCAATGAGCCCCACGAATGTGGGAACATTCAGTGTTCAGAGTTGAGAGTTGGGAGTTGAGAGTTGAGATATTTCAGGATGTTCCTTTCCGCTTCTGAATATATCAACGATATCAATCTCAACTCCCAACTCTAAACTCTCAGCTCTCTTACCCGTTGATCTTTCAGCAAAACAGTAACAAGAAAGGATTGATCTCCCATGCCCAAATACACCATGTTCGCACCCGCCCTCCCCAACGTACCCTGGCAGGAAAAGCCGGAAGGGCACATCAACAGCCCCCTGTGGCGCTACACCGAAAACCCCATCATTGGCCGCAATCCCCTGCCCGGCGTAGCCCGCATCTTCAATTCCGCCGTGATGCCCTACGAAGACAAATTCGTGGGCGTGTTCCGGGGCGAACAGACCAACGGCGTGCCTTACATTTATTTAGGCTGGAGCCAGGACGCCGTTCACTGGGATTTCGAGCCGGAAAAAATCCCCTTTGTGGATGAGGAAGGCAAGCCCTTCATGCCCATTTACGCCTACGACCCCCGTCTGGTCAAGGTGGAGGACACCTATTACATCATCTGGTGCCAGGATTTCTACGGCGCGGCCATCGGCATTGCCAAGACCCAGGATTTCAAACATTTCGTGCGCATTGAAAATCCCTTCCTGCCCTTCAACCGCAACGCGGTCCTCTTCCCCCGGAAGATCAACGGCAATTTCGTACTCATGTCCCGCCCTTCCGACAGCGGCCATACCCCCTTTGGGGATATTTTCATCAGTGAAAGCCCGGATATGACCTATTGGGGCAAGCATCGCCACGTCATGAGCCGCGGCAACAACTGGTGGGAGGGCCTGAAAATCGGCGGCGGCGCGGCCCCCATTGAAACCAGCGAAGGATGGCTTTTGTTCTATCACGGCGTCACCCAGACCTGCAACGGCTACGTGTATTCCATCGGCGGGGCCATCCTGGACATCGATAATCCCTCCATCGTAAAATACCGCTGCCAGAATTATCTGCTCACCCCCGAGGAATGGTTCGAGGAACGGGGCTTCGTGGATAACGTCACCTTCCCCTGCGCCACCCTCCACGATCCCGAAACCGGCCGCATCGCCGTGTACTACGGCGCAGCGGACAGCTACGTGGGCCTGGCCTTCGGCAACCTGGACGAGATCATCGACTATATCAAAGACAACAGCAAAGTCACCGAAACCGACACCGAAATCGGCCGGCGGTAAGGCATGTATTTTTTCTGGGGGAGACCGCTCTTTGGAATCCAAAGAGCGGTCTCCCCCAGACCCCCTTCCGAGAAAGATATAAAGGGGGGCATTTTTATAATCAAAAAAGAACAATGGAAGCAGATGAAATAATTATGAACGAGCTTCAATTAGTTCCCCTTTCTCTTGCCCTGGCGGATGAAATCGCAGCCTACCGGGCGGCATTTCCTGCGAACCGTATGCGGGTGACCCTGGACCCGGACCGCATTCCGGGGCTGGATCATCTGGAAGAATACGACAATATCCCCGCCTGGCTGCGCTTCTGCGAAACCATGCGGGGAAAAACCACCTGGTATGCAACCATTCGCAAGCAGGACGGAAAAATGGTCGGCGCGCTTTGTTTCCGGCATCGACTGGAATACGACGACGACGATCCAGAATTTTGCTCCCATATTGGTTATTCCATTCGGCCCGACGAACGCCGGAAGGGCTACGCCAAAGAACAGCTTCGCTTAGCCCTGCAAGAAGCGAAGGCGCTGGGGGTGAACAAAGTGCGTCTGATCTGCCGGGATACCAACGCAGGCAGCGTCAAAACCATCTTAAGCTGTGGCGGCGTGTATGTGGACACCCTGCGCGGCGAGGAATCCGGCATGATCGTAAACCGATACGATATACCCATTTCAATCGAAAAGGAGAGCTTGAGCATGCAGCATTTTCAGCTTGCGCCTCTATTCCGCGACGGGGCGGTGCTTTGCCGCAATAAAGAGATCCGCATTTGGGGTACGGTGGAGGACGATTCACGCTTGACCCTGGTTCTTAAGAATGAAGGAGGCCAGGAAATTGGCCGGGATGAAGTCACAGCAAAAGAAAGCAGCTTTTGTTTCCGTCTGCCGCCCCAGAAGGCGCAGGTCAAATGTACCCTCACCCTTTCCGACGGGCAGCGCAGCGTTTCCTATTCGGATATAGCCATCGGGGACGTGTACCTGGCCGGGGGCCAGAGCAACATGGAGCTGGAATTGCAGAACGCCGACGAGGGCAAGGAGCTGATCCCCGTTCACAGCAATCCCCTGGTGCGTTACTTCAACGTGCCCAAGTTCGCCCGTTTCACCCCCGAAGCGGAGGAAGCCAACGAAAATGCCCGCTGGCTGCCCGTAGCCCCCGGCACTGCCCGGGACATGAGCGCCGTGGCCTATTTCTTCGCCATGAAGCTCCAGCCCGAGATTCAAGTGCCCATTGGGATCATCGACTGCTACTGGGGCGGCACCTCCGTCACCTGCTGGATGGACGAGGAAGCCCTGAACCGCACAGCGGAAGGGCAGCGTTATCTGCGGGAATACACGGAACTATGGGCCGGGAAATCCATGGAGCAGTACCTGTCAGAAGAAAACGCCTTTTTCAGCGGCCTGGACGAATGGGCCAAGAAGGCCGACGCTCTGAAAGCCTTTCACCCCGAATACACCACCAAAGAAATCAACGCGGAGATCGGCCCCTGCCCGCCCTGGAATCCCCCGGTGGGCGAAGGTTCCCCCTTCCGGCCTAACGGCCTGGTGCACACCATGCTGGAACGGGTGATCCCCTTTACCCTCACTGGCGTGCTGTTCTATCAGGGGGAAGAGGACACCTGGCGCACCAAGCATTATGATATTCTGCTTACCTCCTTCATCCTGCGCCTGCGGGAATGGTTTCACGACAATGATCTGCCCTTCCTGAACGTGCAGCTTCCCATGTGGATCGACGGCGCGGCAACGGAGGACAGCAAGCTCTGGCCCGTCCTGCGCCTGGCGCAATGGAAGGTATACCGCAATATCCGCAATACCGGCCTGACAATTTTGTTGGATCAGGGCGAATTTGACAACATTCACCCCACCAACAAGCGCGTGGTGGGCGATAGGCTGTATGAAGTTGCCTTGGATGTGATTTATCAGCGCAAGGCCCGCCTCTCCCCCTTTGTATTGGGCAAATATACCCGGGATGGCAAACTGCATATTTCCCTTTCCGCGCCTGTATTTGACCGGGGCGAAGGTGAGTTCCTCATGGAAATCGCCGGGGAGGACGGGGCGTTCCAACCCGCGGAAACCGTGCTGAACAGCGATGAAATCATTCTTTCCAATTCCTCCGTTTCCCATCCCGTTATGGCCCGCTACGCCTGGACGGATTACGCCATCGTGCGCCTGTTCGGCGCAAACGGACTGCCTTTAGCGCCCTTCTGGTTGGCGTAAAGCAAAAAAAGCGTCCGTACAAGGGCGCTTTTTTGTTTGAACGCGTATAAAAAGTGGCTTTCTCGGAAGGGGGCTGGGGGAAACCGTTCTTTCAGCATGAAAGAGCGGTTTCCCCCAGAAAAAACTGGCATCAGAATTTTCCGCTGTGGCTGGTGTGGTGGGTGCCGGAGGAGCCGGTGAAGCCGCCGCCCCCGTGGCCGCCGCCGGAGGACGACGTTTCGATCTTGCGGCGGGTGGTGGTGGTGTACAGGTAAATATCCTGCACCCGGTTCAGATTGAAGGAGCCGTCTTTAATGTAGGACTGGGCGTTGATCTTCCGCCGCACAGTCTT
>JAFXMP010000051.1 GCA_017530275.1 Clostridia bacterium | reverse complement strand
GTCCGCAGGTTTTCTACCATTTCATAATGATCCATCTTTATTTCCTCCTTGGCGCTTGCGCCCATTTGTTTTCTTTGCTTCCAGGGGAGAGGAGCTTTGCTTTCCCTTGGAACGGGTATAGCATAACCCCGGAAAATGAAAGGAACAGGGAGGAAATGATTAAAAAGAAATGAGAATATAAAAAGGAAACTCTCATTCATGGAGAAGGCGCGGGCGGACCCATTCGGCATCCGGTGTCAAATGATACCAGGGAAACCGGGCTGCGGGAAAGAATTCTTCCCGCAGCGCGCCGCTTTGTGAGAAAAGAAATGACAAAACGCAGGTTTTATGCTATAATCCAGGTATTCCGACATCTACGGCAGAGCCGATAGAAGCATACGGTTTGAAGGAAACAGGATCGCCATCCCTTGGGAGGCTGCAATGAAACGAGATCAGAAACGATGGCTGCCCCGATACAGAGTACAAGTGCAGATGACGCTTCTTCTGCTGATTTTTACGATCGTAACCACTTTAGCGACAGGCTGGATCATTTATTCGCAGGTTTCCGAGCAGGTCATCCGGGACGCGTGGAAGCAGCATGAATCCCTGCTGGAAAGCGCATGCATGTCCTTGAACAAGCAGATCGAGCAGATGCGCTCCTTTACCTGGCAATTGGACAACGACAGCGGCGTGAAAATGTATCTGCATTTGAAGGAGCAGACGCCGAAAAACATACTGACAAAGAAATCGATCATTGAGCTGCTCCAAAAAATGAAAGCGTTCAGCAGCACGATCAGCGATATCGGCATTTATTCAGAAGGGCTTGACATTGTGATCACCGCCGAGAGCAGTTACCCGGCGGACGATTATTTCAGCCGGATCGACGGGCTGACGATTTCCGACGTTCTTTCGGTCCGCGAGCAAACCAATCACATCGCCCTGTGCGATTATGTCGGGAAAGCCACGATTTCCCGCATCCTGAGCAACGACCGCGTGCTGGTGTTCATCAGCAGCCTGCCGCTCAACAGCATCCAAGGGAAAAGCTACGCCTTTTTCCACCTGCCGGAGGACAAGCTGCTCTCCAGCCTTCCGGAAAGCGAAAACGGCGTGCTCCTGCTGTGCGATCAGACGGGGACCCCCGTCATTTCCCACGCGAACGATCAGTACAGCGAGGTGAGCCGGATCTATATGTCCTCTCCGCAGAACCGTATCCGGCTCGGCGGCGCTGACTACAGCGTGCTGGCAAAGGAAACCGCGTCGGGCGGGCTTACCTGTATGGCCATCGTTCCTTACCGTGATCTTCTTAAGCCCACCGTACGCCTGCGCAGGATCGTGACCCTTGTGATGGGCCTGTGCATGGCGGGCGGGCTGATCTGCGCTGTTTTGGCCAGCAAACGGCTGTATACGCCCCTGGAAAGGCTGCTGGAAAACGTGAAGCATCTGCGCATCGGCCTGCCGGAAGGGGAGAGCGCCAACGAGTATAAGCTGCTGGACGACGCGATCCATATGATTTCAGCGGAAAACCACGCCCTGTCCCTGAGCAATCAGGAAATCAACCGGCTGCTGAAAAACCGCCTGCTGAACGACTGGATGGAGGGCCGATTGCGGAACGACGCGCGCCAGAGCCTATCCAAGGTGCAGGTGACGCTTCCCTATGACCGGATCCAGATCGCCGTAGCCGAAATCAATCCACGGGCGCTGGAGCGGGCGGAGGAAGCGGCGGGCATATGTGCCGCTGACCATTTGGAGGCCATGGCGGAGGAAAAGGACCTGGGCGCGATGCGCGTATGGTGCGCACAGCGGATGGACGGAAAGCTGCTCATCCTGTTTAACCTGGATTCCGGGCATCCGTCGCCCGAAACCATCTATTCTTTCCTTAAACAGTCCCGCCGGGAATTGTTTGGCGATATGCCGTGCCGCATCGGCGTTGGCCGGGCTTACAGCGTTCAAAGGGTTTCCGATTCGCTGATCGACGCCATGCTGGCGCTGAACAACGGAAACAGCATGGGAGAAAACGCCCTTTGCCTTGCGGAAGAAACCCCGGACGCGCCGGATACGGAATATACCCTGAACGCAGAGCAAAGGCTGATCAACCAAATGCTCAGCGGCGATCGGGAAGAGGCCGCCGCCACGCTGCACGCGCTCTGCGCTTCGGACACGGGCGCTTCCATGCCGCGTTCAAGCCTTGTGCAGGCCCTTCTGCTCACCGCCCGGCGCGTCGCCTGCCAGGCGGGCGTGGAGGATAAATACCTGGAATTCCTGGGGCAGTTTGGATTCCGGGCGGATGATATGCCCATGGAGCACGACACGGAAGAAAGGCTGCGTCAGGTGTTCTTTTCGGTGATGGACTGCCTGAGCGCGGATGTTTCCACCCAGGAGGAAAAGCAGTACGAAAAACTGGTTCAGTATATCCAGGCTGAATATTGCCATGATATTTCGCTCGAAATGGTGAGCGAGGCGCTTTCCATGTCGCCCAGCTACATCGGGCTGGTATTCCGCCGGGTGGCCGGAACCAGCTTCCTCAAATACCTGACCGATATCCGGATGACGGAAGTGAAGCGCCTGCTGCTCACCACCGATCTTACCCTGCGCGAAATCGGGCAGAGGGTGGGCATCGAAAACCAGAATACGCTGATCCGCACCTTCAAAAAAACGGAGGGAATCACCCCGGGCCAGTTCAGAATGGCGAATTCGTCGATCCATTCGCAGAATGGATGATAGCGATTCACCGGATCGGACGGCTTATTCCTGAAATCAGCCATAGAAAAATGACCGTTCTCATGGTATCTTTATCAAAGGGACGGTGAATATGATGGACATGATCGATAAGAAGCGGGGCATGCGCCTGAGAAACCGCGTGCGCCTCAAGCGCAGGATATGGGCTGCAAGGAATTTGTATCTCATGTTTTTTCCTGTGCTTGTTTATTATGCTTTATTCCGTTACGCCCCCATGGGCGGCCTGATGATCGCCTTTAAGGATTTTAACGCTTTCCTGGGGTTTGAAAAAAGCCCGTGGGTAGGCTTCAAGTTTTTCAACCAGTTTTTCAATTCTATCTATCTGTGGCGGCTGGTGCGCAACACCCTGCTCATCAATCTCTACGATCTGCTGTTCAATTTCCCGGCTTCCATCATTCTGGCGCTGCTGCTCAACGAGGTGCCGAACAAGCGCTTCAAAAAGGCCGCCCAGACCATAACGTATCTTCCGTATTTTATATCCTCCGTGGTCATCGCCAGCATGGTGGTCCAGTTTCTGTCCCCCTCCAGCGGCATCGTCAACCATTTTATCGCCGCCTTGGGCGGGGAGAGGCAGTATTTC
>JAFXMP010000050.1 GCA_017530275.1 Clostridia bacterium | reverse complement strand
GAGCGCTTCATAGCACATACCGCCGGTCCTGGCCCCGTCCCCCACGACGGCCGCCACGTGCCAGTCCTCCCCCCGCATTTCTCGGGCCCGGGCCATACCCAGGGCGGCGGAGATGGCGGTAGAGGCGTGTCCGGTATCGAAAGCATCGAAGGGGCTTTCCGCCCGCCGCGGAAAACCGCACAGCCCGTCCGTTTTCCGCAGGGTAGAAAAACGATCATAGCGTCCGGTCAGGATCTTGTGAGCATAGCACTGATGCCCTACGTCAAATATCAGCTTGTCCTTCGGACAATTGAGCGTGCGGTGCAGGGCGATAGTCAGCTCCACCGCGCCCAGATTGGAAGCCAAATGGCCCCCGTTGAGCGCTACCGTGCGGATGATCGCGCTGCGGATTTCGTCTGACAGAGCGTACAGCTCTTTTTCTGACAGAGTTTTGATCGATGCGGGAGAAGTGATTTCCGAAAGATTCATGGTTGGTCCCCCATCCAGAGATGTTACGGGAAAAGTATACCATAATCGGCACCAAAATGCAAAAAATTACGAAAAGATTTCTTTTTGTCTTTTTCATGTACTCGTAATTGTTAGAATGCTCTGCAAGCCCAAAAGTAATATTCCGATGCTATGGAAAACCATTCCGCCCTGTGATATAATTCCAGATAGATCACGAACGCGGGAGGCATGGTCATGGCGCAGAAAACGAAAAAGTTTACACCGACCTATGCGCTGGTACAATGCTTTTACTGGTTTTGCTATGGAACGGCCCTTTCGTATGCCAGCCCTTATTTGCTGGCCTGCGGGCTGAGCAATACGGCCATTGGCCTGATCAGCGCGGCAGCCTGCGCGCTGTCGGTGGCAGTTCAGCCGCTGTTGGCCGCCTACGCGGACCGGGAAGGCAGTCTGTCGGTAAAAACGCTGGTGCTGATCATGGGCGCCGGGATCCTGGCGCTGGGAATAGGCTTGATTTTTGCTTACGGAAAAAATGCCGCGCTGAACGGGCTGCTGCTTGGCAGCGCCATCCTGCTGGTGGAAATCAGCCTGCCGTTCGTGAACGCCTTGGCAACGGAAACCATCAACGCGGGAAAGACGCTGAATTACAGCTTTGCCCGCGGCGCGGGTTCGGTTGGTTACGCGGTTATGTCGGTTACCGTCGGGCAGCTAATCGCAAAACAGGGCGAAGGTGCACTTCCCTTCGCTTTGGTAATATTCACGATACTGTATCTTGGAGCAATCCTGTTTTTCCCCTTTTGCAGGCGAAATAAACAGGAAGCAGAAAATGCCGTCCCGTCCGGCGGTCCTTTGGCTTTCTTCCGGCGCTATCCCGTTTTCGCCGTTACGCTGGCGGGATGCGTGCTCATTTATGTGAGCCATGTGCTGATCAATAATTTTTTGTATCAGATCGTCGTATCAAAAGGCGGCGGCAGCGAGCATATGGGCAATGCCATGGCCCTGGCGGGGATATTGGAAGTGCTGATCATGCTTGCCTTTCCCGCCCTGCTGAAATGGAAAGATACCCGTTTCTGGTTCCGCATTTCCGGCATTTTCTTTACCCTCAAAGCACTGGGCACGCTCCTTGCGCCCACCATGGGTGCGCTGTATCTGATGCAGCTGTTTCAGCCCCTGGGCTGGGGGCTGATGACCGTTGCCTCTGTTTATTACGTCAATTCCATTATGCAGGAACAGGACCGCATTAAGGGGCAGGCATACATGACCATGGCCTTATCCGTTGGCACGATCATCGCTTCCCTGGGCGGCGGCTGGCTGATCGATCAGATCAGCGTGAACGGCATGCTGATTTCCGCCATCCTGTGCGGCGCGGCGGGAACCTTGATCGTCATGAGAAAACAGAATATCTGATCGCCCATATTCTTTAACAACAAATAAAAGGAGGAGAAACCATGCTGCGAATCGGAACCAAAGCGCCTGAATTCACCCTTCCCGATCAGAACGGAGAAATGCGATCCCTGCGCGATTATGTTGGAAAGAAAGTGATTCTATATTTCTACTCCAAGGACATGACCTCCGGCTGCACAAAGCAAGCCTGTGGCTTTGGAGAACTGTATCCGCAGTTCACAGAAAAAAACGCCGTGATCCTGGGCGTAAGCAAGGATACGGTTGCCTCTCACAAAAAGTTTGAGGAAAAGTACGGTCTGCCTTTTGTCCTGCTGTCCGATACGGAGAAAACCGTCATTTCGGCGTATGACGCTTGGAAAGAAAAGAAACTGTACGGAAAGGTTTCTATGGGCACGGTGCGCACCACTTACCTGATCGACGAAAACGGAGTAATTGTCAGCGTCCACGAAAAGGTCAGCGCCGCTGAAAACCCGGCGCAGATGCTGAAAGAACTGAGCGAATGAATAAACAGAAGGCGGCAAAATGAGAAGCAAACGTTTTTTCACAGTTTTCGTTCTGGCAGTCTTGGCAATATCCCTGTTGCTGCCTGAAACGGCTTGCGCGGAATACAGCTTTTCAAACGACCCGGACGCGGTGGAAAAAGCGGCTGATTCCGTGTTCCTGCTGGAAATCTATGACGCTTACAACCGAAAAATCGCCTCAGGCAGCGGGTTTGTCATTTTTCAGCCCACGATCATGGTCACAAACTACCATGTGATCGAAGACGCAGCCTATGTGATCGCGGTCAGCGACGATTCAGACAAATATTACATCGACGAAGTCTGCATATCCGATAAAAAGCTGGACCTGGCCGTGCTCAGGTTCCAGCCGTCCAGCGCTGTGCAGCCGTTGGATTATGAAGCGTCGGACAATTTAAAGCGGTCTCAGGCCGTTGTGGCCATCGGCAGTCCGGCGAGCCTGAAAAACACGGTGTCCATCGGCAACATCAGCGCGATCTATGATCAGGATAACAAGAATTGGATCCAATTCACCGCCCCGATCTCCTCCGGCAGCAGCGGCGGCGCGCTGCTGAACGATCAGGGAAAGGTGATCGGCATCACAACGGCAACCTATGCCTCCACCCAGAATGTCAACCTCGCCGTGCGGGTGTCAGCCGTGGTGAAGCTGTATCAGCAATGGGACGGGCAAACGACCCGAAAGCTGGGCAAAATCACCGGAAAGGGCAGCGCACAGGCCACCGTGATCACAACCCCGCCCGCATCATCGGGAAAAGTATGGATCACTAAAACCGGCAAAAAATACCATAACAATCCGGACTGTTCCCAAATGAAATCGCCGATTGAAATCGATTTGCTGGAAGCGATCGAAAAAGGATACACACCGTGCGGAAAATGTTATAAATAAATATTTCCACCGTAACTTCCACTGTGGACGTTACTCTGGGAATTTACGATGAAAATGAAAACTAACTAAATTTTTAAAATCCGCTTGACAAACGGGATAGGAACCTTTATAATCGACATGTTTCAAGCAGAAGCTGCCCGCTTCTCTCCGACGCGAATCCTGTTTTGCGCGGGTTTATGGCATTCTTTCTTGTGGAAGTGTGTAATTGGCGGGTAGTTTCACCCGCCAATTTTTTATTGGCTTAACCTATTGGGAGGTGTATCGACAATAGCCGCTGAATTGCTCATCAATGAAGAAATTCGGGATCGTGAGGTGCGCGTCATCGGCGCGGACGGTGCGCAGTTGGGCATCATGCCAACCCGCAGGGCGCTGGAACTGGCTGAGGAAGCTGAATTGGATCTGGTGAAGATCGTGCCCACCGCGGTGCCCCCCGTCTGCAAGCTGATGGATTACGACAAGCACCGCTTTGAGCAGGCCAAGCGCGAAAGGGAAATGCGCAAAAACCAGAAGGAACGCATTGTATCCCTCAAGGAAGTGCAGCTTTCTGTTACGATCGAGGAAAACGATGTGGCCGTAAAAGCCAAGAACGCCGTGAAATTCCTGGAGAGCGGCGACAAAGTGAAGGTCAGCATCCGTTTCCGCGGCCGTCAGATCGCGCACTCCGATATCGGCATGAAGGTGATGCAGGAATTCGCGGAACGCGTGAAGGATGTATGCACCGTCGAACGCCGTCCCATGATAGAAGGGCGCAACATGATCATGATCTTAGCGCCTAAAGCGGAAAAAGCCAGCAAGGCCGACAAAGCCGCTAAAGCGGCTAAACAGGAAGCCCAGCAGGCATAATCAAACTTTCCGGAAGGAGGAATTTTTCCATGCCCAAGCAAAAGACCCATCGCGGCGCCGCGAAGCGCTTTAGCCTGACCAAAACCGGCAAGGTCAAGCACAAGAAAATGAACGCTAACCATATCCTGAACAAGAAGACCACCAAGCGCATCCGTCATCTGCGCATGGGCGGCCAGTTTCAGAACAACGCCGAAGCCGCCACCATCCGCAAGCTGATTCCCTACAAATAAGCCATCGCCAACCGAAGGAGGAACATGAACAATGGCACGCATTAAGAGGGCTGTGAACGCCCATAAGAAACGCCGCAAGGTGCTCAAG
>JAFXMP010000049.1 GCA_017530275.1 Clostridia bacterium | reverse complement strand
CTTCCCGGGCCGTTTTATTTTTGGCTTCTGGACGGCGGCGCAGGAATTGCCGGTACAGATACCGCACCCGGTCCCGGCCGTTCAAATTTTCCCATCGTTCAGGTTTCTCCCGGCGAAAAACGCTCATCACCTGGTCTCGGATGGTCTGGGTGCGCTCATCCCAGTTGACTGTGCTTTCCGTTTCGTCGATATAGTCCTCCACAGAATCGGCGGCATAGCGGCGCAGGTAATCTATGAAACGCTTCCACAGGCGTTTGATGCCTTTGTAAAGCGCTCGGGCAGCCAACGCCAGAATGATCAAAAGAAGAATCAGAGCCAGTACCTTGAACACCTTTTCCATGAACAGGGCCAAGGCGCTTGGTTCCCCTTCCTCCAGCCCGCCCAATAAGCCGCCCATATCGCCTCCGGAACCGCCAGCCCCCATGGATTGGCCTGGCAGCAGATTCATGAGAAAGGCTACAATAGCCACAATGGCATCGCGGATGAAATCCCAGGCTATACCTGTCCACACCGCCAATTGATGCCAGCAGGACGCCGACAGAGCGATGAGAAAAAATACCGCCGACAGCACCAGATTCCTCCGCCGGATGGCAGCGGGCGCTTTCCCCGTCCCGTGCATGCCATCCGCAAGACCATGGCGGTTCAGGCACAGCACGTATAAAAAGGTGTAAACAGCAAAGCAAGGCAGCAGCCAGGGCAGCACGCCCTCAAACGTGGGCCAGCCTGACACAATCTGACCGACCAGATGCAGGATGATCCCGCTCATCCAGGCTCCCGGCGGCCATTCATCCCATACGGGCCTGCCCCAGGCGGGAGGAAGCAGCAGCAGCGCAGCTATACAGGGCAACAGGATCAGCAGCCCGCGCGGATCGACAGGCCACTGGAAAAGGATCCCCCACGCTGCCAGCACAGCACAGCCCAGCAGCGAAAAGGGCAGACGGGCCTTGGACGGCAGCAAGTATCCCACCATCGCCCACAGCCACGCCGCGAAGGGCAGCAGCAGCCATAGAACCGGCCTATCGGAAACAAATAACCGACCCAGCAAAATTGACGAGGGAATGCCGCCCATGATCAGGCAGTAGGCAGCAAGCATTTTCATGGGCAGAACGCGCAGCCTTTCCTTCATGCGGCGCTCGCCTCCTTATCCAAACGGTACACCGTTACCGTGTTTCCGTTGAAGCGGAGCTGGTTGATCTTTTCCTCCATGCTTTCGCTGACGTAAGCGGATAAAAGCAGCATATCCGTGCCCCGCAGGAAGGATAGATCGTCCAGGAAGGAAAGAAAATTGCGGCAGCGCAGGATCTTCAGCCTTGCAAAGGCGGAAAGCAGTTCTTCTTCCCTGGCGTTATAGCGCTCCGGCGGTTCGATCACTGGCTTTTCCCCGTCGTCCAAGGGCATATTGGCGGCAAAACCCGCCGCCACCCCGGCGTGCAGTACATGCACGCACACGGTGGCTGCGATGGAAATAGCCCGTTCGATCAGCGCCTGCTCGTAATCCATCAATTCGCCCCACTGGTTCTCGGTCATCTGGACGTTGATGACCACCAGCAATTTGGTATCGGCGGTATAATCGTGGGTCTTCACCTGCAAGGAGCCCATGCGGGCGGTAGCGGGCCAGTGAATATCCCGCACCGCGTCTCCCGCCTGATAGCCTCGAATGCCGTTCACCAGGAAAGGATCGGATACCAGATGGCGTCGTACGATCAAGTCGCCCTGGAAACGGGATACCGGCAGGGGAAGATCTTCTTCCGAAAGCAATCGGGGATACACCAGGATACAGGCTGGGGAATACAGCTCCGTACCTTCGCCGCTGATGCCCAACAGGTCGCCCACGGTCAGGCTCACGTTGCCCGCGTCAAAAGCGCCGCGATGGGCAAGATGCACCCGGTGCCGCCGGGTGATCTGCTGAAAGGGCCGCAGGGTAAAAATGCTCCTGTGATACCGTTCGCCACGGACGGACAGATTATCCTGCCTGCCGAAACGCAGGAAGGGCGATATGCGGCTTTCAGCCCGCAGCCAGGGTACGAAGAAGGGCCGGTCGTTGCGGATCACCTCGATCAGTTCCGCTTCCTCTCCCTCAAAGGCGGCGGGACGGGAAAAACGCCGCTGATAAGACAGGCCTTTGAGCCCGAAATGCACCAGCAGCCAACGCTGCAAAAGCCCCAAAAACAGCAGGGCCAGCGCCAATACCCATCCGTTCATTTGACTTCCTCTGTGGGGGCGGGCACTTTCTCCAGCAGTTCCCGGATAAAGGCCTCGTTTTCCCCTGCCTTGCCATACAGGCCACGCAGGATCACACGATGGGCCATCACCGGCACGGCCAGGGCTTTCACGTCATCGGGGATCACATACGCCCTGCCCTGCACGGCGGCATAGGCTTGGCTTACTCTGAGCAGCGCCAGCATACCGCGGGGGGATACGCCCAGCATGGTCCTGTCCCCGTTCCGGGTTTCCTCGCACAGGGCGGCGATGTAGCGGAGGATAGGCGCAGATACTTCGCACTGGCTGAATAGCGCCTGGGCTTGAGTCAATTCCTCTTTTTCCGCCACGGGCTGCAAGTCCTGAAGCGGTGCGCTGCGGATAAAGCGATCCATGATATGGATCGCTTCGTCTCCCTCCGGATAGCCCATGGAAAGCTTGATCAGAAACCGGTCCAATTGAGCTTCCGGCAGGGGGAAGGTACCCTGTGTCTCCACCGGGTTTTGGGTGGCGATGACAAAGAAAGGCGCATCCAAAGGCCGGGTGACCCCACCTTCCGTCACCTGCTTTTCCTCCATGCATTCCAGCAGGGCGGATTGAGTACGGGGCGTGGCACGGTTGATTTCATCTGCCAACAGGATATTGGTGAACACCGGGCCGGGCACGAAGTGAAAGTCCCCTTTGGCGGGCTGATACACGCTCATGCCCGTCACGTCGGCAGGCAAAAGGTCCGGCGTAAACTGCAAACGTGAAAAACCGCACTTGAGGGAACGGGCTAAGCTTCGGGCCATCACCGTTTTGCCGGTGCCCGGCACATCCTCCAGCAGGATGTGGCCGCCCGCGATGACCGCGGACAAGATGAGATCGATCTTCTCCCCCTTGCCCACGATCACCTTTTCCACATTTTCCCTGATTCTCCGGGCCAAGCCGGCAATATCCCTATACTCCATCCATATCACCTTCGTGCGTTGAATTTTCTGGAAAAAAGTATATCATGATTTTTAGCATCCCGCAAGCGTATGAAAACAGAAAAACACTTTCTCAACTGATGCGCATTTTTGCGCGGAAATGGTCAAAACGGGGCGGTAGGCTTTACTTTCCCGTTCTTTTTTGTTATGCTATGGATGCATCCTTTTTGAATGATAAAGGGAGGGATGGGTATGAACATCGGTATCCGGCTGCACGACACGGCGGAAGGAACGCTGGCCCAACGCTTAAGCTTCGCCAAAGCCCAGGGCTTTTCCTGCGCGCATCTGGCATTGAGCAAAGCGCTGAAGGGCTTTTCCATGAGCGACGCGCCCGCCCTGCTGACGGAAGAACTGGCGGAAAGCGTCAAACGGGATTTTGCCGGACAGCAGTTGGACTGCGCCGTGCTGGGCTGCTATCTGACGCTGACCGGTTCTCTCGAAGAGCAACGGCGCAAGACCCATGAAATTTATCGCGCTCACTTAAAATTCAGCCGCATGATGGGCGCCGGGGTGGTGGGTACGGAAACACCCGCGCCCAAAGGCACGGACCCCCATTCCGAAGAAGCGTTTCATCTGTTCATCCAGTGCTTAAAGCCCCTGGTGCGCTGGGCGGAAGAAGAAAACGCCATTCTCGCCATTGAACCAGTGTGCGATCATATCGTATCCACCCCTGAAAAGGCGGAAAGGATGCTGAATCTTGTGCCTTCCGATCATCTGCGGATCATCCTGGACAGCGTGAACCTGCTGTCCGCCGAAGCGGCGAAGAATCCTGACGCCCTGATCGAAGAAGCCATCCGGAGGCTCGGCGACAAGGTGAGCGTGCTGCATATGAAGGATTACTTGCCCATTCAGCCCGGCGATATACGCGCCCAATCCACCGCCTGCGGCCAGGGCATCATGGAATACAAACGGCTTTTGACCTTCGCAAAGAAAAATAACCTGCCCATGACCTTAGAGGACACCGTACCCGAAAACGCCCAGAGCGCCCGGGAGTATTTAGAAAAAATCGCACAATCACTTTGACATATTATTGAGAAACGAGGGAGAAATCATGAACCGCGAAGAAGCCCGCAAACGCGCAAAGGCGCTGGTCGATCAGATGACCATGGAAGAAGCCGCTTCCCAGTTGAGCTATCAGGCTCCCGCCATCGAACGCTTGGGCGTGCCCGCCTACAACTGGTGGAATGAAGTGCTGTACGGCGTGGCCCGCGCTGGCATGGCCACCATGTTCCCCCAGGCCATCGGCATGGCCGCCACCTTCGATACTGGGCTGGTGGAGGAGTTGGGCGACGTGGCCGCCACCGAAGGCCGCGCCAAGTACAACGCCGCTTCCCGTCACGGCGACCGTGACATTTACAAGGGCCTCACCTTCTGGAGTCCCAACATCAACATTTTTCGCGATCCCCGCTGGGGCCGGGGCCAGGAAACCTTCGGCGAAGACCCCACGCTGACCGGCGAGATCGGCGCGGCCTATGTTCGCGGTTTGCAGGGCAAGGGCGACGTGATGAAAGCCTCCGCCTGCGCCAAGCACTTCGCTGTCCATTCCGGCCCAGAGGACCTGCGCCACGAATTCAACGCCCTGGCTAGCAAAAAGGACATGAACGAAACCTATTTAGCCGCCTTTGAAAAGCTGGTGAAGGAAGCGAAAGTGGAATCCGTCATGGGCGCGTACAACCGTACCAACGGCGAACCCTGCTGCGCCTCTAAGGAGCTGATGGGCTATTTGAAGGAATGGGGCTTCGAGGGCCATTTCGTTTCCGACTGCTGGGCCATCGCCGATTTCCATAACTACCATCATATTACCGACAACCCCGTGGATTCCGCCGCCATGGCCATCAACGCGGGCTGCGACCTGAACTGCGGCTGCACCTATGAAAAGCTGGTGGCCGCCGTGATGGCAGGCAAGGTGAAGGAAGAAACCATCCGGGAAAGCGCCGTGCGCCTGTTCACCACCCGTTACATGCTGGGCATCATGGGCGAGGGCAGCGAATATGACGCCATCCCCTACACCGTGGTGGAATGTGACGCGCACCAGAAAAAGGCCGACCAGGCCGCCCTGGAGGGCTGCGTGCTGCTGAAAAACGACGGCATGCTGCCACTGGATGAAAACAAAATCAAGTGCCTGGGCGTGATCGGCCCCAACGCTGATTCCATCGCTTCCCTGGTGGGCAACTATCACGGCACGTCCTCCCATTACGTCACCGTGCAGCGGGGCTTCCAGGAAGCGCTGCAAGGCAAGGCCCGGGTATTGAGCGCTTTAGGCTGCCACCTGTACAAGGACAAGGCGGATAATTTGTCCCAGTTCAACGACGACCGGCTTTCCGAGGCCCTCACCGTGGCGGAAAACAGCGACGCCGTGGTGCTGGTGGTGGGCCTGGACGAAACCTTGGAGGGCGAGCAGGGCGATACTGGCAACCCCTACGGCTCCGCCGACAAGCGGGACCTGCTGTTGCCCGCCTGCCAGCGCCGGCTGATGGACGAAGTGCTCAAAGTGGGCAAGCCCACCGTGATCGTGCTCACCGCGGGCAGCGCCATCGATTTGCAAGGCGCGGGCGAAAAGGCTAATGCCGTTATGACGGCATGGTACCCCGGCGCGCAGGGCGGCAAGGCCGTGGCGGACCTGATCTTAGGCCGCGTCTCACCCTCCGGCAAGCTGCCCGTCACCTTCTACTATAACGAGCAGCTTTCCGAAATGCCCGATTTCACCGATTACGCCCTCAAGGGCCGCACCTATCGCTACTTCGCTGGAAAACCCCTGTATCCCTTCGGCTTTGGCCTCACCTATGGCGACGCCGCCGTAGAGAAAGCCGAAGTTTCCCAGGAGGACGGCAAATACATCGTTGATATCGTGGCGCGGAACAGCGGCAAAGCGGATACCCAGGACGTGGTGCAGGTGTACTGCCAGAACGAGGGCAGCGAAAACGCCCCCCTGAATCCCCGCCTGATCGCCTTCAAACGGGTGTTCATTCCCGCTGGTCAGGAAGCCCACGTTTCCATCCGCCTGGACGCCGAGGCTTTCAAGGTAGTAAACGTCCAGGGCGAACGGGTCAGCGAGGGCAAAATCGTCCTGTACGCGGGCATGGGACAGCCGGATGAACGCACCAAAGAGCTGACCGGCCATGAAGCCGTGAAGTTGGAGCTGTAAGAAAATCATCCATCAGGAAACCGGAGAAACAGCGTTCCGGTTTCCTTTCTTTTTGGCATTGTTTTCCGAAAAAGGCTTGACATTGTCTCTCAAAAGCATGTATCATACGTCTTGGAAAATGCTTCTTTGGAGGGATGCTATGAAGGACGTAAACGAAGCGGTTTCCCGTTTCCTGAACCGGAAACCGGAATGCACGTTCAGCAACGGCATATTCCTGAACGGACTGACCGCCATGTTCAGCGTTTCTGAGAAAGAAGAATACCGGCAAGCCATTCTGGACTTTATAAGCAAGCATGTCTCTCCCGAAGGCGTGATCCTTGCCGCTCCGGCGTGTACGGCAGATTTGGCTGCCTGTGGAAAAACCCTGTTTTTCGCCCTGGATAAAACGCATGATGAACGTTACAAAAAGGCGCTGGATACCGTGGCAAACCAGGTAAAAGCTTCTCCCCTTCCGGACACCCCGGCGGGATTATACGCCGTTATGCCCTTTCTGGCGGAATACGATACCCGTTTTGGGGGCAAGCAGGCTTACAAGGCCATTGCGCATCAATTCAAGGCGGTTCATCAAAGGCTGTTCGACTCGGAAAAAGGTTTGTATTGTGCAGAAAACGGTCTGTTTTCTATCCAGGACGAGGGATTCATGCTCATGGCTCTGGCGGATACGGCGGAAAAGCTGGATATGCAGATTTACGAGCATTACCGTACATTGACAGACATGCTTTTTGACGCCGTGCGCCTGCCGTACCGGCACAAAACAGATCATCTATTCCTTCCCTGCGACGATCCCAGCGGCAACTATATGATCGTATACGCCATACTCAAAGGCGTAAGGCTTCAAATGCTGGATGCGGAAAAATTCCTGCCTTTCGCTTTTCAGTTAGCTTCTGATTTGAGTGCTTGCGATAATGTGGAGGAAGCGTGCGATCTTGGCGTGAAGCTGCTGGCCGAGGCAGAAATCAAGGAGGCGGGGTGGCTATGAAATGTCTGTTCGTTTCCTCCCGAAGCTGCACCATTTTGCAGGACGCGGAGGGGGATTATTACGCCAAAGCGTCCCGCCGTCTGTTCCTGAATAATCAGGAATTGCCGGAAGAAAACCGTTCCGTGTTTTCCTTGTTCGGCCTATGGCCCAATACAGAATATACGCTCAAGGCCATTCTCAACGATGAAACAGAGGAAGAAATTTCTTTCCATACAGAAAAGGAAATCGTTTCCTTGGATGTGCGCCGTTTTGGGGCGACAGGCGACGGGGAAAAGGACGATACTGCCGCGTTGCAGGCCGCCATCCTGGTCTGTCCCCCCGGCGGAAGGGTGCTGATCCCGGCAGGTGACTACAAAACCGGCCCCCTGTTCCTGAAAAGCCATATCACCCTTGAATTCAAGCCCGGCGCGAGGCTGGCGTTAAAAACAAACCGCGAAGCGTTTCCCATCCTGCCCGGCATGACCCGCACCACCGACGAGGAGAGCGAATACCTTTTAGGCTCCTGGGAGGGCAATCCCTTAGACGCGTTCGCCTCCGCCCTCACCGGCATTGGGGTGGAGGACGTGAAGATCATCGGCCCCGGCGTCGTGGATGGCCGCGCACCGGAAGGTGACTGGTGGATAAACCCCAAGATCATGCGCGGCGCATACCGCCCCCGGCTGTTTTATCTCAAGGATTGCAAGGACATCACCATTCAGGGCCTAACCTTCCGCAACTCCCCCGCCTGGAACCTGCATCCCACCTTTTCGGAAAACCTATCCTTCCTGAACCTGCGGATAGAGGCCCCCGCCATCAGCCCCAACACCGACGGCTTCGACCCGGAAAGCTGCAAGCGCATCCGTATGTTTGGAACCGAATTCTCCGTGGGCGACGACTGCATTGCCATCAAAGCAGGCAAGATTTACATGGGCATGAAATACCACGTGCCCTGCGAAGATATTGAAATCGCCTGGTGCTGCATGCTGGACGGTCACGGCGGCGTGACGGTGGGCAGCGAAATGGCGGGCGGCGTGAAAAACGTGCGGGTGCACCACTGCTACATGCGGGGCAACGACCGGGGCCTGCGCATCAAGACCCGCCGGGGCCGGGGCAAGTACGCAGTAATCGACGATATCGTGTTCGATCATGTGCGCATGGAGGGCGTAAAAACCCCCTTGGTGGTCAACGCCATGTATCACTGCGACCCAGACGGGAAAACGGACTATGTGCAAAGCCGGGAAAAACAGCCGGTGGACGATACCACCCCCACCATCGGCAGCATCCGGTTCGAGCATGTCCAGGCTACCGGCTGTGAAGCCTGCGTAGGCTATGTCTTGGGCCTGCCGGAGAGGCCCGTCAAGGAACTCCTGCTCAAAGACTGTGAATTCACCTTCAATCCCGACGGTAACCCCATGGTCCCCGCTATGGCCAGAGATGTGGAAATATGTCAGCGCCGAGGCCTGATCGCCCGGTTCGTGGACAGTATTTCCCTGAACAATGTACACATAGAGGGTATTGAAGGAAAAGAACTGGATTTCCAGGACTGCGGACAAATTGAAACCCGATAGCGCAATACTATACATATATAAGGAGGATGAACCCCATGGACATTCGCTATTCCTGCAACCAGCGCGATTTCAAGCGCTACACCACCGAAGAGACCCGGAAGGAATTTCTCATCGAAACCCTGTTCGTCAAGGACGAAGTGACCGCCGTGTACAGCCACGTGGACCGGATGGTCACCCTGGGCGTGATGCCGGTTTTCGAAACCGTGACCATCGACAAGGGGATCGATATTTGGCACAATTTCGGCACGGAATATTTCCTGGAGCGCAGGGAATGCGGCATGTTCAACGTAGGCGGCCCCGGCCGGGTGATTGCCGACGAAAACGTGTATGATTTGGGCTACAAGGATTGCCTGTACCTCACCCGCGGCGCTCGGTACGTTGCCTTTGAATCCAGCGATCCCAAGAACCCCGCCAAGTTCTACATCGTATCCGCCCCCGCCCATTGCAGCTATGAAAACAAGCTGATCAAAATCGAGGACGCGGCCAAGAAACCTTTAGGCGCGCTGGAAACCAGCAACAAGCGGGTGATCAATCAGTTCATCCATCCCTCCGTTCTCAAAACCTGCCAGCTTTCCATGGGCATGACCGTGCTGGAACCCGGCTCCGTGTGGAACACCATGCCCGCCCACACCCACGAGCGCCGCATGGAGGTGTACTTCTATTTTGAAGTGCCGGAAAACAACGTGGTGTTCCATATGATGGGCGAAGGCAATGAGACCCGCCACATCGTGATGCAGAACGAGCAGGCAGTCATTTCCCCCTCCTGGAGCATCCACGCGGGCGCGGGCACCAGCAACTACACCTTCATCTGGGCCATGGGCGGCGAAAACCAGGCCTTTGACGATATGGACAATATTCCCACCACCGAACTGCGTTGACGCGGCAGAAAGATAAGAGTTGAGAGTTAAGAGTTGAGAGTTGAGACAATATATGGTGTGCAATTTGTTGTTCCCATACTTGTCAGACATTAAAAATCTCCACTCTCAACTCTCCACTCTCAACTCTTTCCTGCTTTTAAACCCTATTCAATTACAAACATCAATAAAGGAGGACGAATCCCATGGACCTGAACGCTTTCAGCCTGAAAGGCAAAATCGCCTGGATCACCGGCGCTTCCTACGGCATCGGCTTCGCCATTGCGGAAGCCTACGCGGCGGCTGGCGCCACCATCGTATTCAATGACATCAATCAAGACCTGGTGAACAAGGGCCTGGCCGCTTATGCAGAAAAGGGCATCGACGCCCACGGCTACGTCTGCGACGTGACCAACGAGGACGCCGTGCAGGCGCTGGTGAAGCAGATCGAAGTCGAAGTGGGCGTGATCGACATTCTGGTGAATAACGCGGGCATCATCCGCCGCATCCCCATGATCGAAATGAGCGCCGCCGAATTCCGCAAGGTCATCGACGTGGACTTGAACGCCCCCTTCATTTGCTCTAAAGCGGTCATTCCCTCCATGATCCAGAAGGGCCACGGCAAGATCATCAACATCTGCTCCATGATGAGCGAACTGGGCCGGGAAACCGTTTCCGCCTACGCGGCGGCAAAGGGCGGCCTCAAGATGCTCACCCGGAACATCTGCTCCGAGTACGGCGAGCACAACATTCAGTGCAACGGCATCGGCCCCGGCTATATCGCCACACCTCAGACCGCGCCCCTCCGCGAGCGCCAGCCCGACGGCAGCCGCCACCCCTTCGACCAGTTCATCATCGCCAAGACTCCCGCTGCCCGCTGGGGCAACCCTGAGAACCTGCAAGGCCCTGCCGTGTTCCTGG
>JAFXMP010000048.1 GCA_017530275.1 Clostridia bacterium | reverse complement strand
TTCCGGGGCGGATAATTCCACCTGTTTGGTATCGTTGGTTTTGACCACGGTCATGATCACTGTGCAGAACGCCACGCATACCAGCACGCCCGCAGCCACGCGCCGCCAGTGCCGGTTCCGGGCTTTCAGCTTGCGGAGCTGTGCAGGGTTGTCATACGGTTCTTTGATGACCGTGCCCTGCCGGAACAGGAGGACGGCCAGCAGCACGGCGATGCCCGCCATGATCCAGATAAACAGCATGGAATGATTGGCGGTGAACATCATCCAATCGCCGATCCAGCCGTAGGCCGCGTCGGTGTATTTCACGGGCCATTTCAACCACTTGGCCCGGTTCACCCAAGGGACGAAGAAGCGTCCGAAGCAATAAACGGCGAAGGTCACAAGCCCTGTGTTCAGCAGCACGGGCAGCAGTCCGTAAGGCTTTATGTACAGCGCGCAGCGGGAAAGCAGGCGCGAATAAACCAGCAGCAGGATCAGCGCGCCCAGCCATCCGGCCATGCGCACCAAATAATAGGACGAAAAATACCCTTGCCCCATGGTATTGAAGCTGAAAGGGTACAGCAGCACGCCGGGCAGGGAATAGAAAATCAGCGTGGCCGACAGGAGGGAACCGGCGACGCAGAGGATCACGCTTCCCGCGTTCGCTTTGCCGTTTTCCTTCCGGCCAAACAGAACCGTCAGCATCAGGATGAGCAGGGTCAGCGTCAGGATGACTGCGTAAATGTAATGATTCCAATGGCTGGAAATAATGAGCTTGGTGTTGAATTTTACGGCCGCCAAAGCGATGGACGCTAAAACGCCCACGCCCAAAGCGATTCCGTGGATCGTCCGTCCCTTCTGACCCGGCAGCCGGGCCAGTAGGACGTGCATGAGGGTGGTCAGGGTAACGGCCAGAAACAAGTCCTGCGTCACCATCCAGAGATACTTGAACACAGCACAACCTCCGAAAAATCAGAGTTCATAAACGTGCGTAATGCTGACACGTCATCCCCCGCGGATGACGTGCCAGCAATCGCTTGCCTAACGGTGTATGCGAAAGGTCATACCCATTATAGCTTTCTCGGAAGGGGACGAACCGCCGATGACCGCCTGCGGCGGGAATCTCATCGGCGGTGAGAAAACTCCGCTTCTCCGTCCTTACCATTCCTTGACGAACTTCCAGCCGGTCCAGGTGGCGGTCAGGGGTTCGGTCCAGAAGCCTTCCTTGGCGTCCACACCGGTTTCAGCGTCCACATGGAGCAGATAGCCGTTTTCCGCGGGGCTCTTGATGTACAGGGTGATGGTATATTCGCCTTCGGCCAGGGGGATGTTGTTGCCGTAGTGGGGGCCGTCGCTGGCGGCCATGGGCATCATGGAGCCGGAATAGACTTCCTTGCCGTCCAGATCCTTGATCACGAAGTCAATGCTCAGGTAGGGCACCCAGCCGTCCACGGGGAAGCCGTAGGGATTCTCGTTGGCGGTCAGGTCCACTTCGATGTGCAGGTCGCTGCCTTCCTTGGGCGTCGCGTTTTCAGCGGGAGCCATATCCACAGGCTGGAAATACACCATGGCCATGGTCATGAAGCCAACTTCCTGTTCACCTTCCACGCCCAGTTCGTATTCATCGAAACCGGCTTCTTCTTCGGCAAGACCGAAAGCGGACATGCTCATCAGCATCATAGCGGCCAGCAGCAGGGCAAGAAACTTTTTCATGGTATAAAATCCTCCTACAAAATTTTGTATATCCTGCGCGGACTGCGCGGGGCAGCGCCGCGGGGGTATCGTTATGACTTGGCAGCCTGTTTTTTCAGGGCGTCTATTTTGCCCCGATAATGCGCCACCAGGAACGTGATCAGCAGGATGATGGCAAGAATCAACTGCGGCAGCAGGGTTTCCAGCCAGGGATAAATACCAAAGATTTGGATCACGTCGTTTTCCGGGATGCCGGGCACATTCAGCGTCAGATCGAACACGTTGCCTTCGGCCAGCTCCTTGATGCCACTGCCCAGGAAGGAAACGCACATCACAGCCATCAGGATAGAAGTGGCGGTAAAGAACACCTTGATAGGCAGTTTAATGGACAGCTTGGTGATCGCCAGGTACACGAACACCAGCAGCACACAGCCCGCGCCGAAACCTGCCCATACCATGCCGGGATTGCCCTCTGAAAGCATCGGCTGATAGAACAGCACCACTTCCGCGCCTTCCCGGAATACGGAGAGGAAAGCGGTGAAAGCGAGGGCAAAGGCGCTGCCCTGCTCCACAGAGCTTTGAACCTTCCCGTCGATATAACGGCTCCAGGAGGCGGCTTCCGCTTTGGAAATCATCCAGTTGCTCACATAGAACAGAACGCACACGGCGATCAGGGCGGTGATGCCTTCGATGACTTCCTGCGCCAGTCCCGCGCCTACGAACGCCTGCTTGGCCCAGGCCAATACAGCGGCGGCAGCGAAGCTGGCAATCACGCCGCATACCGCGCCGATGTAGACGTTTTTCAGGCTCCTGCCGTTGCCGGTCTTGGTCAGGTAGGCAATGATCGCGGCAATGACCAGAATGGCTTCCAGCCCTTCGCGCACGATGATGCCGAACGCGCCAAGGAACGTGAGCAGCCGGGGATCAGATTGCTTGGTTTCTTCCACCGCTTCCGCATTTGCCTCGTTTGTTTCCGCGGCAAGAGCGGCTTTTGCTTCCGCTTCCTGATTGTCCAGCGTCTTCGCCAGCTTCAGCACCAGGTTCTTCGCCCCGTCGGTGGTGGTGCGGTATTTATTCTTCTGATACTTCGCCGACGCGGAAGCGATCAGGCTCCGCAGATCGGAGAAATAGCCGTCCATCTTCTGCCGGTCTTTCAGGCCAAGATCGGTATATACCTTGTGATTCAGGCCAGATTCCTCATAAACGGAATAGAAGGCGGTGTTCAGGTTGTCCAGGGCTGCTTCAAAATCCTTGTCCAGATAACCCATATAGGCGGTGTCCAGCAGTTCCTTCACCAGCGTCGCCGCTTCGTACCAGCTGGCATACTTCTGTGCCGCGTTAGGGTCGGCGGAGTATTCGGGATAGGGATCAGCGGAAACCAGTTCATCCCGCTTGTAATACTTGCTTTCGCTCTGCACGCCGCCCTGCATGGACGCCAGCTTGTTGCCATCCTCCCGGATCATGGCTTTCAGCTTCAAAAGAGCGCTGCGCACGGACACGATGGTTTCCCGGTCGGTATTGTCTTTCTTCACCGCGGCCTTGCAGGCGGAAAACTGCATTTCCACAGCGTTCTTGCGGTTGCCGGACACATAGCTCATGGTCTGCCGCTCAAAACCGGTGGTTTCATACACCCGGAAGTAGGCGTTGCTCACATCGTTATAGGCAGTCTGAGCGTCACCGTCCAGGTAGGCTTCAAAGGCCGCGTCCAGGTATTTGTCGATCTCGTCCGCAGCGTCCGCCCAGCGGGTGGAGGCGCTCGCCTCCGCCAGAGAGGAACCTGCGGGCAGCAGCATCATCAGCAGCAAAAAACAGCAAAGCAGCCGTTTCCATCCTTGTCTTTCCATCACCAGGGACTTCCTTTCTGTTCTGACTAAACGCGCCTGCCGGGGTATCAGCGAATGATGGTCGGCATTAGGCACATCTAACCCGGCACTTATATTAGCATAATCTACTTCTTTTGCTATTCTGATATTGACTGGTTTTTGCTTGATATTGACTGATTAAAAAAAGCCCTTGGCAATGGAGTTAGTTTATGCTAATATATCAGTAAGTAAAGACTAACCGCAGGAAAGAAGGGACATGAATGGACGAAGGAGGAATGAAGCCTGCCTCCTCTTTTCACGCAGCACATACGGGAAAGAGACTTGTTTCCGCTGCTGAAAACTATCTTGCCCTGCACAGCGCAGAAAAGTTTTCCCTTCAGGAAATCGCCAATGCCCTGTATATCAACGGCTGTTATCTGCTTCGCGTTTATAAAGCCCATACGGGCCATACCCTTTTATGGTATCACAGCCATCTTCGCTGCGAAAAAGCGAAAGAACTGCTGACGGAAAGCGACCTGAGCATTTCAGAAATCGGCGAAAAAGTGGGCTTCGTTTCTTCCGCCCATTTTTCCCACGTATTCAAAAAGCTGACAGGAATGACTCCGTCAGCCTGGCGTCTTTCATCCAGCAATCTTCCGCCGAAGGAGAGAGAATAATGATGGTCATTAGCGCCGCTATGGAGCGTTACTTATGCGCGATCCTGCTGCTGAAAAAGAAATATTGCTGCGTCCGTTCGGTGGATGTGGCGCATTATATGAAATGCTCCAAGCCCTCGGTCAGCGTTTCCGTCAATCGGCTGATCAAGGAAGGATTGCTGGTGATGGAGCAGGACGGCAATTTGGCCGTAACGGATCGGGGCAAAGCATACATTCAGGCCCATCAGGATCGGAGCAGGTACTTCCAGCAGCTGCTTGAGGCGGCCGGAATCGACCCGGATATTGCGGAAGCTGAATCTTTTTCCCTGGCAAAAGCCATTCAGCCCGATACGTTTGACGCGCTGAAAAAGTATTTATCAAACGCTCTATGAGCTTTTTACGGAAAGCAACTCCCGAAGTCCATAAAGGGTTTCGGGAGCTTTCACATTGAGCACGGTTTTATTCATGCGCGGTTCCGCGGAAGGAACGGGATCATCTGCTGAAACAAAAAGCATGTGCCATGATGCCGCATAGCACACGCTTTTTGGGAGAAGAAAAGGAGGCGCATGATTCCTTTGGAAAAACATGCTTTTGAGTGTTAGTTATTTCTAACCTCGAAAGCATTATATAATGCTTCCGCCCGATTGTCAAGCGGAAAAGGGCCGGAAAAACAATTCGTGAACAATGATGTCCGTTACTTTACGCACCGGAAGATCCCTTCCGCCCGGACGGCGCGTACCTCCGCTTCCCGGTACAGCCCCTTCAATCTGCTTTCCAGGCTCTCCTTCGTTTCAAAGGGCGGGGTAAAGAAGCCCTTGGGTACATACATGTGCTTCACAAACCAATCGGTTCTGTTGAATTCCCCTTTGATGTAAAAGCAGCCGCAGAAGACGCCGCCCTTTCTGAGCACGCGGCGGGTCTCCCGGTAGGCCGCTTCCTTGTCGGGAAAGGCGTGAAAACCGTTCAGGGAGAGCACGATATCGAAGCTCTCGTCCGCGAAAGGCAGCGCGCCCACGTCCCCCTGCCGGAAGGTCATATTCCGAATCTGCATTGCTTCCGCCCGCTTTTCGGCATGCGCCATCATATCCGCGGAATAGTCCAGACAGGTAATTTCCGCCTCCGCGAGGCTTTTGTACAGCGGCATGGTCAGCACGCCCGTGCCCACCGGCACCTCCAGCAGCTTGCCCGCGAAATCTCCGGGGATCGGGGCCAGCGCGTCGTTGAGCCATTGCGCCGCTTTTTCCGCGTCCAGGCCCCAAACCACGCTGTCCAACAGCTTCCCAAGCAGGGTCGAACGGGTGACGATCCCATCGTACAGGGTGCCAATGTGGCCGAGTTGTTTGTAGGACGCCCTGATTTCATCGTGCCGTGACATGCTTATTTCCTCCTTATCCGCAGCGTAGGCGGACTTCCGCAACAGCAATTCGCTGTCCGTTTCCAGCGCGCCCACATGATCGGTATCCTGATGGGTGATGAGGATATCCCGGATGGAAGCCGGATCGATGTCCGGCCAGCGCATCTTCTCCCGGAGGCGCTCATAGTTGTACCCCGCGTCGATCATAATGGTTTTCCCGTTCTTCGTGTAGAAGAAGATGTTGGCGACCCATTCCCGCACGCAGACCGCATGCCCGTCGATCCAGCCCGTGTTCAGGGGCTTGAAAATCGCCTTGTCCCGGAACAGCCTGCTCATGGATTTCTTCTGGCGTTCGGAATCCTTTTTGCCATCGCTTATACATCCTCCTCAAATGTTAGTTATTGCTAACCATCATTCAAAAAAATAAGACGCTCACGAGGGTTTTTCTTCTCTTTCCCGTTTTTTATAGCCGGTTTCTGCCGCTCCGGCTTCACCGCATCCTCCGGCACAGCCCAGGAGCGCCCCAAGCGCTCGCAGCCCGGAACACGCCCTTCCAGAATGTATTGATTCACCCAACGGATCGAAACGCCCCATTTCTTCGCCGTCTCACTGACGGATCGATAACCTTTCATTCTCTCCTCCGACTTTTGTTTCGCCGTCGGTTCCATGTGCAAGTTAGTAATTTCTAACGCCTATATTATATTCCAAATACAGCGGAAATCAAGAGGGAAATTGAAGAAAACAAAAAATACGTGATAATTTCCGTAAAGAAGGAAATAGGCAATTGACCTGATAACCCATTTTCAAAAAAGCTGCTTTCTATCCTTGACAAATGTGCTGTTATCAGGAAATGACGCCGGACGATGTGCCTTCCCGTCGGTTTGGCGCTCGCGCTGGTTCTGGCGCTGCTGTCCGTTTCGGCGCAGGGGGGGCCGCTGCGGCAAAACTGCGGCGGCCCTTTTTGCTTCTGCAAGCGGAAAAATATCTCAATCAGATCATTTATCAGCCATTTTCGCATCGTTCGGGGATATTTTTTGGCGCTGGGGGATGGAAAATAACGAAAAAATGTGTTATGATATTTTCTTGAAAGGGGGATGGAAAAAAACGGAAAAATGTGTTATGATATTTTCTTGAAAACAGATACATTTTTAGTATGAAGCAAAAGATCTGCGCTGAAGCGTATTGAGCCGCATAGGGTGCTATTGCAGCAACGAGGGAGAAAAAACAAAATGAGGACAGGCAGCGCCGGCATTCATTGGATGAAGCGATTCGCTTTGCTCCTGCTTGTCTTGCTTATCGCTGCGCCTCCGATTGCCGCGCGGACGGAACGGGAGACCAGAAACGTGCGCGTCGGGTGGTACGAATCTCCGTTTAACGCGACGGATGCATCCGGCAGGCGTTCCGGCTATGCTTACGAATACCAAATGAAAATCGCCGCTTATACCGGCTGGACCTACACCTATGTGACCGGCAGCTGGCCGGACCTGATGCAGATGCTGATGCGCGGCGAGATCGACCTGATGAGCGACGTATCCTATACGGAGGAACGCGCGGAGAAGATGCTCTTTGCGGATCTCCCCATGGGAACGGAGGAATACTGCATTTTCATTGCCCCGGGCAATACGGAAATCACGGCGGACGATTATTCTTCCCTGAACGACAAGCGGATCGGCGCGTATAAGGGCAGCATCCAGGCCAGCCTTTATCTGTCCTGGGCCGAGAGCAACGGCATTCAGGCGGAGCTCGTGGAGCTGACGACCACCGAAGCGGAATCCGAGCAAATGCTGACCAAGGGCGAGCTGGATGCCTATGTCATCGTGAACGCCTACGGCCATCCGGGGCGTTTGGTGCCGGTATGCAAGATCGGCTCGTCGGACTTTTACTTCGCCGTCAGCAAGGATCAGCCGGAGCTGCTGCGCGAATTGAACGCCGCCATGAACCGGATCCAGGATGAGAACCCGTATTATAACCAGCGGATGTTTGAAAAGTACGTGCAGCAGTACGGCTCAAACGCTTTCCTGACAAACGCGGAGCAGGCGTGGATCGGCGCCCATGGCGTCATCCGGGTGGGGTATCAGGACGGGTACCTCGCCTTCTGCGCGCAGGATCCCGCCACGGGAGAGCTCACGGGCGCGCTGAAGGACTATCTGGACGCGGCTTCCGACTGCATCAGCAATGTCCGTCTCGAATTTGAGCCCATTGCGTATCCCACCGCCGCGGCAGCCTTTGACGCGCTGAACCGCGGCGAAGTGGACTGTGTTTTCCCGGCCAATCTCGGCGCCTATGACGGCGAAACGATGCATATCCTCATGACGCCCCCGCTGATGCGGACGGAAATCTATGCCGTGGTGCGCCAGGGGGATCAGGACATTTTTGCCGACAGAGATCACGTGATCGTCGCCGTCAATGAGGGCAACCCAAATTATAACGCCTTTTTGCAGGAAAACTATCCCAAATGGAGAACGGTCTACTTCCCCACCACCGCGGACTGCATCAAGGCGGTGTCCGATCACGTGGCGGACTGTCTCCTGATCAGCAGCTACCGCTACAACAACATCTCCAGGCTGTGTGAAAAATACCGCCTGACCACCTTTTCCACCGGCATCGGGCTGGATTACTGCTTCGCGGTGCCTGAAGGGGAAACGTCGCTGTATTCCATTCTGGCGAAGGCTGCCGGTCAGATCCAGAGCTCCACGGTCAACGCGGCGCTCTCCCGCTATCTCACCGCGGACGCCCGGCTCACCCTGGCCGATTTCATCGCGGACAACCTGGCGGCCGTGATCGCGATTGTCGGCGCCATCGTGCTGGTGATCCTGCTGCTGCTGCTGCGGAGCATGCGGGCGGAAAAACGCGGCAGGGCGCTGATCTCCGCCACCGAGACCGACGGCCTGACCGGGCTGTATAACCGCGACTACTTTTTCCAATACGCCAACCGCATTTTCCAGGAACACCCGGATTCCCCGCGGGACGCCATCGTAATGAACATCGAGCAGTTCCATTCGATCAACGCGCTGAACGGGTGGGAATTCGGGGATCAGATCCTCCGCGCGCTCGGAAGGGAGATCCTGGCCATTTCCCAGGAAAACGACGGGATCGCCGGACGCTTCGGGGCAGACCGCTTCGATATTTATTGCCGCCATACGAACAAGTATCAGGAGATCCTGGACCGTCTGCAGACCAAACTGAACGATTTGGCGCCGAACGCCAGCATCCGCCTGCGTATGGGCGTGATGCCCTGGCAGGAAACGATGGAGCCGGTGCAGCAGTTCGACATGGCGCGGACGGCCTGCACGATGGCGCGCGGGCATTACAAGGAGCATTTGATCGTCTTTGATGAAAAAGTGCGGGAACGCGAGCTCCTTGACCAGCGGTTGCTGAATGATCTGCGCCGCGCGCTGGACAACTATGAATTCGAGATCCATTATCAGCCGAAATTCAACATCCAAACCGAACCGCCCAGGCTCGTAAGCGCGGAAGCGCTGATCCGCTGGCAGCATCCGGAATTGGGCACGATCCCGCCCAATACGTTTATCCCGCTGTTTGAACGCAATGGCAAGATCGGAGAAGTGGATAAATATGTCTGGGCGGAGGCGGCCAGGCAGATCGCCCGCTGGCGGGCGCAGTACGGGGTGACGGTGCCGGTGTCGGTGAACCTGTCCCGGGTGGACGTGTTTGACCCGGAGCTGGAAAAAACGCTGGAAAACCTTATTTCCCAGAACGGGCTGGCCCATGAGACGCTCAAGCTGGAGGTGACGGAATCCGCATATACCGAAAACTCAGATCAGGTGATCCGGGTGGTGGAGCGGCTGCGGGACAAAGGATACACGGTGGAGATGGATGATTTCGGCACCGGCTATTCCTCGCTGAACATGCTGTCCGCCATGCCCGTCGACGTGCTGAAAATGGACAGGACGTTTATCCGGAATATCGAGTATGACAATAAAAACATCCAGTTGGTCGCCCTGATTATCGGCATCGCGAAGAATTTGAATGTGCCGGTCGTTGCCGAAGGCGTGGAAACGGAATCCCAGCTGCGGCTGCTCAAGGACCTGGGCTGCGCGCTGGTTCAGGGGTATTATTTTTCCAAGCCGCTCCATCCCAGGGAGTTTGAAGCCCAGCATCTTCAGAATCTGAAGGATTCTGTATAAATACGCACGCCCCACGGACGAAAAACATATTTTTGGAGGTGCTCTCACAATGCGGTCATTGCGGACAAAAATCACTTTGATGACAGTGTGCGTCATTCTTCTGGCCCTGACGATCATCACGCTTTTCAGCACGGTCTTTATCCGGAAAAACGAGCATCGCAAAACCGAGCAGCTGCTCCTGCTGCTGTGCGAGACAGGCGAAAAAAATATCGATTACTATTTCAACAGCGTGCAGAAATCGGTCAGGCAGGTCGCTTCCTATGCGGAAACGGATCTGAACATGCTGAAGGAGGACCAGCTCGAGCAGCATATAGAGCGCGTGAGAGCGTGCTTTGACGGCATCGCGTCCAAGACAAACGGCGTGCTGACGTATTATTACCGCATCGATCCGGAGATCACTCAAACCGTCAAGGGCTTCTGGTACACCGATCTGAACGGCACAGGGTTCGAGGAGCATGAGGTGACGGATATCACGCTCTATGACACCTCGGACACCTCCAGCCTGGTCTGGTTCACCGTTCCGAAATACAAAGGCGAACCGGTCTGGCTTTCGCCGTACATCACGGACAATCTGAACAAGCGGGTGATTTCCTATAACGTCCCGGTCAATTGGCGGGGCCGGTTTTTCGGCGTCATCGGGATCGAAGTGGATTATACCACCCTGGCGGAGCAGGTGGACAGCATCCGGCTCTACGGCAACGGCTACGCCTATTTGAGCGACGCGGAAGGGAACCTGTTCTACCATCCCCGGATCGACGTAAGCTCCCTCACCGAGGAGACGAAGCCGGCGATTCCAGACGGCGCGGTTGGAGAGAGCACCTTCCTTTCTTACACCTTTAAGGGCGTGAAAAAGTTGGCGGCATGGCTTCCGCTGAACAACGGGATGCGCCTGAACGTGGCGGTGCCCGTCTCCGAGGTGGAGGGCGAATGGTATTCGCTGCTAAGGAATATCATCATCGGCGCCGTCGCGGCGCTGCTGGCGACCGGCCTGTTCATCATGTTCTATACCCGGCGGATCACCAAGCCCCTGGAACAGCTGACCGAAGCCGCGGAGCAGGCGGAAAACGGCAACTATGATTATAAGCTGGACTACAAAGGGAACGATGAGGTCGGCAGGCTCACGAATACCTTCAAGCAGATGTCCGGCCATATGAAGGATCATATCTCCGATCTGAACAGGCAGGTATACGTGGACGCGCTGACCCACGTCAAGAACAAGGGCGCTTTCGCGACGGCCGTTGACGATTTGCAGTCGAAAATGGATCAGGAAATGGGCCAGATAGAATTCGGCATCGGCATGTTTGACTGCGACGATCTGAAAGCGATCAACGACAAGTATGGCCACGACAAGGGCGACACGTACCTGAAGGCCGCCTGCACCGTCATTTGCCGCGTATTCCAGCACAGCCCCGTGTTCAGAATCGGCGGGGATGAGTTCGCCGTGATCCTCAAAAATGCGGATTACCAGGCGCGGGAAGCCCTCGTAAAGCTCTTCGAGCAAGTCGTAGGAGATATCAACGCCACCACCGCGAATCAGTGGGAGCAGGTGCACGTCTCCATCGGCATCGCGGTATATGACGCCCGGAACGACCGCTCGGTGAACGATGTGCTGCACCGGGCGAATGAGATCATGTATGAAAACAAGCGCGTCAAAAAACCGGCGAAATAATCCCGGGCGGATCCATACGGAAAGAAATGGGGGGGGCGATTCCAGGAAACTGGAAAACGCCCCCTTTTCATCACCATGGCAGTTCCTTGCCCGCATAATCCAGATACATCGGCCTTTTCTTTACCGGACAGCTTCCCATCCGGGATGGTTTTCAAAATGCCGGCGGCGGATCCCGCGGGCGGATCCCGAAGATAGCACGCGGCCATATCGTAGCCCCTTTTGAGCAATTCCCAGGCCGAATGCAAGCCCGGCCCGCGGTCGCATCCGGTGACCATTGCGTGTTTCATGCCCCGATTCCTCTTTTCTTTTTTTCCAATGCGTTTCCTCCGTGCGCGCGTTTTTTTATTTTCCCGCCGCCCAGCGGATCGCGTTCTTCAGCAGCTTTTGAAACTCCGGGTTTTTCCACACGCCCAGGGTATGCCCCGGCGTGAGCGCCACGACGCGGCCCCGGCCGAAATACCGGCGGTAGCCGCTGATCGTAACGCCGCCGTGGTCCGACGCCGTTTCAAGGAAAGGCTCGATGTCCCGGGCGGTGATCGCGATCTGATAGTGCTCGTCCCGTTCGGAAAAGTCCCTGACCCCGCGGGTGATTTCGTTTTCCGCCGTAACGCGCACATGGGTCGTTTCCCGGGGCGGGTGCGAGATGAAATAGCCGCCGGCCACTTCGGTATAGGCGGGCTGGGGCTCCGCTTCGCCGCCGATGGTCAGGCCGGAATGCACGACCACCAGGCCGCCGCCCCG
>JAFXMP010000047.1 GCA_017530275.1 Clostridia bacterium | reverse complement strand
CCGATTTTATGTTCCAATTTGCTAATTCGCCTGTTATTCTCACTTGTAACTGAAAAAGATACGCTGCCCTTCTTGTACCAGCGTACCTTTTTCAGTGACCTTATATTTCAACGGCTTCACGGCCTATGATTTAATTATTCGCTTGTATCAAAATCAGCTACTACATAGATGTGTAGTATCGCATTTTGATACAATTTAACGGATGAAAAGGTAGGGGTATTCAAAAAAGAGGGGTTTGAAGACCCTCCTAGGCAGTGTCTCCCAATGATTCCGGTTCTCACACAGTGATATAAAAAAGTGGGAAGGCCACAATCGGATGTCGATTGGCCTTCCCTTTAATTAATGCTGAATTACATCAGTTTACGGAACATTTCCTCGAACTGCTCCAAACTGGCGGGGCGGGGATTGCCGGGAGCGCAGGCGTCAGCGGCGGCGGATTCGCAAAGGAAAGGCAGATCCTCTTCCTTCAGTTTTTCCAGCTTGGTAGGGATGCCCACATCCACGGACAGCTGACGGACGGCATCCACGGCGGCTTTGCGGTAAGCAGCCTGATCCAAACCCGTGGTATCCACGCCGAAGGCTTCCGCGATTTTTTTGAACTTCTCACCGGTATATTCCGCGTTGAATTCCATCACGATGGGCAGCATCATAGCACAGGCCACGCCGTGGGGCGTATCGTACACCGCGCCCAGAGTATGCGCCATGGAATGGGCAATGCCCAGGCCCACGTTGGAATAGGCCATGGCGGTCACATACTGGGCCAGGGCCATGCCTTCCCTGCCGTCGGGGTCGTTCTGCACGGCCTTGCGCAGGTTTTTGGCAATCAGCTGAATGGCTTCCAGGTTCAGGCAGTCGCTCAGCTCCCACGCCGCGCCGGTGGTGTAGCCTTCGATGGCGTGGGTCAGTGCGTCCATACCGGTGGAGGCGGTCAGGCCCTTGGGCATGGAGGCCATCATTTCGGGATCGACAACCGCAACATCGGGGATGTCGTTGGGATCCACGCAGACGAACTTCCGCTTCTTTTCCACGTCGGTGATCACATAGTTGATGGTGGATTCCGCGCCGGTGCCGCCGGTGGTGGGCACGGCGATGGTAAATACCGTGCGCTTCTTGGTGGGGGCCACGCCTTCAAGGGAGCGGATGTCCGCAAATTCAGGATTGTTCACCACGATACCGATGCCCTTGCCGGTGTCCATGGAGGAGCCGCCGCCAATGGTGATCATAAAATCCGCGCCGCTGGCTTTATAGGCTTCAACGCCGTGCTGCACGTTCTCGATGGTGGGGTTAGGTTTGATATCCGTATAGAGGGCGAAAGCGATGCCATTCTTCTCCAGCAGATCGGTCACCTTGGCGGTAACGCCGAATTTTACCAGATCCGGGTCAGAAGCGACGAAGGCCTTTTTGAACCCGTGAGCCTTTACGATGCCCGGGATCTCGTTGATGGCTCCATGGCCATGGTAGGATACGCCGTTGAGAACGAAACGATTGACAGACATACATATTCCTCCTTTTATTCAGCCCGGAGCCTTGCCCGGGCAAGAGTATCAAAAAAGTATCAGATTTCCTGTTTTCCGTGTGCCTTGCGCAGGGCGTTGAATTCCTGGCGGACGGCGGCGTCCTTCTTTGCCTCGTCTGGGTTGGACAGGCGCTTTTCTTCTGCGGCTTTGGCGTCGGCCTGGCGCTTCAGTTCCGCCTGGTAGGCTTCCTCGCCTTCTTCAAGACGAATCTTTTCTTCCGCGGAAACATACGTCCTGCCCTCTTTGGCCGCGGCGGCTTTCTGGTCGATCACGATGGCTTCATGGTCGAACTTTCCGAACTTTTCCACGCCCATGAAGAGGAAGAACAGGAAGATCACCGCATAGCAGAAGGTTTCCACGCCGATGAACACCCAGGGCATGGCCCCGCGGATGGCCGCGGAGGAAATGTTGTCCGCAGCGTAGCCTACGTTGGAGAGCACGATGTTCAGGATGCCGGTGGCCACGCCGGTCATGCCAGCCATGATCGCGCCGTAGATGGTCATGGTCAAGCCGTCGGTTCGCTGGCCGTGAATGGCTTCCTGATGATCCAGCACGTCAGCCAGCAGCGCCATGGAAAGGTACATGGCGGGTGTGGAGCCCAGGGCTTTGAGGATGAAGGAAACGTACACCAGCACCAGATTCGTGGGGGCGATCAAGCCCAGAAGGCCGCCCGCCACGGCTAAGATCGCGCCGCAGAAGATGGCCTTGCCTTTGCCGATCTTGCCCGCCAGGATGGGAGCCGCCACCATGCCCACGGCAGTGGGGATAGCGCCGATGATGGCCAGGAAGCCGGAAATGTTGCCGCCGTTGGCAATGGTGTATACGCCGTCGGCGTTGGGGAACATGGCCTGGCAGAAGTAGAGCTGGCTCACGTTCTTCGCCATGCCGCCCAGCTGGAAGCAGAAGAAGAACACCATCATGATGATCCAGAACTTATCGGCAAAGCAAATCTTCGCCTGCTGGCTGATGGGCAGTGCTTTTTTGGGGGCGGCGCTTTCGCCCTGGTTCATGGATTCCTCGGTGACGCGCTCCCGGGTGAACATGAATTCCACCAGCGCGCCCACCACGGTAATGGCGGTCAGGGCGATCACGAAGATTTTCCAGTGGGCGTAGGAAGCCTGTGCGTCATAGAGCACCGCGCCGTTCAGGGCGTATTCGCCGCTTTCCAGCAGCACTGCTCCTTCGGGCAGGTTGGTGGTCTGGGGCACGAACAAAAGCGACAGGAAGAAGGGCAGGATCATGGTGGAAAGGCCCATGGCGGCAAGCGCCGTGGCGTTGGACAGGGTGGCCAGCAGCGTCCTGTCCTTGCTGTTGCGGGTGGACAGGTTTACCAGGGCTGCGTGGGGCGTGTAGTACATGGGATAGGCGATGGCGAACCACAGGTTATACCCGATGGCGATGCACACCAGGGCCAAGGATTGGCCTTGTGTATTGATGGTGTCCGTCGCTAAGGGGGAGATCACGAACAGGATCAAGAGCGCCAGGAAGGAAATGGGCACGGAGATCAACAGCAGGGGCCGCGCCTTACCCGCCCGGGAGGAGCTCTTGTCCATGAGACGGCCCACGATGATGTTGCCCAGCACCACGAAAATGACCGACACCACGGGCAGCCATTTGAAGAATTCGCTGGCCCAACTGTTGATGTTCAGCACGTCGGTCATGTATTTATTGAAGTAATTCGCCAGGATGGAATTTGCGACCAACGCCAGGGTGGGCCCGATCAGGTAGCCGATGGCGCCTTCCGGGAAGAGCGTCACATTGGACTTTTTGATCAGGCTGGGCAGCTTGTCAAAGAAACTTTGCTTGGTTTGGCTCATGGGAATCATCCTTTCTGTATGTATGCTTTTTGATGCTACGCCCGTTTTTTCTGCCGATAGCCGCTTGGGGTCATGCCCACATGCTTGCGGAAGGTGCGAATGAAGTGCTCGCTGCTCTCGTAGCCCACGGCGGCGGCAATGTCCGCTACGGGCATGGCTGTATCCCTAAGCAGCTTTTCGGCGTTTTCCATCCTGACAGTGGTGAGCAGCTGAATGAAGGTCTGCCCCGTCATCTGCTTGATGAGGCGGGAGGCGTATTCCGGGGTGTAGTGGAATTCCGCGGCCATACCGCCTAAGGTGGCGGTGGCGGCGTTGGTCTGGAGATACCGTGCGATGCGCACAGCGGATTGAGATTCATGAAGCTGATCCTTGGGCAGATCGCAGGCGTTCATATATTTTCGCAGCAGCAGCACGAAAATCTTTGTCACAATGGCGTTCACCAGCATGGAATAGTAATCCTGCCGTTCCATGAATTCGCCGCACAGCTCCACAAAGGCCCGGTGCAGATCCATATCGTCCCCGGTGTGGAAAATCAGGTAGTCGATACCCCGTTCGCTGTAAAGCGTGCTCATGAAGAAATTCGCCAGCAGGTTGTCACCCTGGAGGATGCTGTAGAAGTAATGCCGGAAGGTAGACTTGCGGATGAGCACGTCGATAATGACGCTTTCATCGCTCACGTCCAGGGCGTGGGTGACGCGTGGTTGGATGAAGCACAGATCGCCCGTGGTCATCGTGGAAGTATGGTCGCGCACCTGATGGGCGCACCGGCCCTCCAGCACGTAAAACAATTCAAAGAAATTATGGCGGTGGGGGATCGGCGGGGTGTAGCAGTTGTGCTTGAACACATGGATGCCAACCTTACGATCAGGAGAAAAGAACTGGTTGTCCAGGTATTCCGATTGGATGGTGTCCGGCCATTCGGGAACGATCAAATCCAGCCGCCGTACTTGTTCCGGGTCGATCTGCTTCAGAAACGCTTCAAATCCACTGGGAGAAAACTTCGCCAGGCGGTAATTCCGATAGAACAGTTCGCTTTCATTGAGGGCGCACAATTGGGCCATCACCCGTGTTTCATCCATACACTCCCCCCTTTCATGATAAACTCAGTATACATGCGTTTTGACTTTCTGTCAATTCTTTTGCGCAAAATAAATTTTAAAAATGAAAATGGATTATTATATCCCCGAAATAACATTTAGAACAATTGAAATCTTAAAATAAATCAGTTAAACAGATCAAAAATAGACATAGCGCAAAGCGTTTTTTTCTGTATAATAGAAATCGAAAAATGATTTACCCGTTTTTTAAATTCCTTCGACGAAAGGTGCTCACACATGGAACTGATCTCCATTATCCCGGACTTTCAGCCCCGCAGCGATTCGCGCCTGCTGGCAAAAGCGGAAGCGCTGAAACCGGCCCTGCGATATACGGATTATCCGATTCCCCCAGTCTGCCACGTCAACGGGGAAACGGTGGCGACAGAATCCCTTTCAGCCCGTCCGCTGTATCGGGGCGATCAGGTACTTATGGACTTCGGGCGGCATCTGGTGGGACGGCTGACGCTGAATCTTTCCACCGCGGGGTCTCATCAGGACGCGCCCGCGTTTATCCAGTTGGATTTTGCGGAAATGGCAGGGGAACTGACGGAAAACCCGGAGGATTATCATGGCTGGCTGTCCCGCAGCTGGATCCAGCAGGAAAGGCTTCACCTGGACAAGCTGCCAGCGGTAATCACATTGCCACGGCGGTACGCCTTCCGCTATGTGCACCTCACAGTTCTGGATACCTCGCCAAAATATCAACTGGTGCTCAAGGACATGATGTGCCGGGCCGAAAGCGCGGCAAACTGGGCAAATGTTCCCGAAAAGCGCTTCCCAGACGGAGAACTCAAGCGCATTTACGACGCCAGCCTGCGTACCCTGGCCGAATGTACCCAGGACGTGCTGGAGGACGGGCCCAAGCGCGACCAGCGGTTGTGGTTAGGTGACCTCAGGCTGGAAGCGCTTACGAGTTATGTTTCCTTCCGCAGTTTAGATGTGATCAAGCGCTGCCTGTACCTGTTCGCTGGTACCCGGTTTCCGGATGGGCGCATGAGCGCCAACGTGTTCACTTCTCCGGAACCGGTCGCGGACGATACTTATTTGATGGACTACGCCCTGCTTTATCCCGTGGCGCTGGAAGAATACCTGGCTGAAACCGGCGACATAGAAGCGCTGGCAGATTTGCTGGAACCCGCTTTGGAGCAGGCGGATTGGGTGCTTAACCATTGGCTGAACACCGAAAACGTACTGAAATCGGACGCCGGGAAAGTGGGCTTCATTGATTGGAGCGACTTGCTCGACCGCACCGCCGCTTTGCAGGGTGTACTGATCCTTTCTCTGGACGCCTGCGCGTCGCTGTGTTCGCGGGCGGGAAACGGAAAGAGGCAGACCGCCTATGAAAACCGGATGGCCAACCTGCGGGAAGCGGCGCTCAAGCATTTCTGGTCAGAGGAAGAACAATGCTTTCTGTCCGACGGGCAGATTTCCATTCACACCCAGGTGTGGCTGACCCTGGCGGGCGTGATGCCGGACGGCAAGGCGCACGTCGCCTTTGAAAAAGCACTGAAAATGCCCGGCGCGCCTCGGATGGCGACGCCTTACATGCACCATTATTATGTAACGGCGCTGCTGAAAGCGGGTTTGAAGGAAACAGCGGAAAAACACGTGCGGGCTTATTGGGGCGGGATGCTGAACGCGGGGGCCGACACCTTCTGGGAATGCTACGACCCGTCCGACTTGCACGCATCTCCTTATGGCGGCATGATCGTGAACAGCTATTGCCACGCATGGAGCTGCACGCCAGCGTATATCATCGACCGATATTTCATCTAAGGAGGAATCGCACATGAAGACCAGGCAAGCCTTTAACCCCTATCTGCCCAGCTGGGAATATGTGCCGGACGCCGAGCCCCACATTGTGAACGGCAGGGTATATGTGTATGGTTCCCATGACCTGTTCAACGGCCTGAACTTCTGTTTGGGAGATTACGTGTGCTGGTCTGCCCCGGTGGATGATCTGGGCAACTGGACGTATCACGGTTGTATCTACAAGCGGGAACAAGACCCCGCCGCGCCCAAAGTGCGCCTGACCAATGGCCTGGCCGCACCGGACATGGTGGCAGGCCCGGACGGACGGTATTACCTTTATTACTTCATGGGCGGTACGAAAATGATTTCCGTGGCGGTATGCGACGAGCCTGCCGGAAAGTACGAATTTTATGGCTATGTGAAATATCAGGACGGCACGCCCATCGGTAAACGGAACGAGCCCTTCCAGTTCGACCCCGGCTGCCTCATGGACGAGGACGGGCGGCTGTACCTGTATACCGGCTTTGCCTTTGGCGGCAACCCCATCCTTCTGGACGGTTCCGCCCCCACGAAAAAGGGCCCCATGTTCTTTGAACTGGATACGAAGGATATGCTCACCGTGATTTCCGGGGACGAACTCCGTTATATCGGCGTGCTGACCGGGGACGAGGCCAAAGGCACGGCTTTTGAGGAACAGCCCTTCGGAGAAGCCAGTTCCATGCGCAAATTCAATGGTAAGTATTACTTCATTTACAGCTCTCTGAACAGCCATAATCTATGCTACGCGGTGAGCGACAGGCCTGACGGGGGCTTCCGGTACGGCGGCATCCTGGTCTCCTGCGGGGACGTGGGCCTGCCCGGCGTGCCGGACGTGAAGCACGCCCGGATGTGCACCGGCAACACCCACGGTAGCCTGATCGAAATAGGCGGCAAGTATTACATTTTCTATCACCGACATTCCAACCGGAAGCAGAGCTCGCGCCAAGCCTGCGCCGAAGAAATCCGCTTTGAGGACGGGAAGTTCTATCAGGCGGAAATGACCTCCTGCGGCCTGAACGGAGCGCCCCTGTCCGGCAAGGGCAGCTATCCCTCTTACATCGCCTGCAACGTGTACGGCAAAAGCGGCACACGGTTCATGAGCATGATCAAATATCCCAAGGCAGACAACCCCTTCCTGACCCAGAAGGGCAAGGATCGGGAGGAAGGGCCGGAGCAATATGTGTCCAACTTCTGTACCGGCTGCACCGTGGGCTTTAAGTATTTTGATCTGCGGGACTCGAAAGAAATCACCGTACATCTCCAGGGCTACGGCAACGGCTGTACTGTCACCGTCAGGGCCCAGGAAAACGGGGAACCTGTCTGCCGCATCCCTGTGGAAACCGCCTTGCAGGAAAAAGCCTTTACCGGCAAATTGCCCGCCGGTCTTTCCGAAAAGGAAGCCCTGTATTTCAGCGTGGAGGGTAAGGGCGGCACCTTCGATTTCCTGTCCTTTGATCTGAACTGACACCCCATTTCTTTTGGAAGTGATGCGGGGCATCCCGTATTCATTTTATAAGGAGGAACCCAAATCAGGATGGCATGAAACCATCCAAAAGAAAGGATGAAGCATCGCATGAAATCCCAGAAATTTGCTTCCCTGTTCCGGGGCCTGGCGGCGCTGATGGCCTGCCTGTTCGTGGTTTCCAGCTTGGGCGCTGGCATCACGGAGAACTACCGCAGCCAGCTCGACGGCATGCTGGGCACCAGCAGCTACGTGACCATCAACGATGAAAGCGCGGCCCGGTTCCAGAAGGACTACGCCACCATCGAGGACATGATGGCCGCCGCCAAGGCCCTGGCCATCCGGGAGGGCGAGGAAGGCACCGTGGTCATGAAGAATGACAACGGCGTGCTGCCGCTTTCCAAGGACAGGGAAGTGGTGCTCTTCGGCCTGGCCGCTTACGCCCCCTATCCCTACGCCAACGGCGACCTGAAAGCGGGCAACGCCGACGCGGTGGATCTGGTGGCCGCGCTGGAAAACGCGGGCCTGACCGTCAACGCCGCGGTGAAGGATTTCTACCTGGAAAAAATCCTGAACAAGCATGTGG
>JAFXMP010000046.1 GCA_017530275.1 Clostridia bacterium | reverse complement strand
GCCCCTAAACCCCGCGCCAGGGGCATGGCCCCTGGACCCAGCTAAGAGAAAAATACTGTTGGGGAGAAAACAATTTCCGCTTGAAGCGCTGGGAAGAACGCAAGTTAGAAGGCTTCTGGCCCATAGAAAGCCAGGGAACAATCCCCAGGAGAAAGCTCGCTTTCCCCCTGGGATTTTCCCGGCTTTCCCCGGATGCTTTGCATCCGGGCTGGCCGCTTTCAGCGGCCGGGCCAGAAGCATGACGGCGTCAAGATTGGCCGTTTTCTTCGTGCGGCTGTGGGAAATAGTTGCTTCGTCCCATTCCGTTATTTCCGCAGGCGAGAGGTCCAGGAGGATCATCCTCCTGGTCGGGGTCTGGGGCGGATAGCCCCAGCGTGCCCTTTTCGTGACTTAAAGCGTCCAACAAATAATGATTAACTGATGAAAAGAGGAATGTGCTGTGTACATCATCGCCAGGGACGGCAGCGGGGATTTTGCCTCCATTCAGCAGGCCATCGACTTTATTCCGGGGGGTGGACGCGCGCCCACCATCCTTTTGCTGCGCATGGACGAATATCATGAACGCGTGGTGGTGAACAAGGACAATGTGCGCATCATCGGCGAAGCCCGGGATCGCACGGTGATCACCGCTTCCGGCTGCGCCAAAGATTTGGATGCGGATGGAAACGAGGGGGGCACCTTTTTAAGCGCCACCTTCATGGTGACAGGCCATAACGTGGAGGTGGAAAACCTGACCATCCGCAACGACGCGGGAGACGGGCGCGACGTGGGCCAGGCCGTGGCCGTATACGCGGCGGGAGACCGGGGCGTGTGGCGCAACGTGCGCATGATCGCCCATCAGGATACGCTGTTCTGCGGGCCGTTAATGAAAAAGGTGGTGGATTTCATCGCGCCGCGCCAGGGAAAAGCGGAGGTGGTGGAATCCATCGGCGACAGCCCCGAAACCTCCAGCCGCCAATATTTTGAGGATTGCTATATTCAGGGGGACGTGGACTTCATCTTTGGCCCCTACCGCTGCTGGTTCGAGCGCTGCACCCTGTTCATGAACGCCCGGGGCGGCATGTATACCGCCGCCAATACCGCCGAGGGCCAGCCCTACGGCCTGGTGTTCCATGACTGCAAGCTGACTGGAGAGTGCGAGGAAGGCCAGGGCTTTCTGGGCCGTCCCTGGCGGCGGTTCGCCCGAACCGTGTTCCTCCATTGCGATATGGACGAGCACGTGGCCCCCTTGGGGTTCAGCGACTGGGACGCTGTGAAAGTGGTCACAGAGCGGTACGCCGAATTTGGCACCACCGGTGCGCGGGCGGATCAAAGTACCCGGCATCCCAGCCAAAAGCGCATGACTGCCGAGGAGGCCGCCTGCCTGACCATCCAGGAGATCATCGGCTGCTGGGATAACTGGCGGCCTGACAGGCGCGTGCCCACCTGGTTCCTATGCGGCGACAGCACAATGGCCGATTATCCCCCGGACCGGTATCCCATGATGGGTTGGGGGCAGAAACTGCAAGCCCTGATCCCGTGGAACGTATTCGTGGAAAACTGCGCCGTGAACGGCCGCAGCAGCAAAAGCTTTATTGCGGAAAAGCGGCTGAACTTCATCGAATTGTGCCTGCGCAAAGGGGATAAGCTGATCGTTTCCTTCTCCCACAACGATGAAAAAAAGGACGCGGAGCGGAGCACCGATCCCCGGATCACCTATCCCGAATATTTGGGCATGTACATCGACGCGGCCCGGCGGCAGGGGGCGGAACCCATTCTGGTCACGCCCGTCGCACGGCGTCTGTTCAATGAGGATGGCAAGCTGGTGGGCACTCACGGCGCGTACCCGGATGCCATGCGGAACTTAGCGAACTATCGCGGGGTCGAGCTCATCGACCTGGAAAAGGCCACCATGGCGCTGTTCCAGGAAGCGGGTGTAGAAGGCACGAAAGACATTTTCTGCCATGTGCCCGCAGGGAGCAAAAACTATCCCGACGGCCTTTCGGATAACAGCCATTTGCAGGAACGGGGCGCTATTCGTTTGGCGGCACTGTTTTTGGCAATCCTGCGGAGAGAGGACATTGGATTGAAGGATTTCGAGGCAGAAACAGGAGATTCATCCGACCTGCTCAAACGGGAGGACAGCATGCTATGCTGACCGAGTACATGCCCCATTCTGCTGAGATATTGGCCGACTGTACGATCCAAAGGAACGGGCTGCTGAATAGAAAATGGAGCTACGATTACGGTGTGGTCTGGCGGGGCATGGAAATGCTGTACTCCCTCACTGGGAATGAAAAATACTTTTCTTACATTTTTAACGCGCTGGATGGCATGGTGGATGAAAATGGCGTGCCTGCTGGGTATGAACGGGAAGCGTATAACCTGGATTATCTCTGCATCGGGCGGCAGTTGATTTACCTCTGGCAGAAAACGGGCAAAGAGAAATTCAGAAAAGCGGCTGCGCTGCTCCGCTCCCAGTTGGATGAACAGCCCCGCACCAGCGACGGCGGCTTCTGGCACAAGAAGATTTATCCCTATCAAATGTGGCTGGACGGGCAGCACATGGCTATTCCCTTTTACCTGCAATATGAAGCGGCGTTCGGCCCCGATCAGGAAGCCCAGACCGACGCGGCCTATCAGTTGATTTTGGCGTATCAACATACCTTTAATCTCGCTGACGGCCTGCTGCATCATGGGTGGGATGAAAGATTTGAGCAGCCCTGGGCCATGCCTTTCAGCGGTCAATCAGCTCATTCCTGGGGCAGGGCGGTGGGCTGGTACATGACGGCTTTGGCGGACAGCCTGGAATTATTGCCGAAAAAGCACGAAACCTATCAGGCTGTCAAAGGGATATTCCGAGAACAGGCGGAAACGCTGCTGTCCATCCGGCAGGAGGGCGTGTGGCAGCAGGTGCTGGATTACCCGGAACGGCTGGGCAATTATTTGGAATCCTCCGGCTCCTGCCTGATCGATTACGCCTTGCTCAAAGGCGCGCGGCTGGGCCTGCTGCCCAAAAGCTTTGGCATAAAGGCCCAAAAGAGCTTTGAAGCCATTCAGCTTCATTTTGTGGGGCGGATGCTGAATGGAGAATACTTCATCGCAAAGTGCTGCCAGGGCGCGGGCCTGGGCGGCGCTTCCGGGCGGGATGGGTCCTTTGACTATTACATCAGTGAAAACGTGGTTAGTTTCGATTTGAAAGCCACAGGCGCTTACATCCAGGCGGCCTGTGAGGAACAGCTTCTGCGGGAAGGGAGAACTGCTTATGCCGGATAACCGTTTAGCGGACCGCATCAACCGTTTTGTGGCGCGCCTGAAAAAGGAAGACGTGAACATGCACGGCTTCATTCTCACCGTGAACGGCCAAGAAAAAGCCAAAGCATACTATGCGCCCTTCAAGGAGGGCCGGCCCCACCGCATGTATTCCGTCAGCAAGACCCTGACGGGTATTGCCGTGGGCATGCTGATTGACGACGGCAAGCTTTCCCTGGACAGTCACATTGCCGATTTCTTCCAGGATTGGCTGCCTGAAAATCCCGACGGCAGGCTGCTGCGTCTGACGATCCGGGACATGCTGCGCATGGCCACCTGCTACCGCTGGACCCAGTATCGGGAGGGCGTGGACGAAAACTGGGCCAAGCCCTTCTTTACCGGCGCCCCCACCCATGAGCCGGGCACGGTGTTCTATTACGATACCGGCTGTTCTCAGGCGTTCGCGGCGCTGGTGAAACGCTTATCCGGCCAGGAAGTAATCGATTTCCTGGAAGAAAGGCTGTTCACGCCCCTGGCCTGCCAGGATGAGCGCTATTGGCTGCGGGACCCCTCCGGCTGCTGTCAGGGGGGCACGGGCCTGTGCATGAGCCTTCGGGATCTGCACCGGGTAGCGGTTTGCCTGCTGAACGGGGGAGAGGGCGTGGTGCCCGCCTGGTTCGCAAAGGAAATGGGCAAAAAACACATCGAAACCCTGCTCCAGGCCAACGAAGAGGAAAAATACGGCTACGGCTGGCAGTGCTGGCGCACAAGGGCAGGCTTTGCCATGTACGGACTTGGGGGGCAGCTGGCGGTGATCTGTCCGGCAAAGAAAGCGGTGCTTTCTACCATTGCCGATACCCGGCTGGACCCCTGCGGCGTGCAGCGCATTTACAACGCTTTCTTCGAGGAAATCTACCCCTATCTCGGAGAAGAGGATTCAGAACCTGTGACCCTCAAACTGAAAATGCACACCGTACCGGATCATAAGAAATTCGCCATCCCGGAAGCTGGCGAATACATTTTCGACGGAGAAAACCAACTGGGTTTCAAATCCCTGCGCCTAAAGGGCGACTGCCTGTATTACGAAAACATACGGGGACAGGTTTCCCTACCCTTCGGCCGGGGCAAAAACCTGAGAATCCCCTATCCCGGCTGGCCCGAAACGCCCGCCCTGTCCAGCGGCGGCTGGGTGGAGGAAGGGCTGCTTCGGGTGCGCTGCTACGCTGTGGGCGATTCTCCCTGCGGCTTTGATATGCTTCTCCGTTTCCAGGATAAACGCGTCACCGTGCAGTCCGTCAAATCCTATGATCCCATGACGCATTACTATGAAGGCGTGGCGACGGGGACACTGAAGGAATAAAGGAAAAAAGAAAGAACAAAAAAGGCTTTGCGGAGCATTTTCTCCCCAAAGCCATTTTTGTTCTTTTCAGAAAAATCAGCGGCGGCCGGCTTCCTTGATCTTGGCAGCCTTGCCCTGCAGATTGCGCAGATAGTACAGCTTCGCCCTGCGGACCTTGCCGCGACGGATCACTTCGATATGATCCACACGGGGGGAATGCAGCGGGAATGTGCGTTCTACGCCGATACCGTAGGATACGCGGCGAACGGTAAAGGTCTCGCGACTGGAGCCGTTGCGCTTGGCGATCACGGTGCCCTCAAACGCCTGAAGACGTTCGCGGTTGCCTTCCACAACCTTCACGAATACGCGGAGCGTATCGCCAACGTTGAAGCTGGGCAAATCGGTTCGGAGCTGCGCCTGTTCGATCGAACGGATGATTTCGCTCATGAATGGTGTCCTCCTTCCCTCATAGACGTTCATGCCGGCACTTCCTGCCGGTAGCGGACCGCCCGTTTGTGACAACAGGCCGATTATACCACAGGTTCACATGGATGGCAAGGCCTATTTTATATTTTTAGAATTTTTTTGTAACTCTTTGTTACGAATTTTTGTTAAATAATTTCACCTGTCTTCTCGGAAATAGGAAAGGCCCAGGGAAGAGGGCGGCTGATTCTCCCGTTTGTTGCGGATGCTGGAGATGATCAGCACCAGAACGGTGACCACATAGGGCAGCATTTTCAGCAGGGGCTTCATGGCCATGGTTACGGTAATGCCCGGAATGTTGGTGATGAAGCTGGAGCAGGAAAACAGGAAGCCAAACACCGTGGAGCCGATGATGGTGACCGGGGGCCGCCAAAGAGCGAAGATTACCAGGGCGATGCTCAGCCAGCCGAAAGCTTCTAAGCTTAGATACGCTTCCTGGGAAGCCATGTAGTCAATGATGTAATAGAAGCCGCCCAGTCCCGCGATACCGCTGCCGATGCAGGTGGCCAGGTATTTGTAGCGGTTCACGTTGATGCCCACGGCGTCGGCCGTGGCGGGGTTTTCTCCTACGGCGCGCAGATGCAGCCCCACCTTGGTGCGGAACAGCACCCAGCCCGCCATGAGGGCGATGATGAGGGCCAGAAAAAACAGCACGCCCAAACACTGCAGGCTGTCCTGCCGGGCAGCGAAAGGCCAGCGGTAAAGCTGCTTGGGGCCCACCAGATAAACGGTGGCGGTCAGCTTGCTCATGATCACCTTCATCAGGCCGACCCCGAAGGTGGTCAGGGCCAGGCCCGTCACGTTCTGGTTTGCCCGAAGCGTCACGGTCAGAAAGGAATAAATCAGGCCCATGAGCATGGAAAACATCAGGGCCGACAGGATGCCAAGCACCACGATCAGCACCGGCGGCAGGCCTGATTTACCGATCAGGTTCAGCATCAGGCATCCGCCCGCGCCGCCCATGCACATGATGCCGGGAATGCCAAG